>UQHH01000028.1 GCA_900540865.1 uncultured Oscillospiraceae bacterium
GTGTAGAATAGATAGTACGGGACCGCCCAGCGCCGCGCCTTCGCGCGGAGTGCTACGTGAGCCTGGTATTTTTTAAAGACCTTCCTAAAAATTAACGGCTCCAAGAAAAATTATTGCTCTTCATTCGTTCAAAAAATGGCTGTATAATCGGACTTTTTCTTTTTATAGTGCCTATATAGTGTTTATGTTATGCTAGTTGAAAAAAAATTTATATTTGTTACACTCCAAATAAAAGAATTCTTTTAAATCTTTATGGAGTTGATTAAATATGGAAAACCATGTCTGTAAAGAATGCGAATACTACTGTGCGCATTACGTAAGACTTTCAAAAAAACAATGGCTACAGCTTGACCACGGCCACTGTGTTTATCCACGAATTAAGCAGCGTCAGGCACAAACGCCCGCATGTAAATATTTTGAATTACATCAACCGGGCAAAAAAAGAAAAAACCGGCCATGACAAAATTTTTTGTAGAAGAAAAAATCAAGAAACTGAAGCGTTCCAAAAAACAGACAATGAAACTGCATGCTTCAAATAAAAATAAAGGCTTGTATCCACACGCGATAAAATCAAAGTTGATTGATACAAAAATTCATACAATCGTAACACATATAAGGCGGAAATCTCTTAAAATATTGAGTGGACTATTGCCCTTTCTATCGCGTTTTTCTTGAAAAATGGTTTTAAAATCAAAGGAGTGAGTGAATCTATGGTTGAGGTGAAAAACCTCGTAAAGCGCTACGGTAACCAGCTTGCGGTAAACGACGTGAGCTTTACCGTGGACAGCGGCGAAATTTTAGGCTTTCTCGGCCCGAACGGCGCGGGAAAATCGACCACGATGAACATTATTACAGGCTACCTGTCCTCTACGTCGGGGACGGTGACAGTCGACGGCTGTGAGATTCTGGAGGACCCCGCGGGCGCAAAATCGAAAATCGGCTACCTGCCGGAAATTCCTCCGCTTTATATCGACATGACAGTCCGCAAATACCTGGAATTCATGTTCGACCTTAAGCGGGTAACCCTGCCAAAAAAGGAACATATCGAAGAGGTTTGTAAGGTTACAAAAATAAATGATGTGGAAAACAGGCTCATCAAGAACCTGTCGAAGGGCTACCGCCAGCGCGTGGGCCTGGCACAGGCGCTGCTCGGCAACCCGCCCGTTATTATATTGGACGAACCGACCGTCGGCCTCGACCCGAAGCAGATTATTGAGATGCGCGCGCTCATCAAGGGCCTGGGAAAAAAGCACACGGTCATCCTTTCCTCCCATGTGCTTTCCGAGGTTCAGGCGACCTGCGACCGTGTTATCGTCATCAACCGGGGCACGCTCGTCGCGGATTCCGCCACAAACGAGCTGTCCGGCACGCTTACCAACTCGAATAACCTTTTGCTTCACATTATAGGAAACGAGGTCGCGATAGCAAGCGACCTGAAAAATATAGGCGGCGTTACAAAGGTGGAGCGCATCCGCAGCCTGTCCTCCGACTGCACGGAATTTATCGTGCGCGCGGAAAAGGATAAGGACGTGCGCAAGGATATTTTCAACGCCATGGCGCGCGGCAGCCACCCAATCGTCCTGATGAAGGACGCGGAGCTTTCCCTTGAGGAAGCGTTCCTGCGCCTGACGAACGGGCCGGTTCCCACACAACGGAAAGGAGGCAGGCAATAATGGCGGCGATTTTCAAACGTGAATTTACGTCCTTCTTCAACTCGGCGATTGCATACGTCGTGCTCTCTGTTTACTTTGTCTTTTCCAGCGCGTTTATGTTCTGGTACAGCCTGACCTCCAACACGGCAAACCTTTCCCCCATATTTACAAGCATGCTCATTATTACGGCAATCGTCATCCCGGTGGCCACCATGAAGCTGTTCAGCGAGGAAAAGCGCCAGAAAACCGACCAGGCGCTGCTGACCGCTCCGGTAAGTATTTTCCAGATTGTTTTCGGCAAATATCTGGCGGCGCTCCTTTTATTTGTGTGCTGCCTCGCTATCTATTTTGTATACGCAATCGTAATCGCCTGCTTTGTCACGCCCGCGTGGACAATGATTCTCTGCAACTTTATCGGCTCGTTTTTAATCGGCGCGGCGCTGATTGCGGTCGGCATGTTCATTTCCTCCCTGACGGACAGCCAGGTTGTGGCAGCCGTCGTGAGCATGGCGGCAGGGCTCGTTCTGGTATCTTTTGTCGATATGCTCGCGAATATCATCCCGGTAGAGGTAATTTCCGGTGTGATAACAAGCATATCCTTCTCTCTGCATTACCAGGATTTCGCAGCCGGTACATTCAATATTCCCGACGTTGTATTCTTTTTGAGCTTTATTGCGGTCTTCCTGTTTTTGACTGACCGCGCACTCGAAAGAAAACGCTGGAGCTAAGGAGGTGGCAAGGATGAAGCATAACGAAGAAAATAAAAAGAAATTGGGCCAGGACGGCAGCGCTCCTGAGGAGGAGTCCGCAAACGCCCCCCAGGAGACAACGGAGGATTCCGGCCTGCCGGCGAGCCGCGTTGACGCGGCCACGCTGGAAGCGTTTATGGACGAACCGGAGAAAACACCGTCCGCTGAAGGGAAAACGCCGGACGACAATAAAAAAAGCGGCAAAAAGGAAAAGCAGAAAAAGCAGCGCTCCCACGCGTTCAAGCATGGCTGGCTTGCCATATTGATTACCTGCCTGTTCATCGCCGGCGCCATTATCGTAAACGTCATCGTGGGCGTGCTTGCGGACAAATTCCCGCAGATGAACCTCGATATGACGGGCTCCAATATGAACGCGCTTTCTGAAAATACCATCGATTTCGTCAAGACAATCGACCAGGACGTAGAGATTACGGTGCTTGCCTCCGAAGAGGATTACAAGAACAACAACCAGTATTTCCTCCAGGCGAACACGCTGTTAAAGCAATATCCCGTTTATAATGATAAAATTAAAATCAAATATGTTGACCTTTCCGCTAACCCGGCGTTTGCGTCCAACTACCCGGACGACGACCTTGCCGCAGGCGATTACATCGTAAAAAGCGGTGAAAAACATCGGGTACTGACTACTACAGACCTGTTCAACATGACGACCGACCAGCAGACCTACCAGCAGACGGTAGAGTCGCTCAATCTGGAGCCGGCCGTTACGACGGCGCTTTTAAACGTCACCTCAAAGGAGCAGACGAAGGTTACCTTTATAAACGGCTTCGGCGACTACAACGCGGACGCTTACAAAAAGCTGCTCGAGAGCAATAACTATGAGGTGACAGAAACGACGCTGTTGACAGGAGATATCGACAACGACACCCCTGTGGCCGTATTGTTCGCGCCCTCCGTAGACCTTGATTCCGCCGCGGTGCAGAAATTAAATGATTTTCTTTCAAACGGCGGCGAATACGGCAAAACGCTCATCTATGTCGCAAACTATTCTTATATGGAGGATACGCCGATTCTCGATTCCTTCCTAAAGGAATGGGGCATGGAGCTTTCAAAGGGCTATATCGCGGAAACGGACAGCAGCCATATGCTGTATGCTAACCAGTACTTTACCTCCGTTTTCGATTTTTCAAACGACAGCTTTACCGCGGGCCTGAAGAATGCCTCTATTCCGGTATTCGCCCAGTATACGAGGGCCGTCAATATCCTTGATGATAAAACGGCCTCTCCGCTGTTCAAAAGCTCGGAAAAATCAGCTCTGGTACCGTTTGACGCAAAAGAAGATTTTGACTTGGAAAAGGCGATAGACGGTACGCATAACGCGGCTGCCATCAGCACGCATACCGGGGAAGCGGCGAACTCCTCCGTCGTCGTATTTGGCTCCGATTCCCTGTTCGCCTCCAATGTATTTTCTTCCAGCTCGTTTAACAACAGCGCTTACATGATTAATATGATGAATATCCAGTCCGACCGCGGCGACGAGGGCATTTCAATCGAGCCGAAAAATCTGCAGGCACAGGAGCTGGGCATCCTGTCCTCGCAAATCATCGGCATTTCCCTGCTGCTGTTTGCCATTCCGCTGATTATTTTGGTAATAGGCATCGTGGTTTGGGCGCGCAGGAGGCACAGATAATGAAAAAGACGACCAGAAATATCATTATCGCGGCGGCGGCTGTCGCCGTGTTGGTAGGCGTATTTTTCCTCGTCCAGCTCATTCCCTCCTCCAATTCCGGCAGCACCGGGCCGACCTATCCGACCGATGAAAACGGCGAGCAGTACGCGACCGACGCAAAGGGCAATAAAATTCCGTCCGAAAAAGACAAGGACGGCAACATTATCTCCGCAGGCATCGTGGAGCTCGAAAACAAGGGCCCGCTGAAGCTCAAGCAAATCGACGTGGAAAACGAATCCGGCACATTCTCGATTCTTGCCGAAACGCCGAAAACGGCAAGCTCGGACGACACGGACGCAACCGGGACCTCCTCGACAAAATATACGCTCGTCGGCTTTGAGGATGAATCCCTCTTAAGCGGCCAGCCGGAGGCGATTGCAAACGACGCCTCCAACATGACGACGACGCAAATCATCGACATCACGGGCAAAAATCCTGAGGAATACGGGCTGGATAAACCGCGCGCCGTCGTGACCGCTTCGTTTGAGGACGGCTCGAAAAGCACCTATAAGGTAGGAAACGCCGCTCCCGCCGACCTCGGCACCTATTTACAGTTCGGCGACGACAAGGCCATTTACCTGGTGGCAAACGATTCGGTCGACAGCTTCCTGTTCTCCCCGCTCGATTTAATCAGCAAGGAAATTACCGCCTCCGCGCAGGATGAGGACAACAGCGAAATCAAGTCGCTTACCCTCACAGGAACAAACTTCCCCGATAAAATCGTAATGGAGCCGAACGACGACGAAACGAACGACGCGTATTATAAAATGACCTCCCCGAAGCAGCAGCCGGTGAACGTTACAAACGGTTCCTCCGTAACGGGCGCCATCCGTGGCCTTTCAGCAGATAAGGTCGTAGCGGTAAACCCGAGCGCCAAGCAGCTTAAATCGTTTGGGCTCGACAAGCCCGCGGCCGTCGCGCAGGCAGTGTACGCGGACGCAACGGTTAAGCTCTCCGCCTCCAAGGAGGACGGGGACGGCAACGTTTACCTGATGGTTTCAGGCAAGGATACCGTTTTCCAAATCGCCTCGAGCAAGGTTCCGTGGGCGGCGATGGATTACGACAGCCTCGTTTATGAATACGTAAGCAAGCCGAAGCTCGATTTCATCGGCTCTGTCGATTTAAGCGCGTCAGGAAAAAATTATACCTTCAAGGTCACCAAGGAAGAAAAGAAGGACGATACGACCGGCAGCACTACGACGGAATACGGCGTAACGTGCGGTAAAACCAAGGTAAAATCCTCTTACTTTGAAACCTTCTTCGATAGCCTGACGAGCGCCCAGCGGGATTCCTCCGCCGGAAGCCTCAAGGCAAGCGGCAAGCCGCTGCTGACCGTTACCTACCACTACAACAACGGCAAAAGCGACGACACGCTCAAATTCTACGACGCGGGCAACCGCAAGATTTTAGTCGAGAAAAACGGCGCGCCGGACTGTGTGATTTACGAAACGTATACCAACAAAATCATCTCCGACCTTCCGTCGATTGCGTCGGGCAAGCGTGTAGACCCAATTTAATCACAATGATTCAGAATCCTTTTATAGAAGGGCCGCGGGAAATTTTTCCGCGGCCCTTCTCTTTTACTCCTCCTATATAATCTAAAGTCCAAAAAGGGAGGGATAAAAGCAATAAATTTCAACTACCTTCCCTATTGTTAACCCGTGTTGCTTGCCGCAACGGCAGGCTATGGGTTAAAATTGCTTGAACAAAGGAGGTAATATGATGTTACATGAAAATTTAAGGGCGCTTAGAAAAGCAAGAGGCCTATCACAGGAAGAGCTTGCCGTCCGTTTGCATGTGGTACGGCAGACGGTCTCTAAATGGGAAAAGGGACTATCCGTCCCAGACGCGGATTTGTTGATTAAAATTGCGGAAGTGTTCGAGGTACCGGTAAGCAAGCTGCTTGGAACAATACCTGAAAGCGAAACCGGCTCCGACAATACCGCGGCGCAATTGTCGCGCATCAATGAACAGCTTGCCGTCAAAAACCGGCGCGCCCGGCTGATTTGGAAGGCTGTCGCGGGCGTTTTGATTGCTGCCCTCCTGGTTTATATTTTTTTGGTTATTGCCGGCGCCATATCATTTGCCGGGTTTCAAACCAATACGGATACAAAGCATCTGATAACAACACATTCGGAATCCGTCTTTGAAGAATAGGCGGTAATTGGTAATCCAATGCGGCCTAAAAAAATTTCAGGCCTGCAAAAAGCAGCGTACAGGGTATTGCCTGTACGCTGCTTTCATATAATTTTTACCTTTATCTCGCTGCCCGGTTTGAAAGAAGCCTTTCTTATTCCGCGGCTTCCGGCTCAGCCGGCTGTTCATCCTCCGGCGCGCCGGCTTCCCCTTCTTCTGCCGCCGTCTCTTCTTCCTCATGCGGGGCCCTGGCGAGCGTAACGACCTTACTGCCGTCCTTTACCTTCATAACGACAACGCCCTTGCTCGGCCTTGCGCACAGGCGGATAGAATCGGCCTGAATGCGGATGATAATGCCGTCGTCGGAGATGATGATGATATCGTCCTCCAGGTCGACGACCTTAATCGCCGCGACATCGCCGTACTTTTTGACATGGTAGTTGGTAATACCCTTGCCGCCCCTCGTCTGGAGCCTGTAATCGCTGATTTCAGACAGCCTTCCAAAGCCTGTTTCAGATACGGTGAGCACATACGCGTCCGGCCTCAGGGTCGACATGCCGACCACCTCGTCGCCGTCGCGCAGCGTAATGGCCTTTACGCCCCTGGCGCCCCTGCCCATGGGCCTGACGTCCGTTTCTTTAAAGCGGATGGCCATACCCTTTTTCGTCGCAACAAGCATTTCCGCGCTGCCGTCCGTCATCCTGACCCAGGCAAGCTCGTCGCCCTCGTTGAGCTCCAGCGCAATAATTCCGCCCTTGCGCGTCGTATTGTAGGCATTGAGTGAAATCCGCTTGACCAGCCCGCAGCGCGTTACCATAATCAGGTATTTGTCCTCGTCGAACTGCGGCACGCGAATCATCGACGTAACCCTTTCGTCCCCGCTGATTGGCAGCAGGTTTGCAATGTTCATGCCCTTCGCGGTACGGCTGCCCTCCGGGATTTCGTAGCATTTCAGCCGGTAGACACGGCCCCTGTTCGTAAAGAAGAGCACATAGTCATGGCTGTTTATAATAAACATTTCGCTCGCCGCGTCCTCTTCCCTGCGCGCCATAGCGGAAACGCCCCTTCCGCCCCGGCGCTGGGTGTGGTACGTATCGACCGATAAGCGTTTGACATAGCCAAAGCTCGTAAGCGTGAGCACACACTCCTCCTGCGGGATAAGGTCTTCAATGTCGACCTCGCCGCTGACCGTCATAATTTCCGTCCTTCTGGGGTCGGCAAAACGGTTGCGCACGGCAAGCGCCTCGTCCTTGATGATGCCGAGCAGCCTTTCCTGGTTTGCGAGAATATCCTTGAAATCGGCGATTTTTTCGCCCAGCACGCGCAGCTCTTCCTCTATCTTGCCGCGCTCCATGCCGGTAAGCTGTCCCAGGCGCATCTGGACGATTGCCTGCGTCTGCACGTCGTCAAGGCCAAACCGCTCAGTCAGGCGCTGCCTCGCTGTAGACGTATCCTTGGAGCTGCGGATGATGGCGATTACCTCATCGATAAAATCAATGGCGATTTTGAGGCCTTCGAGAATATGCGCGCGTTCCTCGGCCTTGCGCAGGTCGTACACCGTGCGGCGCGTTACGACGTCAATCTGGAAATCGATGTAATCCTGAAGCATTTCCCTGAGCGTCAGTACCTTCGGCTCCCCGTTTACAATGGCAAGCATGATGACGCCGAACGTCACCTGCATCTGTGAATAGGAATAAAGCTGGTTCAACACGATTTGCGGGGACGCGTCGCGTTTGACGTCGATTTCGATATGCATGCCTTCCCTGTCGGAATGGTCCTCTACGTTAGAAATGCCCTCGATGCGCTTATCCTTTACAAGGTTCGCGATGCTCTCCACGAGCCTCGCCTTGTTTACCTGGTAGGGAAGCTCCGTAACGATAATCTTAAAGCGCCCGTTTTTCTGCTCGACAATCTCCGCGCGCGCGCGGACAATAATTTTGCCCCTGCCGGTCGCGTAGGCGGCACGGATGCCGCTGCGCCCCATAATCATGGCGCCCGTCGGGAAATCAGGCCCCTGGATATGCTGCATGATGTCCTCAAGCTGCGCCTCCGGGTTATCTATAAGGCAGCACATCGCGTCGATGACCTCCCCCATGTTATGCGGGGGAATATTCGTCGCCATACCAACCGCGATACCGCTTGAGCCGTTGACGAGAAGGTTCGGGAATCTTGATGGAAGCACGACCGGCTCCTTGAGCCTGTCGTCGAAGTTCGGCATGAAATCGACCGTTTCCTTGTCGATATCTGTGAGCATCTCGACCGCCATTTTGCTCATTTTCGCTTCCGTATAGCGGTAAGCCGCAGGCGGGTCGCCGTCGACCGAGCCGAAGTTTCCGTGGCCGTCCACCAGCGCGTAGCGCATGGAAAAGTCCTGCGCCAGCCTGACGAGCGCGTCGTATACGGACGCGTCGCCATGCGGGTGGTAGCTGCCCAGAACCGCGCCTACGGTATCGGCGCATTTCCTGTATGGCTTTTCCGGGCCGAGCCCTTTCTCATACATGGTATATAAAATACGTCTATGTACGGGTTTCAGTCCGTCGCGCACGTCCGGCAGGGCGCGCGATACGATAACGGACATGGAATAGGCCATAAACGAATCCCGCATCTCGTTATTGATGTCGACATCAATCATCCTGGACTGCGGCATAATGATTTCGTTGTTTTCCAATGAAAGACACCCTCTTCTTCTAATTTGTTGCTTCTATGGGGTATTAATTTATGAAAACGGCTTTTTATTTGCCGGTTTTTACGTATTGACCCTCCGGCAGGGATTGCTCAAACGCCTGCCGTACCTCGCTGATTTCCTGCTGCGTCAGCGCACGCTTTGGAATCGAAAAGCACCGTTCGCTGCTGATATAGACAATAAACAAAAGGGGAGCTTCTATGCATTTCCACACGTCCTGCGGCCTTGCGGAAAGACGGCATTTATCCGTTTCAATCCGAAACTGTTCACCATCCATGCAAAAGGACATGGAGAGCATACGATTGGCCTGTTCCCTGTAATGCTTTCTGGCGCGCCGTTTTGTAAAAAAGCGCAATACAAAAAAATCGTAAAATACAGCGACAAAAGCTCCAACCACTACGCATAATATTCCCTGTATCATAAACCTGCCCATATAAAAATCGGCAATGCCGGGAGTTATTAGATAAAGCCCTAAAATGTAACAAAGAAACGCATACTCCCAGCGGCGGTTATCAAGCGCGAGAATCCCCTGCATTTCTACCGTTTCTTCCTCACTCAGGAGAAAGCTTGTCTTTACCTCATTCAATATCATGAGAAGCCTCCTCCCTATTCAACCGCTTTATACTGAGCTACATAAACACTGTGCAGATACTCCCTGAGCGTGATAAGCTCATTTTCTGTCATCCAGTCCTTCATGATTGTAAAAATAATGCCGTCTTTTCTTTTGAGCAAAATCATTTGCCTGCTTTCCAGGCACCTATCAATATCGGTTCTTGCGATTTTTATATATTCTTTTTCATTTTCCCATTCAAAATATTCCTTATAAAAGCGGAGCGTATTGGGACAACGTAAGTATTCGCTGGATTCATACGCGGTTTTTATCCGCTTTTCATCTGCATTCGGAAAAAAGACCAGCAGCATGAGAATAAATAACATAAGAAAAATTGGTACCAATATATGCTGGTAATTGAAATCCGACGGACTGCTTATCAATGCGGCAGCTGTGGAAACCAACTGAATTGCGAAAAGCACACAACAGACGATGCCCAGCCTGCGCCGCGCCCTTCCTCTAAAAAAATAGGCGGCCGCATAGCTTCCCGATAGATAAAATTCTTCTTCTGTAAGCTTTTTCCCTTCCAGCACCAGAAAAGGCTTGCTAATATCCTCAATATACATCTGTCAGCCCTCAATTGCGTTTCGGATGGCTTCAAACATCACCGGCATTTCCCTTTTCATGCTGACGGGACGGAAGGTTTTCGCGCTTACAAAGCCGTGCTGCGTGCTGCCCAGCGCGAGCAGCTTGCCGTCGCTATCCCGTTTGACGCTGTATTCAAATACAATGCGCGCCGCCGTAATCTTGCTCACACGGGTTTCCACCGTCAGCTCGTCCTCGTAGTATGCGGGCAGGTAATATTTGCAGTTTAGCTCTGTCAGCGGAGTCATTATACCTTTTTCCTCCATAACGGAATAAGGCATTCCCGCCTGTTTAATAAAGTCGGTCCGGCCGATTTCAAACCAGATGGGATAGGCCGAATGATGGACGATTCCCATTTTGTCTGTCTCGGCGTACCGTACCGTAATACTGCTTTCCGTCTTCATATTGACCACCGGCGTTTCATTAAATTCAGTAAAAACCCTTACTTCTCAAAAGGCAGCGTTCCATTCTTCACAATACTCCTGATTTTTGTAAGCTTTCCTTCAGATACCGCACGTTCGGGAATCGCAAACAACTGCCCGTTTTCCGTGTGGAAAATCATCAGGTTTCCTTTCAGCGAAAGCCTGCTCGTCTTGTCGAGCGGGATTTCCCATGTGGAATGCTCCCCTGTAATTTCTATCATATCTTCCCGGACCTTCGCGCGGATAATATTTCCCTTTGCGTTTTCCTTTGCAAGCCTTTTAAGCTGTACATAGGGAACAATCCAGATTGCCGCGATGACCAGCAGGCAAATGACAGAAAAAATCAGCCAGTTGTAATTTTGTCCAAACACATAGGAAATAAAGAAGCCCACCGCCGCAATTGCCATTAAAACGGTATAAAGCGCCGCCCGTTTTCCGCTGGTTTTAAAAATTCCCGCGTTTTGGAGGCAAATATACGCTTCGTCTACCGTCAGGGAGAATGCCAGCTCTTCACAAAACGGTTCATCTTCCCCATAAGAGGCGCTTTCCCGCCGCGTTGCTTCCGCCTGCCGCCCACTGTCGAATTCAGGTTCATAATCATTCACGGCCGTCACCTCCTGACAAAAGATTTCATTAATTATTTAAATATCGAGATTCTGCACATACTTTGCGTGCTTCTCGATAAAGTCTCTTCTGGGCTCTACCTTGTCGCCCATCAGTATCGTAAAGATTTCATCCGCCTTTTCCGCGTCGGAAAGTTCTACGCGCAGCATTGTCCTGGATTCAGGGTTCATCGTCGTCTCCCAGAGCTGCTCAGAGTCCATCTCGCCAAGGCCCTTATACCGCTGAATATCGGATTTTCCTTCAATGGTAGCCAATATCGCGTCGCGCTCCTCGTCCGAGTAAGCATACAGGTGCTCTTTTCCCTTAGTTACCCTGTAAAGGGGCGGCTGCGCGATATAAACATGGCCTTCATCCACGAGCGGCCTCATAAAACGGAAGAAAAACGTAAGCAGCAGCGTGCGGATATGCGAGCCGTCGACGTCGGCATCGGCCATAATGATAACCTTGCCGTAGCGCAGCTTCGTCAAATCGAATTCATCCCCGATGCCGCAGCCGAGCGCCGTTATAACGGGCATCAGCTTATCGTTACCGTATACCTTGTCGAGCCTTGCCTTTTCCACATTGAGCATTTTTCCCCAGAGCGGCAGGATTGCCTGGAACCGCCTGTCTCTTCCGCCCTTAGCGGAGCCTCCTGCGGAAT
This sequence comes from uncultured Oscillospiraceae bacterium, assembly GCA_900540865.1. Classification (GTDB taxonomy): domain Bacteria; phylum Bacillota; class Clostridia; order Oscillospirales; family Acutalibacteraceae; genus Scatavimonas. Next base: position 11,792 of record UQHH01000028.1, read on the forward strand.
CACCCTCGACGATATAGATTTCTGTCTCTTCGGGGTCCCTGGACTGGCAGTCGGCAAGCTTTCCGGGCAGCGCCGCCGATTCCATGGCGGATTTTCTTCTGACAAGGTCCTTCGCCTTTCTTGCCGCCTCGCGCGCGCGGGACGCGGCGAGCGCCTTTTCAAAGATGGCCTTTGCCGTCGCGGGGTTTTCCTCCAGGAACGTTTTCAGCTTGTCGCTGACGAGCTTATCGACAATCGTCCTGATTTCCGTATTGCCGAGCTTTGCCTTCGTCTGCCCTTCAAACTGGGCTTCCTTGAGCTTCACGCTGATGATTGCCGTCAGCCCCTCGCGCACGTCCTCTCCGCTCAGGCTTTTATCGTTGTCCTTTAAAATATTGAACTTTCTCGCGTAATCGTTCATCACCCTGGTCAGCGCCCGCTTGAAGCCTTCCTCATGCGTTCCGCCGTCCGTCGTGTGAATGTTGTTTGCAAAGGATAAAAGACATTCGTTATAGCTTTCGTTATACTGCATCGCGATTTCTACCGCGGAGGTATCGTCCGGCGCGCTTGCGGAGAAATATATGACCTCCGGATGCACCAAATCGAGCGATTTTTTCTTATGGATATACTCCACGAAGCTTGCGACGCCGCCCTCATAGAGGAAATTATCCTGCTTGATGTCGTCACAGTCGCGCTCGTCGCGCAGCTCAATATGTATGCCCGCGTTCAAAAACGCCTGCTCGCGAAGGCGCGTTTCAAGCACCTCAAAATCATAAGCGTCCGTCTCGGAAAAAATTTCGGGGTCGGCCTTAAAGACAACCTCTGTCCCCTTGGTTTCTCCCTTGCCGATAACCTCCAGGTCGGTAACGATTTGCCCGCGCTCATAGCGCTGGAAATAGATATTTTCACCGTCGCAGACCTTTACCTCCAGCCATTCGGACAGGGCGTTGACGACGGACGCGCCGACGCCGTGCAGGCCGCCCGACACCTTATATCCGCCGCCGCCGAACTTGCCGCCCGCGTGCAGAACGGTAAATACGACCGTGACAGCCGGAATACCCATTTTCTGGTTGATGCCGACGGGAATACCGCGTCCGTTGTCGTATACGCGGATAATATTGCCCGGCAGGATGCTGACGTCGATTTTCGTACAGTAGCCCGCAAGCGCCTCGTCGATTGCGTTGTCCACAATCTCATAAACCAGATGATGCAGGCCGCGCGGCCCGGTTGAACCGATATACATGCCCGGACGTTTTCTTACAGCCTCCAGGCCTTCCAGCACCTGTATTTCGTCGGCACCGTATTCACTGTCGGTTTTTGTAATTTCTAAATTATTATTATCCAAAGGAAACAACCTCCTCTAATCATGCAACAAAAATAACGCTTATTTTTTCTCCAGCTTTTTATAACGCACGGTATATGGAAACATTGGAATGGTAAACGCTAAAAGCACGGCGGTAACACCAAGACAAACCCAAATCGTTATATTTTCAAACAGATTGAGGCAAACCAGGTTGACCGCCACCAATACCACTGCGGCTGCAAGCAGCAGCAGCGCACGGCCTTTTTTATAGGATACCTTGAATTTCTTCCCGCAGTTATGGCAGTTCATTTCTTCCTTATGCGTGTTTTCCCTGACCTGCTTATAGTGGTAAACCGCGTTGCAGTACGGGCACAGCGGAAGCTTTAACATTCTCTTACACACCCCAGTTTTACTTTTTAATTCCGCTGGAAAACTCAGAGATATCCAGGTAATCCTCCCCCGCGGCATTTCCTTCCTTTACAGCGGGAATTACCCTCGTAGACCCGCCGTCTATATCGTCGTCGATTAATAAAATTTCACCGCTGACCTGCGAAACGTTCGGCAGTATCTTAGTCGAGCCGCTCGCTGGCGTAGGAGCATAAAACCCACCGGCCTTTTTTTCTTTTTCCTGCTTGGCTGAAGAAGAAGTTTTAAGCGGAACCAGCCGGTAAAAAACCGGCGTACAGACATAAAATACGAGGAAGGGCAGAAATACCCAAAGCATCCCCCACAGATTGGTATAGTCCCCCAGAACCAGCCAAACCGTCAAAATAACAGCCGATACGGCGACTGCCGCAATAATCGCTGCGCGCAGCGCCTTTATAAAATATATCGTCGAATTTCTTCCGCACTTTTTACAGGTATGCTCTCCTTTATCCTTTTCCATGATTGCGGTCAGATAAGATACCTTCTGTCCGCAGTAAGGGCATTTTTTTGCTTTCATATCCCGTCCCTGGCCTTTCCTGATAAAATCTAAGTTTTCCACATAACCTCTCTTATACTGTGGAAAGCTTATTCCGGAAGAATTTTTCTTCTCTTTAAGAGTGTTGCCGTTGAAAGCTGGCTGATATACACAGAACTCTTCTTTTTTTTGTTATTTTTACATAAAATAAAGGATTTGGGCAGCTCATATGTTACATTGACGACGCTACCGCCCTTTTCACATTTTGTCAAAAAATTCCTCGTATGCTTTGATACCGTCGTAATATCGAGGTCAAAAATCCCTATAATATCCTTTGTCCTGACTACCGTATCCTGTCCAAGATGCAGATACATCGCTTCACCCTGTTTTCTTTTCTTCGTTTTGCAGTTCGCCGACCTCGCCGTTTTTAATATAGAAAACCTTGCCGCAGTTCAGGTGGCTTACGGCGGATACGTCACAGCAGGTAATAAAGACCTGCCAGCCAGCCGTTTTATTGAGCAGGAAATTCTGCCGCGATAAATCGAGCTCGCTTAACACATCGTCGAGCAGAATTACAGGCTTTTCTCCTGTCAGCTCCTTTAATATACCGGCCTCAGACAGCTTGAGCGACAAAACAGCGCTCCTCTGCTGCCCCTGAGAGGCGTAAATACGCGCCTTCATCCCATTGATTAAAATATCGAGGTCGTCCCTGTGCGGGCCGTAATTCGTACAGCCTGTATAGATGTCCTCTTTTCTCGATTTTTCAAGCGCCTTTTTTATTTTTTCCGTCAGCTCCGGAATTCCGTCGCTTTCAAGCGCTCCATAACCCGACTGATATGAAAGAACAAGCTCTTCCCTTCCTTCGGATATTCCACGGTGAAATTCATATGCCTTCTTTTTGAGCAAATCAGTATATTTCAGGCGCTCGGCGGCCAGCATACCTCCGGTAACAGAGAGCTTTTCATCCCAGATGTCGAGCGTATCGAGCAGCTCCCTGTGGCGGGGAATGTCCTTGAGCAGCGCGTTGCGTTGATTAAGGATTTTATTATACCTGGAAAAAAGCATGGCGTAACGCGGTTTTAGGCGGCATAACGCCCCATCCAAAAATTTTCTCCGTTCGGAGGGCCCATTTTTTACAAGCGTCATATGCTCCGGTGAAAAAACGACAGAGGTACACCTTCCTATCATTTCCGACGGGGAATTTTTTTTCACGCCGTTTAAAAAGGCTTCCCTTTTTCCGGGCAGTATATTGATTCTTGCCTCCTGAATCCTGTCCTCCGCGTAAAAATACAGGGAGCTGCAGGCATAGTCGCTTTCAAAGCCAATCAGCTCGCTGTCCTTTGCGCCGCGAAAGGAACGCACGCCGTTGAACATCCAAATACATTCCAAAAGATTGGTCTTTCCCTGCGCGTTATCCCCATAGATGACATTGATTCCATCTGAGACGGTAACCGTATTGTCTTTTAAATTGCGGAAGCCATGAAAGGAAAGCTCCTTGATTATCACTTCTGGCACACCTCTAACATTTTGTCTTCATTCTGCGCCGTATCTCCCGCGCGCATTTTTTTTCCGCGCTGGGTACATACTTCCCCATTTACCTGAATCTGTCCGCTCTGGACGAGCAGCTTTGCCTGGCCGCCTGTTTCCGCAATCCCGCCGAATTTCAAAAGCGCGTCAAGCCTGATAAATTCACTATCTATATAAATTTTCTCAGTTTTCATTATTTAACCTCATCGGCACGACGAGGAATAAAAACGCGTCTCCCTCTGTCGGCACGATTTTCATCGGCGTAAGCGGGCCGTTTAGCTCTAACTTTACAATATCAGTATCTGTATTTTTCAGCGCGTCGAGCAGATACCGGTTATTAAAGCCGATTTCAACATCTTCACCCTTGACAGGAGTTTTAATCGCGTCGTTTGCCTTACCGATTGCCGTCGAGCAAGAAAGCTTGATTTCTTCCGCATTCACGGTAAAGCGTATAGGCGACTGAATTTTATCGGAGGTCAAAAGCGACATTCTTTCCACGCTGCCTATCATATCGCGCGTTACAACGCATGCCTCCGTTTTATTTCCGGCGGGAATCGTCGATTTATAATCCAGAAAATTTCCTTCAATCAGCCTTGTGAAGATAGAATAATTCTCAATCTGGAAAACCGCATGGCGCTGGCCGATTAAAATCTCCGTATTCTTTTCTTCATCAGAAATGAGCTTCAATACCTCGCTCAACGCCTTGCCCGGTACAACGAACCGGCTGTTCTTTTCGCAGGCGATTGTTTCCTTACGCAGCGCCATCCGGTATCCATCGACCGATACGATGCGGATAACATGCTCCTCTATATCGAACAGGGAGCCTGTATAAATTGGCTTGGAAATATTGTCTGAAACGGCAAAAAGCGTTTGTTTTATCATATTTTTGAGCAAACCGCTCTGAATGGTCAGCGTATCCGTCTTTTCAAAGGAGGGGAGCTCCGGGTAATCAGCCGCCGCTATCCCAACGATTTTATATTCCGCCTGTCCGCTGTTTATGTAGGTAATAAAGCGGTCGTCCGTCTCCAGGCAAACCGTTTCGTCTGGAAGGCGCCTGACAATATCTCCCAAAAGCTTTGCGCTTACAACAATTGCGCCTTCGTCTGTAATATCCGCATCGATTACCGTAGTTATGCCAATTTCAAGGTCATATCCACACAGCGTTATCTGGTTATTTTTCGCTTTGATTAAAATACCCTCCAGTACGGGAAGGGAGGTTTTGGAGGACACGGCCCTTTGAACATTTGTAACCGCTTCCGCCAAAGCGGTTTGTGAACAAGTCAGTTTCATAAAATCACCCATTTCTAAAAAAATAAAGAAAAAGAATAGAGCTAGTATACTAGATTTTAGTAGTAGTAGTAGGGGATGTCAACATGTGGAAAGTACCTGTTTTTCGGCATGAAAAAGGGAAAATCCGAATTTTCCCTTTTGTGGGAGTAATGTGCATGAAATGTGGAAAAAAACGGACGCTCCTCTTTTTTATGATAACATGTTGACCGATGTGGAGTGAATGTGGAAGAATATGTGGAAAACTTAAATCACCTGTCCCGGATATTTTTGACAATATCTTCCACTGTTTCTCTGATTTTACTGTCTTTTGCCATATTCTTTTCCACCTGTTGTATCGTATAAACGATTGTGGAATAATGGCGGCCGCCGAATTCGTTGCCTATCTGTATCATGGAAAGGTGGGTCAGCTCACGAACGATATATATAGCGATATGGCGCGCGTTTGAGAGGTTTGCGCGGCGGTTCTTGATGGAGCGGATATCCTCGCTTTTGACGCCGAAGGTACGCGCGACCTCATCGATAATTTTTTCAACCGTCAGCTCCGGCGGGGCCTCGTTGTTGAGAATATCGGAAATGGACTCTTGCGCGCCGGCAATCGTCGGCTTTTCCCCATTGAGCAGGTTTTTTGCCTTGAGTTTTTTTACGACGCCCTCCAGTTGCCGAATATTGGTTTTCAGCTTTGTGGCAATATATTCACATACCTCGTCCGGAATGTTAATATCGAGCAGCTGCGCTTTTCTTTTAATAATAGCGATTCGCGTTTCAATATCCGGCGGCTGAATATCAGCAATTAGGCCCCATTCAAAACGCGTGCGGAGGCGTTCCTCCAGCGTCTTGATTTCCTTCGGCGGCCGGTCGGAGGTCAGTACAATCTGTTTTTTGCTTTCATAGAGCGTATTGAAGGTATGAAAAAACTCCTCTTGGGTAGATTCCTTACCACCGATGAATTGTACGTCGTCGACGAGAAGAACGTCCGCGTTGCGGTATTTCTGACGAAATTCCTTCGTCTTCGCCATCTGGATGGATTCAATCAGCTCATTTGCAAAATCGTCGCCTTTTACGTAGAGGATGTTGATATTGGAGTGGTTCTTTTTAATATCGTTTCCAATCGCGTAAAGAAGGTGGGTTTTTCCAAGTCCGGAGTGCCCATAGATAAAAAGGGGATTATAAGCTCCGGCGGGGTTCGCCGCAACCGCCAGGGAGGCCGCGTGCGCAAACTTATTGGAGGAACCGACAATAAACGTTTCAAATGTATATTCATAATCGGAATCAGGACTTTCGGCCTCTTCTTTTTTATCGTTTCCGGTTTCCACCTCGTCGGGTACCGTCAGCTTTATTTTAATAGAAGAGCCGAATACCGCTTCAAAAGCTTCCTCTAAAAGCGTCAAGTAGCAGCGCGTAAGCGTCTGGCGGTGAAATTCATTCGGCGTCAGCAGAATTGCCTCTCCCGTATCAAAATTTAAGTCAATGGGTTCTATCCTGCTAATCCATGTTTTATAAGCGACGTCTGTAATCCTTGTCTTACAATAATCGCAGATTACCTCCCAAGCCTCATGAAAAGACTCCATCATCATCTCTCCTTTTAAAAGTTACGGTTAATTCAAGAGATTAGAAAACGGAACTATATATAGTATATATTTTACTTATAATATATAAAAATCCCACTCTTTCATTATCTGTTCTATTCTATCATAAATACGAGCTTTTTTCAAACTTTTTCTTTCAAAAAAAGCGGCGGGCAGGTTTGCTTTTTTTGTTTTTTTCTGTTATTTTAAAATACAGGATAAAGGTAACGTTCAAAAGAAAGGCACAATATCTTGTACAAGCATATTTTAGCGGCTTGTTATGCGTGTTTTATGTATTTTCTTCCCTTCAAAAAAAGAAAAATTTTTGTTGACGATTTCGAATTATTACGCTATAATGCTATATTGCAAGGTTAACACCCGAAAGGAGGGGTCTGCATGCTGAGAACCTATCAGCCCAAAAAGCTTCATAGGAAAAAGGAGCACGGCTTCAGGAAGAGAATGTCCGACAGCAACGGACGCAAGGTATTGGCTCGCAGGAGAGCAAAGGGCAGGAAAAAGTTGTCTTACTGAGATTGAGGCCACTTGAATGTGGTCTTTCTTTTTGTTAGGGCATGACTGCCGCAATGGCGCAAAAGGGACAGGCTTTGCATATTACGGGCGGGATGGCAGAATGAAGGATGCTTTTACATTAAAAGAAAACAGGGATTACAGGCGCCTGTATAACAGGGGCAGGTCCTATGTGTCGCCCGTGGTGGTTACTTATATCTGTAAAAACAGAAGTCAAAACGTAAGGTTTGGCATTACCACCAGTAAAAAAATAGGCAAGGCAGTGCAGCGCAACCGGTCCAGAAGAGTCATCAGAGCCGCGTTTTCACAGCTGCTTCCGCAGGTGAAGCCTGGCTATGACTTTGTTTTTGTCGCTAGGACAAAAACGCCGTATGTAAAAAGCACGGAAATATTGCGCTGTTTGAAGAAACAGCTGAAAGAGGCGGGAGTTTTGCAATGAAGCGCCCGCTTATTTGGCTTATTAAGTTTTATAGAAGCTGTATTTCGCCGCATACGGCGCCGAGCTGCAAGTTTACGCCGAGCTGCTCCCAGTATGGGCTAGAGGCAATCGAGCGTTTTGGCGCCTTTAAGGGCGGATTTATGACGATATGGAGAATATTGCGTTGTAACCCCTTTTCTAAAGGTGGATATGACCCTGTTCCCGAAAAGAAAAAAAGGGTTAGGAAGTAATAGGAGGACTGCGCAATTATGTTTGATATTTTTGGTTGGATCGGCAGTATTTTCGGCTGGGTTCTATGGGGCGCCTTTTCACTGGTGCATGATTATGGACTCGCCATCATTATTTTTACGCTAGTTTTGAAGCTGATCCTGTTCCCGGTATCGATTAAACAGCAAAAATCGATGGCGGCAAACGCCAGGCTCTCCGGAAAACAGAAGGAGCTGCAAAAAAAGTACGGGAACGACAAGGCAAAGCTCAACGAGGAAATCAGCAAGCTTTATGAACGGGAAGGCGTAAGCCCGATGGGCGGCTGCCTTACCTCCCTGCTCCCCATGCTTTTACTCCTCGGCGTTTATTATGCCGTTATCAACCCGCTTACCAATACGATGCATCTGGCGGCTGATAAGGTATCGAGCGCGGTCAGCTATTTAAATACGCTGCCCGGTATCGGCACCTCTTTTAACAATTTTTACGGACAAATCGATATTATCAAGCTTGCGCAGACGACGCAGGGTTCTTCCTATCTTACGAATTATTTCGACGCGAACACAATCGCACAAATTAAAGATTTCGGAAACGGCTTCAATTCCTTCGGCCTTGACCTGCTGGGCCGGCCGAATGAGGGTCTCACGATTCTGATTATTATACCGATTCTCTGTCTTGTCTCCTCGGTTTTAACGCAGTGGTTCACCATGAAGCTGCAGGGACCCATGCAGGGACAGCAGGGCTGTATGAAATGGATGCTTCTGCTTATGCCGCTTCTGAGCGCGTATATCGCTTACACGGTGCCGGCCGCTGTCGGCTTCTACTGGATTGTTTCTACCGTACTGGGCTTTGCTCAGACGCTTATTTTACAGAATTTCTACAACGCGGGCATTATGGGTGCGAAGGCGGAAGCGCAGCGAGTTGCGCTGCTCGAGCTGGAAGAGGCAAAGGTTCCTTATAGTTATAATCCAAAATTTGAAAATAAGGGAATCATAAACAGGAAAAAACAGGGGAAAAAGAAGTAATCGCAATAAATTTGCCGGAATTATTGCAGTCCGATACTTTTTCAATAATAAAAAGACGTTCAAAATTATTTGGAGGTGTAAGAATTGTTAAAAGAGGCAATTGGGGTCGGCGAAACTGTCGTCGAAGCGCAGGAAGATGCCTGCAGGCAGCTGGGAATCGAAGCACATGAGGCGGAAATCGAAGTATTGCAGATGCCAGAAAAGAAGAAATTCGGTATATTTGGGGGAAATCCGGCAAAGGTAAGGGCATATATTGAGGTCTCCCCGGCGCAGAGCGCGGCGGATTACCTGGATTCTATTCTAAAAGCAATGGGGCTTCATGACATTACAATGGAAGTAAATGAAACCGAGGAAGGCGCTGTAATCAACCTTTCCGGCGAGGAAGTCGGCTTTGTCATCGGCCGAAGGGGTGAAACGCTCGACGCGCTGCAGTATCTCTGCGGCCTGGTAGCGAACCACGTGGACAATACATATTTCCGTGTTACCATTGATACGGGCAATTATCGTGAAAAACGTGAAAAAACACTTGAGATTTTAGGAAGAAAGCTTGCGTTCAAGGCGCTCAAGACCGGTAAAAATGTACCGCTTGAGCCGATGAACCCTTATGAGCGCAGGATTATCCATACGGCAGTGCAGAAGGTGAACGGCGCAATTTCTTGGTCGGAGGGCGAAAGCATCAACCGCCATGTCGTAATCGGGCTTGACCCCAAGGTACCCAGGCCGCAGCGCACAGGCGGGTATAATAAAAACAGGGGACCGAAAAGGCCTTATAACGGCGGCGGATATAAGAAGGACTATAACAACAATAACAGGGACTATAACCGCGACCGCGGCAGTCGTCCCCCGCGCCAGCAGCAGAGCACGCAGCCCGCTGTAAAAAGGGAACCCAGGAACGAGGGCGGGGATTTCTCTCTTTACGGAAAGATTGAGCCGCGCAAGGATATTAAAACGGAAGAATAATGGCTTGCCGTTATGAACCCTTCCTATTATGTTTTCTTTTTTATTGTGTTTTTCATTATTTTCTTTTCTTTGAAAAATAAAAAAACCCGGACTTTGTGGCACATCCGCAGAAAAAAGAAAGGGAGCGTTCAAATGAACCAGGAGCTTCTTAATGGATTTGTAGGTAAAAACTGTATAATTAAGGGCTCATTTACTATCCAATGCGTTCAGGGTGAGATTAAGCACATTGAGGGCAATTGGATGGAAGTTGAGACAAAGCAGGGAAAAGAACTTTTAAACATTGATTTTATTGAAAGAATACAGGAATATCCTTTGAAGAAAAAGCGGTAATCCGAAAACGAAAGAAAACGTCAAAATTTTACGGGGCTGCCTCCCAGCAGTCCCGTTTTTGTTCAAAGAAATAGGGTGAAAGCAAATGGAGCAAAAAACGATTGCCGCAATTGCAACGGCGCAGGGCGCGGGAGGAATCGGCGTAATCAGGATTTCCGGTACGCAGGCGCTTTCTATTGCTGAAAGGGTATTTCAGCCCGCCAGCGGAAAAAAGATAAACAAAATGGCCGGCTATACGGCCGCGTACGGTTCTGTTTATGACGGGGAGGAAAAGCTCGATGATGGCGTATTGCTCGTGTTCAGGGCGCCGCACAGCTATACGGGAGAGGATGTGGCGGAGATTTCCTGCCATGGCGGAGTTTATGTGACAAAGAGCGTTCTCAGGGCCGTCTTTTCCGCCGGCGCCTCCCCCGCCGGGCCCGGAGAATTTACACAGCGCGCCTTCCTAAATGGAAAGCTCGGCCTGACTGAAGCCGAGGCGGTCATGGATATTATCGGCGCGAAGGGAAAAAACGCCGCGCGCGCCGCTCTTTCCTGCCGTGAGGGTGCGTTAAGCAGAAAAATAGATAAAATATGTGAAGAACTTACGGAGACAGCCGCGCATTTGAGCGCCTGGGCTGATTATCCCGAGGAGGATATTCCGCAGGTATCCGGCGATATGCTGTCCCAAGGTCTGAAAGCGGCAAAAACAGCGCTGGAAAAGCTTTTAGAAGGCTATGATGCTGGAAAAGCGGCCTGCGAGGGTATCGATACCCTGATTACCGGGAAGCCGAACGTGGGTAAATCGACTCTGATGAACCTGCTTGCGGGCTGTGAGCGCTCTATTGTGACGGACATCCCCGGAACAACGCGCGATATGATAGAAGAAACGGTGACGCTCGGCAATGTACTGCTGCGCCTGAGCGATACGGCGGGACTGCGCAGCACCGATAATCCTGTGGAAAAAATAGGCGTAGACCGCGCAAAACAGAGAATGAAAAGCTGCGGCCTGGTGCTAGCCGTGTTCGATAACTCCTCTCCCCTGTCGGAGGAAGACAAGGAAATGCTCACCCTTCTGGACGGCTCCCCCGTAATTGCCGTAATCAATAAAACGGATTTGGACGGCAGGCTCGACACGGAATATATTAAAATCCGCGTTGATGATGTAATATTTATTTCCGCCGCAACCGCGCAGGGCATTGATGATTTGATTCAAGCGCTAGAAAAAGTCACCGGTACGCAGGATTTCGACCCTTCTCAGGGCATTTTGGCGACGGAACGGCAGAGAAGCGCGGTATGTGAGGCGCTGAGTGCCGTTGAAGAAGCCGTTTTTGCATTGCAGGGCGGTATGACGCTCGACGCGGTTACCGTTTCGATTGAAGAAGCGGTTGGAACTCTGCTGGAGCTGACGGGAAAACGGGCGAACGAGGAAATTGTTCACCAGGTATTTTCAAGATTTTGTGTAGGGAAATAAAAGGAGGAAGGCAAATGGGCTATCCGGCGGGAAATTATGACGTAGCCATCGTCGGCGCAGGCCACGCGGGAATAGAAGCTGCCCTTGCGGCCGCAAGGCTTGGATGTACTACAGCGGTTTTTACAATCAATATGGACGCAGTCGGTAACTGCCCCTGCAATCCCTCAATTGGGGGAACGGCCAAAGGGCATCTGGTGCGTGAAATCGACGCGCTCGGCGGCGAAATGGGCCGTACTGCCGATGAATGCTTTCTGCAGATGCGGATGCTCAACCGTGGAAAAGGCCCGGCGGTACATTCCCTGCGCGCGCAGATAGACAGAAGGAAATACAGCGACGCCATGAAGCATAAGCTGGAGCGTCAGGAAAACCTTGATTTACGCCAGGCGGAAATTGTGAATATCAGGAGAACAGGTGATTCGTGGGAGCTGAAAACACGCATGGACGCCGTCTTTACCTGTAAAACAGTGATAATTGCAACAGGAACTTATCTGGGAGGCCGTATTTTTATCGGCGATGTTTCCTTTGAGAGCGGCCCGGACGGAACCTTTCCGGCAGCGTTTCTTGGACAGGTACTGAAAAGCCTTGGATTATCCCTTCGCAGATTTAAAACGGGAACGCCTGCGCGCGTTCTGAAAAGCAGCATCGATTTTTCAGGGCTGGAGATTCAGCCCGGAGACGTCCCCCCTATCCCCTTTTCATACGACACGGAGGATTTAGGAGAAAACAAGGTGGTCTGTCACGTCAGCTGGACCAATGAGGAAACAAAGCGGATTATACTGGAAAATATTCACCGCTCTCCCCTGTACGGTGGAAAAATTGAAGGCGTAGGCCCCCGTTACTGTCCGAGTATAGAAGATAAAATCGTCCGTTTTGCCGACAAGGAGCGCCATCAGCTCTTTATTGAGCCCTGCGGCTTGAATACGGAGGAAATGTATTTACAGGGAATGTCGTCATCCCTGCCTGAGGATGTACAGCTCAAGTTTTACCATTCTATCAAGGGGCTGGAAAACGCGCTGATTATGCGTCCCGCCTATGCGATTGAATATGACTGTGTAGACCCCCTGCAGATGGACGCGTCGCTTGAATTCCGGGATTTCCCCGGCCTTTACGGAGCGGGGCAGTTTAACGGAAGCTCAGGTTATGAGGAGGCTGCCGCACAGGGTCTGATAGCAGGAATCAACGCGGCACGCAGGGTTAAGGGAAAAGAACCGGTTATCCTCGACCGCGCGAGCTCCTATATCGGTACCCTAATTGACGATTTGGTAACGAAGGGCGCTTCCGACCCCTACCGCATGATGACCTCCCGGTCTGAGTACCGTCTGATTCTGCGGCAGGACAACGCGGATACGCGCCTGACCCCCCTGGGCAGGGAAATTGGCCTGATTACAGATGAAAGATGGAGCAGGTTCCAGGGGAAACAGGAGCTGATTAAGCGGGAATATAAGCGGTTAAAGGAAACGGTCCTTTCCCCTACTTCTCGGCTCAATGAGATTCTTGTTTCATGTGAAACATCAGAGGTAACTACGGGGACAAGGCTGATTGATTTGCTCAAGCGCCCGCAGCTAAGCTATGAGGCGCTCTCCCCTGTTGATTCAGGCAGGCCGGAGCTGGACAAGAACATTTTTGAGCAGATTGAAGTAGAAGTAAAATATGAGGGCTATATCAAACGGCAACAGAGCCAGATTGAGCAAATGCGCCGTCTGGAGAGCAAAAAGCTGCCCGCGAAAATGGATTATAGGGAAATTACAGGACTGCGGCTGGAGGCACAGGAAAAGCTGAATAAGATTATGCCGGGCAATATTGGGCAGGCGTCCAGAATCAGCGGCGTCAGCCCTGCCGATATTTCTGTACTTCTTATATGGCTTGCGCAGCAGAAAAAGACAGGCGGTGAAGGCACATGACGCAATGGCAGGCACTGCTTAAAGAACAGGCGCAGCTGTGGGGCATCAGCTTAAGCGGGGAACAGCTCGAAAGCTTTACCCTGTATGCCGCTTTATTGAAGGAATGGAATGAAAAAATCAATCTTACTGCCATAACCCAGCCGGAGGAGGTTGCGGTCAAGCATTTTCTGGACAGCCTCTCCCCCTTGCGTTTTGCAGAGATTCCGCAGGGCGCGTCATTGATAGATGTTGGAACAGGAGCGGGTTTTCCGGGAATTCCCCTTTTGATTGTTCGGCCCGATATTAGGCTGACGCTGCTCGACAGCCTCAACAAGCGCCTTTTGTTTTTACAGGAGGTGCTTAGGTCGCTTGGATTGGACGCGAAAACGGTACATGCCCGCGCGGAAGAAGCGGGAAAAAATCCGCTGTACCGGGAAAAGTATGACGTTGCCGTATCTCGCGCGGTAGCGCCGCTGAATATTTTGTGCGAATACTGCCTGCCCTTTGTGAAACCGGGCGGCTGTTTTATATCTATGAAGGGACCGCAGGCGGAGCAGGAGCTTCAATCTGCGCTGAATTCCGCCGCCTTGCTTTCTGGGAAAATAGAAAAACCAGAAAAGCTCTCTTTGCCGGACGGAAGTGCCCGTACCATTATTAAAATCAAAAAAACGGGGCTCCTGAAAAAAATTTATCCGCGCCACGGGTCGAAAATTGCAAAAAAACCGCTGTAGGATTTGTTTTTCGACCAATTTGAAAGTGTTTCAACTGAAATGAGCGAAAAGAGCTATAAAAATACAGCCACGCTTTGACAAACAACTGCCTTCCTCCATGCTATTATAGTCTTGCAATCAGGCTTGTCCTGTAGCAAATCTAAATGCAGAGGGTGAGGCAGTTGATTTTTTCACAAAAAGAAGAGAACCGGCTTGTGGAAATCCCGATTGGTAACATCAGGCCGAACAAATCGCAACCGCGGCGCTATTTCGCGGAGGACGAGCTGTGCTCACTTGCGCAGAGCATTGCGAACAACGGCATCCTACAGCCGCTGACAGTCAGAAGAATCTCCCAGACGGAGTATGAGCTGATTGCCGGGGAACGCAGGCTGCGCGCCTCTGTCATGGCGGGCCTGCAAAAGGTTCCGTGTATCGTCATGCGGTGCAGTGACAGGCAGTCGGCCGTATACGCGCTGCTTGAAAACCTCCAGCGCGCCGACCTGAACATGTTTGAAGAGGCGCGCGCCATCAGAAAGCTGATTCTTGACTGCAATCTCACGCAGGAGCGCGTGGCAAAGCAGCTCGGAAAGAAGCAGTCTACCATCGCAAACAAGCTCCGGCTTCTCCGCCTGGACGAGGATGAGCAGCAAAAAATACTGGATAACGGCTTATCGGAACGCCATGCGCGCGTATTGCTCAAGCTCGACGGCGAGCAGAGAAAAACAGCGCTGAAAAAAGCGGTTGCCGGAGGGCTCAACGTCAAGCAGACGGAGCAAATGGTTGAGCATATGCTCGAAAGCGAGCTTGAAGGCAAGGGCCATACCACAAAAATCATTATCAAGGACGTCCGCATTTTTATGAACACACTCAATAAGGCAATCAATACCATGCGGCTGTCCGGAATCGACGCAAAAACAGAAAAAACAGAAAATGAAGAATACATAGAATATAATGTAAAAATTCCTAAAACGTCTGCATATAGGCAGACAGGCGGGAACATACCCGCATAGACGACCCGCTGGGCAGGGAGCTGCCCCACTAAAAACGCTTACGACTATCCCACTCATACCCATTTCCTTATCTGAACCCCTTATACCGAAAGCCGCGCAGTGAACGCTGTGCGGCTTTTGGTATATCCCAGTGTTTCATGTGAAACATTACAGGAAATTGCGAAAGAGACAATTTTAAAAAAGAAGAGGGAAAGTCTTTTCAATTTCCCGCTGAGGTGGTATAATTTTAACACATCATCACAAAAGGGAAGGAGGGACTGCGGTGGCAAAGATTATAGCGGTCGCGAACCAGAAGGGCGGCGTAGGAAAGACGACTACCTCGGTCAACCTGGCCGCGGCGCTTGGCGTTTCAGGGAAAAAGACGCTGCTTATCGACATCGACCCGCAGGGCAACGCGACAAGCGGAGTCGGCGTAGACAGGCGCGGCGTTAAATTTTCGACCTATCAAATTTTAGTCGGCGGCGCAAAGGCCGCCGCTTCCATTGTTGACACGGGGTTTCAGGGACTGCATCTTATTCCGTCGAGCCTCGATTTGGCGGCGGCGGAGATTGAAATGGCGGAATTTAAGCATCGGGAGTCGATATTGAAGAACGCCGTGTCACCGGTGCGGGGAGAATATGATTATATTATTATTGACTGCCCGCCGTCACTTGGACTGATTACGACAAACGCGCTGTGCCTGAGCGACAGCATTCTTGTTCCTATCCAATGTGAGTATTACGCGCTGGAAGGCCTTTCCCAGCTGATGAATACGGTGCGCCGTGTCAAGCGCCAGTATAACGAGCGGCTCGAGATGGAGGGCGTTCTGCTTACCATGTATGACGGCAGGCTCAACCTGACGCAGCAGGTCGTGGAGGAAGTGAAAAAGTACTTCCCGCGCAAGGTGTTTGCGACGGTCATACCCAGGACTGTGCGCCTGTCTGAGGCGCCAAGCTTCGGTAAGCCGATTATGTATTTCGATAAATCCAGCAAGGGAAGCGCCTGTTACCTGCAGCTTGCGCAGGAAATCCTGTCAAAGAGCAGATAAGAGGAAGGAGAACGGTAAATGGCAAAGAAAAAGGGCGGCCTTGGAAAAGGGCTGAACGCAATTTTTATGGAAAACGAAAGCGAAGACAGCAACAGTACCGTTACGCTTAAAATATCGGAGATTGAGCCGAACCGGGCGCAGCCACGGCGGGAATTTGATGAAAAGGCGCTCGCGGAGCTTGCCGACTCCATATCACAGCACGGGGTGCTGCAGCCGCTTCTCGTAAGGCCCCTGCTCGACGGCGGCTATCAAATCGTCGCGGGGGAACGCCGCTGGCGCGCAAGCCGAATGGCGGGGCTGACAGAGGTGCCGGTCGTCATACGGGAGCTGTCGGATGGCGAAACGATGGAGCTGGCCCTGATTGAAAATCTCCAGAGAGAGGACCTTACCCCGGTGGAAGAGGCGATGGGGTACCAGCAGCTGATGGACAAGTACAGCCTGACACAGGATGAGGTTTCGCGCGCGGTCGGGAAATCACGTCCGGCGGTGGCAAACGCGCTGCGGCTTTTAAATCTGCCGGAGGAGGTTCTGTCGCTTGTTGGGAATGGAAGAATCAGCGCGGGGCACGCGAGGACGCTGCTTTCGTTCAAGGACCCGGACGAGCTTGACAAGGCCGCGCGCCTTGTAAGCACACAGGACATCTCCGTCAGAGAGCTGGAACGCCTGGCAAAAAGGGCTAATAAGGCCGTACAGGAAAAAACGCAGGAATTAAAGGAAAAAAAGCTTTCTTATTATGAAGAGGTGGAGCTTGCGCTCAGGGAGCATCTGGGACGCCGCGTAAAGGTTAGCGGCACAAACGAAAAGGGAACGCTTGAAATTGAGTTTTACGGCAGGGACGATTTACACGATTTGGCACTGCTGCTTGAAAAAGAATAAATAAGGAGAATCATACCATGGTAGACATCAGACTAATCAGGGAAACGCCGGACGAGGTCAAGGCGAAAATTAGAAAAAGAGAAATCAATCTCGACCATATAGTAGACGAGATTTTAGAAATCGACGCCCGCCGCAGGGAAGAAATGGGCAGGCTCGAAGCGAAAAAGGCGGAGCAGAACGCGGCAAGCAAGCAGATTCCGCTAATCAAGAAGCAGGGCGGTGACGCCTCTGAGATAATGGCGCGTATGAAGGAGCTTGTTGCGGAAATCAAAGAGGCAGGCGCTACAGTATCGCAGCTTGAGGAGAAGCAGAAGGAGCTGCTGCTGGCGCTTCCGAACCTTCCGGACGACGCGGTAAGCGCCGGCGGCAAGGAGCGCAACGAGCCGCTGCGCTTTTATGGGGAGAAGCCGGTGTTCGGTTTCCCGATGAAAAACCACGTGGAACTTTGTGAAAGCCTAGGACTGATAGATTACCAGCGAGGCGCAAAAATTGCGGGCGCGGGAAGCTGGGTTTACAGGGGATGGGGCGCGCGCCTGGAATGGGCGCTGCTGAATTTCTTTATCAACGAGCACATTGCAGACGGGTATGAGTTTGTATTGCCGCCGCACATGCTGAATTATGAGTGCGGCTATGTCGCCGGGCAGTTCCCAAAATTCGGCGACGAGGTTTATTGGATAGCAAACCCAACGAGCAGCGACAAAAAGTTTATGCTGCCGACGGCGGAAACGGCGCTTGTAAACCTGCACCGCGACGAGGTACTGGCCATGGAGGAGCTGCCGAGGAAATACATCGCCTATACGCCTTGCTACCGCAGGGAAGCGGGCAGCTACCGCAGCGAGGAACGCGGAATGATTCGCGGACATCAGTTCAATAAGGTGGAAATGGTTCAGTATCTGTCTCTTATACACATCTGACGCTGCCGACGAA
>UQHH01000029.1 GCA_900540865.1 uncultured Oscillospiraceae bacterium
GTAATAGATTCTGTATATTTATTTTTTAAATATAGAAAGCTATCTGAATGATTGAGCCGGACATTTTTACAACAGTCGTAAATGTATTATATAGCTTGAGCTTTTAACTTTTGAGGGTGATACGAATGAGAACAGTTACAATTATTACACCAAAATTATTTGTGGGAAGTGCAATGCCATGCAGTGTGCTGATTGATGATGGTGAATACGCTGTTATTCGTAACGGCGAAAACAAAACCTTTGAAATACCCGAAGGCTCGCACAGAATGCAACTGGTAGCAAGGCCGGCGCAAGGCTGGTCTATCTATAAAAGTGATGTTGTTTTTATTAATGAAATCGATGGAAATATGAGTTATAAAATAAAAATAAAGATGGGATTTGCACTAAAGCTTTTTTTAGAAAAGGTATAAAAATTTTTGTTGCCTGTATACTGTTTAGATGTCACTAAGGTAGGAATGTTTCCGTAGTGGGCCCGTAAATCCGCATGAAATAGGCGTTTTAAATTTCCCCAAATAAAGCGGCATAACCTGTAACAGCTTAGTTTTGTTAAGCTGGGCACCATTTGAACAAATAGAAAACAAAAAATAACCGCTTGCCACTATCTAAGAGAGCGAAAGAAAAAGTACGCATTATATCAATAAGGCAGAAAATCAGCCCGGCAAGCCAGGGTTGATTACGCTGCACTATATAATTTCGACTAAAGCATTGCAAAGGTTTACGAGGTCATAGCGGATACCCTTTCGACTGCGCCATTCTCTTTGACTCCATTCATCCTGTGAAACATCATCACCACCGTAAATCAATGCCCCATATGCAAAATTTCTAAAACGAGAGACTGCAATACAGCCGGCCTGTTCCATTTCTACGACCTTTGCACCCTCCATTTTCCTCTGCATGATTTTATCCTTTGTTTCTCTGAAAATAGCATCGGTTGTCCAGGTAAGCCCTCGAATATAAGATATTTCATTCCTGTCCAGATAGTTCGTAATGGCAGCTGTTACTTCAGGGTCCGTATATACATATCTTGAGGGCGGCAAATAGTGATATGAAAAACCTTCGTCACGAATCGCTCTGTCTACTACAAGTATTTTACCTACCTCAATATCACTATTGAGGACTCCGCCACCGCCGCAAAACATGACCTTATTTATCCCCATTGCGTGGAACAAATCCAAGTTGCCTGCACAGGCAGGGCGGCCCGTATAGCCAAGAGTAATTAAAATATTCGTATCTGCAAAGCGATAGACGAATACCGGGTTTTCTCTTTCAATTGTTCTTTCAAGAGAAAGTTGCTTTTCCTCCTTTAATCGCTGTATGACTTCGGGGAAAAAAGTAATAATCAGTTTATTTGTTGCAAATTTGATTTCTGCAAAAGATGAGGGATTCAGCTTTGCATCTTTGCTGTCGTCATACTTGAGAATAGGGTACGCATGCTTCGTCATCAATATAATTTTACCTCCCTCATAACTAGTAATTTATTAAGTGTGCCCTTTCGGCCGAAGGCAAAGAAAGCACCAACTTAGTTTTTTCCATTCTAATAGCAGCGTGCAGAAATGTCAAACAGCTTACTTTTCTATAGCTTCATGTTGAGTTATAACGCTGTTTGTTCACTCGGGCATCATTTTACCCTGTAGAGGAATGTATTACGCCCTCTTATAAATTAATAAAAAACGGTTAAAGCAACGGACATTCTGGAAAGAATGCTCCAAAGCCTTAACCGTTTTTTTGCATTTCAGGAGATTGGTTTTAAAATTTAAGTCTCCGGCTGCGGCAGGTCGTTTAAGAAGGAGGAAATCATAAAAAGCGCGCCGCCCCGCGCAACCGGAACGTTTATGCTGGCGGCACGGTGAATAAAGCTGCGTCCGAATGGAAAGGCGGTACGGCTTAATACCATGTCGTGCAATTGCTCCAAATCCACGTCCGAAATCAGCTCGCTGACATAACCTCCAAGTATAACATCGCTGCCTATTACCATATGCAGGTTGTCTATCGCTTCAGAAAGGCGCTGTAAAAAAATAGTCCATCGGTTCTGCGCGTCCAAATCCGCACTTTTTCGTTTTTCCTCAAAATCTTTTAGGGTTTCGCCCTCCTGTAAAAATCCCTGTGCGGAGCAATATGCGTTCATACATCCATGCTTGCCGCAGTAGCAGGGTTTTCCTTCGGGGACAAGTATCATATGTTCAAATACACCGCTTTTGAGTTCATTTGCCTTGTGGAATTTTCCGCCGATAATAACGGCGCCGCTCAAATTTTCGCGGATATTAAAAAAAACCGCGTCCGTTATATCAGGGCGTTCCCATAATTCATTTCGGGCAGCAGCTTCCGCGTCATGGAACAATCGGCACGGAAAATGAAAATATTCCTGGAAGAACGAAGTATTTAGCCCCGTGCAATCTAAAATCTTACCATACGTTACACGCTGTCCGTCGTCTGAAATCAACGCCTGTATAATAATACCCAATCCCAGGATTTTGCTGTGCGGAAATTTCAATGACTCGATAAAACATTCAATTTCCTTACACAGGGAAATAAAGTATTGCTCGCAGTATTGAAAGGGAAGCTCAAAAAGCTGCTGCGCAATAACTGTACCATATAAATCCACAGCGGCTATCGTGCAGCCCTCCGCGCGGATTTCCACTCCCAGGGCAATCCGTGCCTGAGCCCGGATTGAAATAATTTTTGCCTTTCTGCCGCCGGTTGATTTGAAAAAACCGTTTTTTTCGATTAAATCCATTTTTTCAAGCTCCGCGATATTCTGTGTGACCGTTGGCAAGCTGATTTTGAGCTGTGCGGCAATGTCCTGCTTAGAGATTGCGTTTTTCTCATAAATCAGGTGAAAAATCTTTTTTCGGTTAGATTTTCGGATGTTTCTTGTTGTGGCTCCGGTCGCATTCATAAGCATGTCTCCAGGGATTTTATTCGTCTGTCAACAATGATTATAGCATTTTTTCCTCATATTAGAAAGCAAAATTTATGGCTTGAATCTTGTAGGCATAGCCCCTTTTATCGGCGCATTGTACAAGGAATTTGCGTCCGGTATAAATACCTTTCACAAAAAGAAAGAGGTAGTATAAAAAGTCGTTGACTTTTGCGTTTACCCGTGCCATTCTTATTATAGAAACTACTTTTATAAAAGTTGTTTCTATAAAAATAAACATACATAAGCAAAAGAAAAAGGAGAATGGCGTATGGGAACCTTACCTGAAAAAATGAAAGCAATCGTGGCGTATGCGCCGGGCGACTACAGGCTGGAGCTTGTCGATACGCCCCGTGCAGGGGAAGAGGAAATTGTCTTAAAGGTGGAGGCCTGTGGCATTTGCGCCGGGGACGTCAAGGCGTTTGCTGGAGCACCAAGCTTTTGGGGCGGAGATGGTAGTCCTCCCTATATCAAGGCGCCGATGATTCCCGGGCATGAATTTGTTGGAACGGTTGTAGAGATGGGACGAAACGTAAAAGGCAATTGGAAAATTGGGGACAGAATATGCCCTGAGCAAATCGTACCCTGCGGTGAGTGTATGTTTTGCAAAACAGGGCGCCATTGGATGTGCGAAAAGCATGATTTATTCGGCTTTCAAAACAATGTCAACGGCGGAATGGCCGAATATGTAAAGCTGACGAAAGAAGCGCTGCCATATATGGTTCCAAAAGAAATGCCTATTGAACAGGCGGTTCTCATCGAGCCATACGGCTGCTCCTTCCACTGTGTAGAGAGAGCGCAGGTGAAAACGACGGATGTTGTTGTACTGGCGGGCGCCGGAACGTTGGGGCTTGGAATGGTCGGGGCGCTCAGGCAATGCAATCCAAAGCTTTTGATTGTCTTGGACATGAATGACGCGCGCCTTACAAAAGCCAGGGAATTTGGCGCCGATCTTGTCATGAACCCTGCAAAGGAAGACACGGTCGCGCGAATCAAAGAGCTGACAAACGGTTATGGGTGCGATATTTATATCGAGGCGACCGGACACCCGTCCAGTGTGCAGCAGGGTCTTGCGTGCATCCGCAAAATGGGGCGGTTTATCGAATTCAGCGTGTTTGGTAGCCCGGTCACCGTGGACTGGTCGATTATATCCGACCGCAAGGAGCTTGACCTTTTGGGCTCGCACCTCAGCCCGTTCTGCTACGATACCGTAATAGAATGGATTGGCAGCGGCAAGCTGCCGACCGATGGTGTGGTAACGCATAAATATGCCCTGGAGCAATGGCAGGAAGCGTTTTGTCTTGCGCGAACCGGAGAAGACGGCGCAATGAAGGTCATACTGATTCCCGGAATGGAGGGCTAAGCGATGCAAAGAATTATGAATAATCCCGATTTCATCGTGGATGAAATGGTAGACGGCTTTGTAAAAGCGCACAAAGACTTAGTAGAGAAAACGGAAAATCCCCGCGTGGTAAAGTCTAAGTACTCCACGCAGGGCCGGGTGGGCATTGTTACAGGCGGCGGTTCCGGCCATAAGCCGGCGTTTGTAGGATATTGCGGGAAAAATCTCTGCGACGCCGTAGCAATCGGAGAAATTTTTTCTTCCCCGACCGCTAAGGCGTTCCTGGACGCGTTTATTGCAGCTGACAGCGGCAACGGCGTCGCGTGCCTTTATGGAAATTATTCGGGCGATAACATGAATGTGAAAATGGCTATCCGCATGGCTCAAAAAATGGGAATTACCGTAAAGACCGTCGTAGCAAACGACGACGTCGCCTCAGCCCCAAAGGAGCAGGCGGATAAGCGCAGGGGCGTCGCGGGAGAGGTGCTTATGTGGAAATGCGGCGGCGCGATGGCCGCTGCCGGCGCCAGCCTCGACGAGGTCATCCGTGCGGCGCAAAAAGCAATAGACGCGACACGCAGCGTAGGCGTCGGCCTGACGCCCTGTACCCTTCCGGCTGTCGGCCATCCTAATTTTGAAATTGCCGAGGGTACGATGGAGGTAGGCATCGGCCACCACGGCGAGCCCGGCACCTCCGTTTGCGGCCTGGAGGATGCAAAGGGGATTGCCAAAAAAATGACGGATATCGTCCTGCCGGACTTTCCGCTTGAAAGCGGGGATGAGACGGCTGTTTTGGTTTCCGGCCTGGGCGCGACCCCCGTTATGGAGCTCTATGTCCTATACAATGAAATTGAAAAAATAATGGAAAGCAGGAAAATCAAGGTCTATCAATCTTATGTAGGGAATTATTTTACTTCCCTTGAAATGATGGGAGCGACGCTTACCATAATGAAGCTGGACGACGAGCTGAAAAAGCTGCTGGACGTACCGGCGCACAGTATGGGCTTCCATCAGGAATAGGAGATGCAAATGGAATTTTTCAGAAACGAAAAAGGAGCTACGATTCTTCTTGCAATGGTAAAGGCAATCAAGGATAATAAAGCATATCTAAGTGAGGTTGACGGCTTAATCGGCGACGGAGACCACGGGATGAACATGAACAAGGGCTTTTCACTGTTTGAAGACAGGTTCGGCGCCGGGAACTTTACTTTTTCTGAAGGGCTTGAAAATTTGGGCACGATTTTGATGAACGAAATCGGAGGCTCGATGGGTCCGATTTATGGTACAATTTTTATGGAAATGGCAACCACTATCGAAACAAATCAGACGGATACCGTCGATTTACTTTGCCTTTCCAGAAGCTTTGCCGCTGCCCTGGAGGGGCTGTATGAAATCATCGACGCCAGGGTGGGAGATAAGACACTGGTAGATACACTGGCTCCCGCCGCTGCCTCCTTGGAGAAGGACGCGGCTGAAAGCCTGCCTTTTTCCGCCGCGCTGCAAAACATGAGGCAGGCGGCAACAGCGGGCATGGAATCTACCAAGGACATGACGGCGAAATATGGCAGGTCGAGCCGGTTGGGTGAACGCTCAAGAGGCGTCCTGGACGCGGGGGCGTGCTCCTGCTGCCTGATTATATGCGCCCTTGCGGACAGTATAACGCTGCTGCTGGAGGAGGTGCCGCAATGAAAATCGCGTTTGGCTGCGACCCCAATGCCGCGCGGCTAAAAATAAACCTTATGGGGTTATGTGCTAAATTGGGGCACGAGACCGAGGATTTTGGAAGCGAAGACCCGGTTTACGCGAACACCGCAATTCTCGTTGCCGAAGCCGTCGCGGCGCGGAAATACGACCGGGGAATTCTTGTGTGCGGCACCGGGCTTGGCATGGAAATTGCCGCGAATAAGGTCAGGGGCGCGTACGCCGCGCTTCTGACAGACGTTTACTCCGCGGAGCGCGCGGTAAAAAGCAACAACAGCAATATCGCCTGCCTGGGCGCTTTTACAATTGGTGAAAAGCTAGCGGAAGAGCTGGTGAAGGTTTGGCTTTCCTGCCGCTTTGACGAAAGCTCCACATCCGCCGCCAAGGTAGCCAGGTACCGTGCGTATGATTTATCCCGATAACAGGCTGCTTTGCCTGCTACGAATTTCTAATTTTTATAATGCTATAAAAGAAACCGGCCGTTACACAGCGGCCGTTTTTTTATGCGGTAAACGGCGAAGCATAGATGGGAGCAGCCATTTTTAAGTGCCTGTGCTTTCCCGAAAGTACGCGCGGTTATATAGGTAATTTTCGTCGTCCGGCTTGATGCGCCCCGCCTTTTCATTGTATTGTTCGGCTTTTTTGCGGTCGCCCATCCTGTCGTAGCAAACACACAGCTGCATGTATGGAATGTATCCGTAACAGTCCGGCAGGCAAAAACCGCCGTTTTGCTCCTCCGGCGTCCGGCTTGCCGCCGTTTCGTACCAGAAAGCGGCTGTTTGGAACTGTTCGCGGTCAAAGAAATATTTGCCGATTTCACAGCAAAGCTCCGCTCTCGGCGCGGCATAGTAAAAGCTGCGAAGAAGGCTTTGAAGGGAAGACGCGTCCTCTCCCAGAGACGCATAACATTGCGCCAAATCCTTGCAAGCGCTGATATTGTTTTCTATCCAGCCCTGCCCGTCATCCAAAAATTCAGTAAACTGCCGGACAGCAGCGGTATAGTCCCCTACATACATCAGCTCGCGGGCGTAATAGAATTTTTGCCGCGGGTCGAGCTTTTTTCCGTCTGTCAGCATTTTCTGAAAAATACGCAGGTTGCGCCCCGGCTCGGCAGGATGCAGCTTTCGGTGCTGGACCGCGATTTCCCTGTACTCTACCACTCCGCTTTGCGGGACAACTTCGTGAATTTCCCCAATCCAACGGTAGTGGAGCGCAGTCCGGAATATCCGCTCCCGGTAGTAGGAAAGCGTAGGGCGGTTTTTTGGGTCAAAGGCTACGTCATACCGCAGAAAAACCATATCTGTGGCGGGGGAAAGCTCTTCTTTTAGATTTAAGAGCAGCGCGCGGTTTTTTTCGTCAATTACGTCGTCGGCGTCCAGCCACATGGTGTATTCCATGGTGGCCTTTGAAAAAGAAAAATTTCGTGCCGCCGCAAAGTCGTCGCACCATGCAAAGTCGTACACCTTATCGGTAAAGCCCCGCGCAATCTCTTTCGTATTATCGGCGGAGCCGGTGTCCACAATGATAATCTCGTCCGCGATGCCCTCCACGCAGGAAAGGCACCGTCCGAGGACGTCCGATTCGTTTTTTACAATCATACAAACGCTTAGGGTAGTCATTGCGCTCTCCTTTCAAAAGAATATCATAAAGCTTATCGTTTGCGCCGAAGGCCGCCGGGAATAACCGACAGCCTCCGACTGAAGTTTTTTTCGGATTTAATTTATGCGAGCCTGATTACCGTCAGGGTAGCGCCGTTGCCGCCCTGAAGAACCGCGGCGCCCAGCAGCCCGAAGAGCTGGAGCTGCAGCGTATCGCCCACGGCCAGGGTTGCAAAGGTCGTAGCTGAATAAGAGCTGACCGAAGCGACCGGAGAGAAGGTGGAGGCCTCAAGCGCGGCGCCGTTGAGCAGGACGCGCGAGGACATCAGAAGCGCGGCTGTGGTCGAAACCCGGTACGTTACCATATAAGTCCCTGCGACGGGTACGGTAAACGTATCGTTTGCAGCGTTTACCGTAAAGCCGTCGAGAACCTGCGCGTCGGGCAGCGGTACGGGTGTTCCTCCCAATACGACTGCTATGGTAGCGCCGGAAGTGTTGGCGGCGTTCATGCTATTGACGGTTGTAGAGGTACCCGTAGCGCCTGTTGCGCCAGTGGCACCCGTAGCACCGGCCGCGCCAACAGCGCCAGCCACGCCGGCAGGACCTGTCGGGCCAGTTGGACCGGTCGGGCCCGTGGCACCAGTTACGCCCGTCGGGCCGGTTGCTCCGTCTGCGCCCGTGGCACCAGTTGCGCCCGTCGGGCCGGTTGCTCCATCTGCGCCCGTGGCACCAGTTGCACCCGCCGGGCCGATTGCTCCATCTGCGCCAGTCGCGCCTGTAGCACCAGTCGGGCCGGTTGCTCCGTCTGCGCCAGTCGCGCCGGTTGGGCCGGTTGCACCAATTGTACCTGCCGCACCAGTAACACCAGCAGGGCCTGTCGGGCCTGTTGCGCCGTTTGCGCCTGTTGCGCCGATGGCGCCCGTCGGGCCTGTTATACCATTCGCGCCGGTAGCACCCGTAGCGCCAGTTGGGCCAGTTGGGCCGGTCGGTCCGGTAGCACCCGTGGGACCAACAGTATTATTCGAGCTTAAATCTACGACAGCAGAGCCCTGTGAAACAGTCGCTGAAATTGTGCCGTCTGTCGACTGGAAGGTAAGAGCGTCGCCCAGCAGCATCGTAGCGGTCACTCCGGCTGTTCCAGCTACTGTAAATAGCGTCGTATTAGGGGCAATTGTGCCGGTTGCGCCAGTTGGGCCGGTAGGGCCAGTCGCGCCCGTTGCACCAGTGGCGCCTGTCGCGCCTGTCAAACCGGTGGGTCCCGTTGCGCCAGTAGCACCGGTCGCTCCGGTTGGGCCGGTAGGGCCGCCGGCGGGTCCTGTTGCACCGGTAGCACCCGTGGCGCCTGTTGCACCTCTTATACCCATAGGTCCTGTTGCGCCAGTCGCTCCCCTCATCCCAGCGGGGCCGGTGGCACCGGTAGGGCCAGTCGCACCGGTTGCGCCTGTTGCGCAGGCCGGATACGGGTTGCAGGAACAGCAGCAATTGGGCCAGGGATTTCCACAAAGTGGACAAGTATTTCCTTTTCCGTAAGTGTTGTAGGTCAATACATACACTCCTAACTGTAAAATTATCGAAGATACACGGCAATATGTATCTTCATATTCATTATATTCCGGGGCGTTTCACGTTGTCCCTGTAAGTATGTGCACATAGAAAACTTTTGCACGGAAATTTGCGCAAAAATAAGCCGGGACTCTGAGCATAACGCTTTTTCAGAATCCCAGCTTGGTAATGAACCGGCTATCAATCTTGTTAGAGACACGGCAGGTATTTATGTCGGCGCAAATTGGCTGTTGTAAAGCTTGGCATAGAAGCCGTTTTGTTTGAGCAGCTGTTCGTGTGTGCCCTGCTCAATGATGTTACCGTCGTTCATCACTAGGATAACATCCGCCTCTTTAATGGTGGAAAGCCTGTGTGCGACGACAAAGCTCGTGCGCCCCTTCATCATTTTTTGAAACGCTTTCTGCACGCGCTGCTCGGTCAGGGTGTCGATGCTGCTCGTAGCCTCGTCGAGTATCAGCATCGGCGGGTCGCAAAGCATCACGCGGGCAATGCACAGTAGCTGGCGCTGCCCCTGCGAAAGATTTGAGCCGTCTTCTGTCACGATGGTATCGTATCCGTCCGGCAGGCGTGAAATAAAGCCATGGGCATATGCGGCCTTCGCGGCGGCTATAATTTCCTCGTCTGTCGCGTATTCCCGGCCGTATGCGATATTTTCGCGGATGCTCGCGCTGTAGAGCCAGCTTTCCTGTAAAACCATGCCGTACATGGAGCGCAGGCTCCGCCTGGTGATGCTTTGTGTGTTTATACCGTCGACACGGATTACGCCGCTGTCCACATCATAAAAACGCATCAGCAGATTGATAAGCGTTGTTTTTCCGCATCCCGTCGGGCCGACGATTGCCACGCGCTGCCCCGGCTTTACCTTTAGGTTAAAATCCTGTATCAGCCTGCGCTGCGGCGTGTAGGAAAAATCGACGTGCTCTATTTCAACCGCGCCGTCACAGTGTATGAGCGTTTTGGCGTCCGGGCTGTCCGCACGTTCGGCTGGCTCGCCGAGCACCTCGAAAACGCGCCTTGCGCCGGCCATTGCCGTCTGTAGCTGTGTAATAACGCCTGTCACCTCATTGAACGGTTTGGTGTATTGGTTTGCGTAGGTCAAAAATACGGAAATCTGCCCAACGGTTAAGCCGCCCAGCACGGCGCTGACCGCGCCGATAACGCCGACTGCCGCGTATACGATTCCGTTTACAAAGCGCGTGCTGGGGTTTGCAAGGGAAGAGGCAAACTGCGCCTTTTTCCCACAGACATAAAGCCTTTGATTGATTTCATCAAAGATTTCCTGGTTGACCTCTTCGCGTGAAAATGCCTTAACGACCCTTTGCCCGCCGATGTTTTCTTCGATAAAGCTGCCGATTTCGCCCTGCGTCTGCTGCTGCTCCTTAAACATTTTTGCGGACAGCCGCGCAATAAATGCCGCCACAAAAAGCGACAGGGGTGTGACGAGCACGACGACAATGGCGATTCTGTAATTGATGGCGAGCATAAAGGCAAGCGTACCGACAATTGTAATCAGACCCGAAAAAAGCTGGGTGATGCCCTGGAGCAGTCCGTCGCCCACCGCGTCTATGTCGTTGACTACGCGGCTGATTAAATCACCGTGCGGATGCGCGTCAATATATTTAAGCGGCACCGCGTTGAGCTTTTTGAAAAGCGTCTGTCTTAGGTCGCGCACCGTGTAGTAGCTTACCGCGTTGGTGCAAAGTGTCATCAGCCACTGGAACAGGGCAGTTCCGGCTATGGCCAGCAGCAGCCCCAGCAGGATTTTTCCAACGCTTTCAAAATCGACCTGGCCCTGTGCAATGATAAAATCAATTGCGTCGCCGACGAGCACCGGCCCCAGCAGCGTCAGGCAGACGGTAACGACGGCACACAGCAGCGCGCCGAGCAGATAGGCGCGGTAAGGCTTTGTAAATGAAAGGATACGACTGACTGTCTTTCGCGTTTTCATCTGCCATACACCTCCTCGGGACTCAGTTGGGACAGGCATATTTCACGGTAGGGCGGGCAGCTTTCAAAGAGCTCTTCATGCGTTCCAAGTCCCTCGAGCCTTCCTTCGTCGAGCACGGCAATCCGGTCGGCGCCCCGGACAGTCGCAACGCGCTGTGAGACGATAAGCACAGTCATATTTTCTGTTTCGGCTTTTATTGCGCGGCGAAGCGCGGCGTCGGTCGCAAAATCCAGCGCGCTTGCGCTGTCGTCCAGAATTAAGATTTCAGGGCTTTTTACAAGCGCCCTTGCAATTGTAAGGCGCTGCTTCTGGCCGCCGGACAGGTTCTTTCCGCCCTGTGTAATATGTGTATCTCCCTTCAATGGGAGCTGCTGCACAAAATCGTATGCCTGTGCGATTTTAAGCGCCCGGTCGATTTCGTCCTGTTCAGCGTCTTTCTTGCCCCAGCGCATGTTGTCGTTTACCGTTCCGGTAAAGAGCAGGGTGTTCTGCAAAACAAACCCAATTTTACCGCGCAGGGTATGGAACGGATAGCTGCGGACATCCGCGCCGTCGATGAGGACGTGCCCCTTATTTGCGTCGTAAAAACGGGGAATCAGTCCAACAAGCGACGATTTGCCGCTTCCCGTTATGCCGATGATGCCGAGCGTTTCTCCCGCTTCGATTTGAAAGCTGATATCGCAAAGCACGGACTCTCCGCCGTATCCAAAGCTTACGTTTTCAAATTCAATTTTGGGCGCGCCCGGTTTTTGTATGGGTGTGTT
This sequence comes from uncultured Oscillospiraceae bacterium, assembly GCA_900540865.1. Lineage (GTDB taxonomy): Bacteria > Bacillota > Clostridia > Oscillospirales > Acutalibacteraceae > Scatavimonas. Next base: position 11,834 of record UQHH01000029.1, read on the forward strand.
ACCAGACGGCTGCTTTACGGAAGGGGCGGTTTCGAGCACCTCGTTTACACGCGCGGCGGAAGCCGACGCCTTGGTAAAAATTACGACGAGGTTCGCGACGATAATCATGGAAAGCAGAATCTGGGTCATGTAGTTTACAAGCGCGATGATTTCACCGGGCATCATTTCGCCGGTGTTTACAAGCCCCGCTCCAAACCATACGACAGCCGCGATAGCAAGGTTCGTGACGACGTATGTCGCGGGGTTGAGCAGCGCGGAAAGCCTGCCGACGCGCACCGACGTTTTGGAAAGGCCGTCGGCCGCCTCGTTAAAACGCGCCTCGTCCTGCTCCTGCTTGCCAAACGCCCTGATAACGCGGTTGCCCGACAGATTTTCCCTCGAAATCAGGGAAATCCGGTCGAGCTTTATCTGGATTTGTTTAAAAAACGGGACGCTGCGGCTCATGATGAAATAAAGCAGGAATGCGATAACCGGCGTTGCCGCGACAAAAATCAGCGCGAGCTTTGCGTTGACCGTAAACGACATGACCATCGCGCCGATAACGAGAAACGGCGAACGGATAACCAGCCGGATTAGCATGGCGACCGCCAGCTGCAGCTGATTGATGTCGTTCGTCATGCGCGTAATAAGCGAGGGCGTACCGATTTTGTCGAGCTCTTCAAAAGAGAGTGTGTTGATATGGCGAAACAGCGCGCTTCGAAGCTTCGTGCCGAAGCCCTGCGACACGACGGACGCAATCTTCTGGCAGACGAGCGCGCTTGCAAGGCCCACGGCGCCGAGCAGAACCATAACGCCGCCCATGCGCAGGATGTAGCCGGTATCCCTGTTTGTAATACCAATATCGATAATACTTGCCATGACCAGCGGCACAATCAGCTCGAATACCGCCTCAAGCAGCTTGCAGAGCGGCCCGACGACAAGATGAACCTTATAATCCTTTAAATAACGGCAAAGCCTGCGCAAAGGGAACCCACCCGCCTTATGATAAGAATTGAAAAAGCTTTTGTAAAAGCAACAATAGGACGGCGCAAGCCGTCCCTTGTTATAGTCTGCCGTTAGCCGGCCTTTTTATTTATGCGTCCCCAGATAGAACAGCGCGATTGTCCCGGGTCCGGAATGGGCTCCGATAACTGGCCCGATAAAATTGATGTGCGTATGCTTGGTTTTAAAGGCTTCGCGCACCTTTTTTTCAACGTATTTTGCGTCCTCGAGCGAATCGCCGTGGCTGATGAACACCGTCTGCTGCTGTGGGTCGATTGCCGTCTGCGCCATCACTTCGACAAGAGCGTCGAGCGACTGCCTGCGTCCGCGCACCTTTTTGACGGGAATCAGGTGGCCCTCGTCGTCCACATGGAGCACCGGCTTGATGCCGAGCGCCGAGCCGATAACCGCCGCCGCCGCCGAAACCCTGCCGCCGCGCTTCAAATGGAACAAATCGTCCACGGTAAACCAGTGGCACAGATGGTTCCTGTTTTCGATTACCCACTGCTCAAGCTCTTCGATAGAAAGCCCCTCGCGCCGTTTCATTGCCGCGTGCCAGATAAGCAGCCCTTCACCCATGGAGGCCGCAAGAGAATCGACTATGACGATTTTACGGCCGGGATATTCGCTTTTCAGCTCCTCCGCCGCCATACACGCGGAGGCGTACGTTCCGGAAAGGCCGGAGGAAAACGCGATATAAATCAGGTCGTGCCCCTCTTCCAGGGAGGGCGCAAACTGCTCACGGAAATCGTTCGGGTTGAGCTGTACGGTCGTACACATATTTCCCTCACGCATTTTCGCGTAGAAGTCCGTAATAGAAAGCTCCTTATGGTCGGGATAATCGAAGTAATCCTTCTCTGAAATGGTAAATTGCATGGGAATGACCCTAACATCAAGCTCCGCTATCATTTCCGGCGTTAAATCCGCGTTGGAATCGGTGAAAATCAGATAATTGTTCATAACCGCTGTCCCTCTTCCTTTATTTGTATGATATATCCATATAAATTTTAATCGAAACACACAGAAATATTATGCTCGATTGGAAAATAAATTATGTTAATCCAATTTTTTCTTGTACATGCAGGATTATCGCGCCCCATTACGCATAAGCATGAATAACAGGGACAGCAAAGAAGGTGCGAAATTTGAAGAAAAAACGGTTTTTATTCAACGCGGCGGTCCTGACGGGAACGTCGCTCGTTACAAGGACCATCGGAATTTCTTTCCGCGTCTATATGTCGAATATAATCGGCGCCGAGGGCATCGGGCTTTACCAGCTCATCTGCGCCGTTTATTTTTTTGCCACTACGTTTGCGACAAGCGGCATTACGCTCATTGTAACACGGCTCGTCACAGATTGCCTTGCAAAGGGGGAGGCGGGAAAGGCAAAGTACGTGACACGCCGTTGCTTTTTGATTGGCCTTGCCCTGAGCCTTGCCTGCGCTGCCGCCCTGTTTGTTTTTGCGGAACCTATTGGAGCCGGCTTTTTAAACGATTCACGGACCGTTTTGTCCCTGCGCGTGCTCGCGCCCAGCCTGCCCTTTATGGCGGCGTCCGCGTGCTTTCGCGGCTATTTCTTCGCAAGGCGCACGGCAATCAAGACGGCAAGCGAGCAGCTTTTGGAGCAGATTATAGAAATTGCCATTTTTGCCTGCGTTGTCGGTACGATGGCGCCGATGGGGCTTACCTACGCCTGCTGCTCAGTCGCCGTTGGAACGGCGCTGTCGGAGGTCGTCAGCTGCGCATATTCCTATGTGCTTTACGCAATGGATGCGAAAAAGCTTGGGGGTAAGGAAACGCCCATGCCGAAGTTTTTGCGTAAAGTGCTGTCCATCGGTGCGCCCGTGACAGCAAGCTCCTGCCTGCGCTCCGGGCTTTCCACCGCGGAAAACATGCTCATTCCCGCGGGTTTTAAAAAGTATGGGGCAAGCTACGAACGGTCGCTTTCGGACTACGGCATGATTACCGGTATGGTCATGCCGATACTGCAGTTCCCGTCCGCTTTTTTAATGTCGTTTTCCTCCCTGATGATTCCCGAAATGTCGGAAGCAAACGCGGCGACGCACAAAAACGCCATCCATTACATGACGCAGCGCATTCTGCGGTTTGCTTTGCTGTTTGCCGTTCCAACGGCTGTAATCTTCTTTTTCTTTGCGGACAGCCTCGGAAAGCTGCTGTACGGCAGCGCGGATGTAGGCATATATTTATGCGTGCTTGCGCCGATTGTCCCGCTCAGCTACCTCGACAACGTGGTCGACGGTATGCTCAAGGGCCTCAACCAGCAGGTACAGTACCTGACATACAATATTATCGACTCGGTGCTGCGCGTCGTGCTGATTTTCTTTTTGCTTCCGGTTATGGGAATCAAGGGCCTGATTATCGTCATGTTTATCAGCGCGATTTTGAATACCTCCCTGAGCCTTGCAAGGCTGATTAAGGTAACACAGGTCAGGTTCCATCCAATCGATTGGATTTTCAAGCCGTTTCTTGCAAGCGCGCTGCCATGCGTTCTGCTCGGCTTTCTGGACGACTTTGGAATCGTACCCATTACCGGGGCGTGGACGGTCGTTTTGATTGTACTTGTCGTACTCGTATACGTTTTATTGATGACGCTGTCGGGTGCCGTTAAAAAGGAAGAAATCCGCTGGCTCAAAAGCCTGCTGAAAAAATAATATTTCTCTTTTGATTCTTTAAATTCTGCCGTATAATAGATAGGAAAAGAAGAATCGGGGCAAGATACAATTCCGATACACCGGCTGTTTATGATAAAACGGATATCAAAAGAAAAGGACTTGAAAATATGCGGAAAATTCTGATTGTGGAGGACGAGGTACCGATTGCAAGCCTTTTGTCGATGAACCTGCGGCTTGCGGGCTACCAGTGTACGTGCGTATATGACGGGAACGAGGCCGCAGACCTGATTCGTCCCGGTAAGTTCGATTTGATTCTGCTCGACGTCATGCTGCCCGGCATCGACGGATTTTCCCTGCTTGAGTATATCCGGCCGTACGATATACCTGTTATTTTTATTACGGCGAAGGTATCTTTAAACGACAAGGTGTCCGGCCTCAAGCTCGGCGCGGAGGACTATATTACAAAGCCCTTCGAGACGGCGGAGCTTCTGGCGCGCGTGGAAACGGTGCTGCGCCGCTGTAAAAAGAGCGAAGGCGACGGGATATACCATGTGGACGGCGTAACGGTTGACACCAACTCCCGGATTGTAACCTGCGCAGGGAAGACCGTGGAGCTGACGATGAAGGAATATGATTTGCTGCTTCTGTTCCTGAAAAACAGGAACATCGCGCTTTACCGTGAAATTATTTACGAACGCGTGTGGGGCAGCGACTATATGGGCGACACCAGAACGGTCGACCTGCATGTGCAGCGGCTGCGTAAAAAGCTCCATATGGAAAAAAAGATTGAATCGGTCTATAAGGTGGGATACCGCTTTACAGGCTGACGGGGACGGAGGGATGTAGAAATGAGGTTTTCGTGGAAGCTGTTTTTTTCAAGCGTCATCATCATTACCCTGGCGTTTGGCTGCGGCGGCTTTTTCCTGATTTCTTCCCTGTTTGATTCGGGGCTTTCCCGTGAAAAGGAGGCTTCCATGCAGGAAAACCGGTTTCTTTACGCATCCCTGTATTCCGATTTCAATACCATGCAGGTATATGACAGCGAGGGGCTGGACGCGGCTGTCGCACAGCTGCAGAGCTATTTAAACCACAGCGGCACCAGCCAGGCGTTCATTGGCCGGGCGGAAAAGCTGCATTTTAACGCAAAGGACTTTGCGTCCTCACTGGAGCCGGGAATGCGCGGAAGCCGCGTTGTGCGGCAGAACGATACCTATTACGTGCAGGTCGTCAGCCGCCTGCCGCTGACGGGCCTCGACGTGATTTATCTGGAAAACCTGCACGACATCACACCGCTTTATGAGCAGCGCGGCCAGTTTTTAAACCTCTATCGGGTTATACTTCTGGGCGTCGTGCTGCTGAGCTCCGTGTTGGTCTTTATTTTATCGCGGCTGCTTACTTCGCCAATGAAGAAGCTGTCGCTTGCCGCCAAAAAAATGGCGGACGGCGACTACACCATGCGCATCCACAAAAAGAGCGGCGACGAAATCGGGATGCTCACCGACGACTTCAACCGAATGGCTGACGCAATCGAGCGGAATATAGAGGAGCTTGAAAACGCGGCAAAGAGGCAGGAGGATTTTTCCGCAAGCTTTGCCCATGAGCTGAAAACGCCGCTTACGTCGATTATTGGCTATGCGGACATGCTGCGCTCCTATGGTATGGACGCTTCTGACCGCAGGACCGCTGCGGAGTATATTTTCAGCGAGGGAAAACGGCTGGAGGCGCTGTCGCTGAAGCTTCTCGAGCTGATGGTCTATGCAAAGGAAGGGTTTGCGCGTACATGGACGCAGGCACGGCCGTTTATTAAGGAAACGGCGAACACACTGCGCCCGACGCTTGCTAAATATAAAACGACGCTGTATACAGACGTCGACGACACAGCGCTTTACATCGAACCGACACTTATGAAAACCATGCTTTATAATTTGGTCGACAACGCCTGCAAGGCTTCCTGTCCGGGCGGTAAAATCCTGCTGTGTGTAAGAGAAAATGAGCGGGGCGTACTCGTGACTGTGAGCGATGAAGGGCGCGGTATCCCCAAGGAGCAGCTCGACCGCATTACAGAGCCGTTTTATATGGTGGACAAGTCTCGCTCCCGCAGGCAAAACGGCGCGGGGCTTGGGCTTTCCATCGTCAAGCGAATCGCGGACGTACACCGCACGCGGCTTCAAATCGACAGCGAGGAAGGCAAGGGAACGACTGTCTCGTTCCTTTTGGAAGGAGGCGGAGAAGAATGAAAAAGCTGCCAATGGTTTTTGGCATCCTGCTTACCTGCGCCGTCATATTTTCGTCGCTCTTCCTGCCGCAGGCGGCATTTTCATTGATTGATAAAAATGAGGAAAAGAAAAGCGATACCGAGCAGGCCGCAGCCATTTCAAAGGATGTGCCCCAGGACGATAAGCTTTTGATGCTGGCGCGTTCCTTGGATTACAGTGTACAGAACACGACGCGTACCTCCGATTTTTTTCTGAAATCAGGGAAAGAAATTGAGGAAAAGGACTTGTTTGATGTGATTCAGCGCGAAATGAAGCTGCTCGACCCGTTCGATTCCCTGGGGTTCACTACAAATTTAAAAATAAGCGGTAATAAAAAACAGCTTTCGCCCAGCCTGATGAATGTTGTTCAGTATGACAGCGGGGCGAAGGCGTTTCCTGTCTGGATGGTAAATGTCAATACGAATGGTATTACGTATCAGCTTATGCTTGACGCTGTCATCGGCAGGATTTATTCCGTAAATATTTACTTCAGCCCGGGCGCAGCTGCGGATACCGACGCTTCGCCCGGGAATGAGGAGGATTACAAGCCGCAGGTTGAGCCGGCCATCCAGCCGGAGCAGCTCGCCCAGTATGCGAAGTATCTTTATTATGATACGTCGGAGCCCGCGTGGTTTTATTACGAGTTGAACGGCACGGAAGGCTATGTATGTACACCTGAGGAGGCCAAGTTTTCACTTGCATATTATTCCACCGGGTACGATTGGATGTTAGGCCCTATTTTATATTAAAATATGCGAAAATGATACAACCACGATAATCCCATGAAACGCTTTATGGGTATGCTATGTCCGTAATAAAGAAAACGGAGATGGCACAGTGGAAAATCAAGAACAAATTCATTATGATATTTTAAACCTCGGTAAGCCTGAAATTTGCGAGGAATATGAGCGTTTTGTTGCGGGCCACGAAAACGGCTCCTTTATGCAGTCGCTCAAATGGCGCGGCGTAAAACGCGCGTGGAGGTGTGAGGCGGTCGCGGTACGGAACACAGCGGGCGCAATATGCGCTTCTATGTTGGTTTTAATCAAGGCGCTTCCCGTTGTTGGAACGAGCCTTCTGTATTCTCCCAGAGGCCCGGTATGCGATTTACACGACGAAGCGCTGCTTTCCTGCCTGTTTGACGGCGTGTTTTTCCTGTCGCGGAAATACCGCGCCTGCGCGCTCAGGACCGACCCGTTCGTCATGGAGGATGACGAGGCGTTTTTAAGCTTTATGCGCAAGCGCGGCTTCGAATTTACCCCGCATATGCCAGACGGGTGCACGGCGCAAACGAGGGAAAATTATGTGCTTGATATTAAAGGTAAATCGCCGGAAGAGCTGTTTGCGCGCTTTAAGCCGAAATGGCGGTACAATATCCGCCTGGCGCAGCGAAAGGGCGTTGTATGCAGGCCGTACCCGAAGGAGAGGCTCGATGATTTTTACAGGCTTATGCTCGAGACCGGAAAGCGCGACGGGTTTGCCGTGCGCTCTAAAGAGTATTTTGAACGGATGATGGACAGCCTTGGCGGCGACTGCCGCCTTTACCTGTGTTATAAGGAGGGCACGGCGCTTTCCGGCGCCATATGCGTGCGTTATGGTGGGCGTACCTGCTATGTGTACGGCGCTTCGTCAAATGAGGGGCGCAGCCTGATGCCCAATTACCTGATGCAGTGGCGGATGATTGAATGGGCCTGTGAAAGCGGGTGCGGCCTGTACGATTTTATGGGAATCCCGCATTATGACGACCCGGCGCACAGCAATTACGGCGTATACCGTTTTAAGCAGGGCTTTCAGGGGAGGGTCGCCGTTTACGCGGGCGAGTTTACGTATGTTTACAGCCAAAAGGAAATGCGGCTGTGGAACATGTGCCAGAAGGCGTTCTCTGCCGTGCAGTGGGGGAGGTACCTGCTCAAGCGTTTCCTGCCGGACAGGGCTCCGGTTCTTCCGCCGGACAAGCCGGGTTTACCTGTACAGGCGTGTAAAGAGGGGAATCCGCTTTAGCGGGCGCCCTCTTTTTAAAACATTCCGTTTCCTTTTAATAAACCAAACATGCTGATTCTTGAATTTCTTGATAAAACTTTCTAGGTTAATTCAAAAGAGGGAAACCATTTCGGTGGTTTTCCTCTTTTCAAGGCATCAGGGTACCGGAGCCAATGCGGTTTAAAAAGGCCATCTCCACCGCTATCAGTGCAATACTCACGCGCCATGCGCCAGCATGGCTTGTTCGTTTTGCTTGCAACCGGCGGAGCTTTCTCTTTTCAAACTTCTGCGAACCAAATCAATAGGCTTTTATAAGTTATGGCGAGGCAGAGGACGAACGAAGCCGGAGCCAGAAAAAACCATGATTCGGCGCATTGTTCCCGGCATCCTGATGTCCCTCCGCCTTTCCGCCGACTTAAGGGAACCTGAAGAGTTCCCTTAAGAATCCTTCGAGGGTGCTGTAGGCTTTGTGGTCTTATGTGCGGGGCGTAGAAATGTTATTACGAGACCGCCCAGCGCCACGCCTTCGCGCGGGGTACCTTGCGGGTGCGGTACTTTATACTTTTTTGGAGCGCATGGCTTTTTATGAAGTGTGCTGCTCCTTCTTTTACAGGAAACACCTCGTTTCTTAAAAGAAGAAACAGAAGGCTTCATTCAAAAAAAGAAACGCTTGTTTCAAAACCGCAGCAGGCGTTGCAGGCAGAAATAAAAAAGGAAGGGCAAATTATAACTGCCCTTCCTTTTTATATACAAGCACACCGAACTGCGTCCGCACGGTAAGCTCCCGCAAGTCATTTAGTTTTTTCTGGTCGTCCATGCCGGTTTTATAATAATACGGCGTCATGCGGAAGAGCGACTGAATTTGCTCATTGGAGGCAAGATGGATTTCGTCCCTTACCTCTTCGTATTGCAGCAGCTCAAAGCCTGTAAGCTCTTTCTTTTCCGGTGGGTTCCGGTAGGGCTTCTCGTAAACGGCGGCTTTTAGCTCCCACAGATGGTCTTCAAGGACGACGGCGCGCACGAGCACGCCGCTGTCTTTGAGGATTCGCGAAAATTCCTGCGCATGAAACGGCGCGAAGAGGTTCAGTACAATATCGCAGGAGCTGCCGGCCGCGGGCAGCTTTGAAACGCTCGCAACAGCCAAGGAAAGCCCGGGGCAGCGTTTTGCTCCCAAAGCAAGCGCGTCCTTTGAAATATCCACCCCGCCGGCGGTAACGGCTTTTCCTGATTCTTTTAAATAATGAAGCAAATTAGCGGTGTACCAGCCTTCGCCGCAGCCCACATCCAGCATGACGGCTTCCTGCGGGCAGTACGAAAGAACTGTTTCTTCTATTTTTTTAAGCAACGGCTTGTAAAAGCCTTGGTCGAGAAAATCCCGCCTGGAACGCGCCATCAGCTTATCGTCGCCGTGGCGTTTTTCTGCTGATTTTTGCGACATCAGCAGATTGACCACGCCAAGCCTTGAAAGGTCGTAGCAATGACGGTGTTCACATTGCAGCGATTTCCCGTTTAAATATAAGGGCTGGGAGCAAACGGGACAGATAAACGGAAACATAGCGTTCTCCTTTATAAAGTCAATTATACGGCCTTTAGCAGGGCGCGTACAAGAAGCTGGCCGAGCCATACCCCAAGCACACAGGCAGCCATGCTTAACAAAACATATGCGCTGCCGGCCAAATATTTTTTCTCCTGCAAAAGCGTGAGCGCTTCGAGGGAAAAGGTCGAAAATGTGGTAAAGCCTCCGCACAGCCCTGTGCGCAGGAACAAACTTAGGTTTTTGTCAAGCGGAAGCATCGCGGCAAGCTGGGAGAAAACGCCGATGCAAAACGCGCCGGTAAAATTGACAAGAAAGGTCATAAGCGGAAAATCGCCGTGAAACGGGGCAAGCCCAATCAAATACCGCAGTGCGGCGCCAATAAAGCCGCCGCAGCCGACACATAACACCTGAATCATATATCAAACCGCCGTTTCGTTAAAATCTTCATAAGCGTAGCTGTTTTTCAGCAGCCGCTCGCGATTTTTGTAGTCTGGAAGAATCCGCGCAATCAGGGCATAAAACTGTTTTCCGTGGTTTTTGTATTGGATATGCGCGAGCTCGTGCACCACGACATAATCAACCGCCCCCGGCGGGTAAAGCATCAGCCGGTAAGAAAAGCAGAGGCTGTCCTTCGCGCTGCAGCTTCCAAACCGCTTCTTGGCTGAGGTGATTTTTATCCCGGTGGGGGAAAGGCTCATCAGGCCGCTGTAATAAGCAGTACGCCGGGAGAGCGTTTCTTTTGCTTTATTCTTTAAAGCGGAAATCTGCCGCTCGTTCAAGGTGTGCTTTTGTTCCAGCTCCAAGCGCTTTTTCATGGTTTCCAAATGAGCTGAAATCCATGCCTCGTTTTTTGTGAGAAAACGCTCGATTTCTTTTTTAGAGAGGCGCAGCGGACAGCGCACAAGCACAGAAAGCTCTCTTGTAATTTCTATCGACATGGTTTTCCTTTTGGAGCGCTTGACCTGATAGCTGTACATAAATCCTCCGCTGCTTGCCTGATGATAATATGGTTTATTATATCATTTTCCGGGCGTGAAGCAAATAGTAAGAGGAAGATTTCATTAACGCGGCAAATCAGAAGCAAAAAATGTGTGTTTTGCGCGGCGAGCGATTGACAAAAATCCTGCCGGGTGGGATAATAAAAAACGACTATATATTACAGGCCGTCGGCATTTTACCGGGCAGCGGCGGTTTTATCGGAGGAGAGAACAACATGGCAAAGGAACTTGCAAAGGCCTACGAGCCGAAGGAAGTAGAGGACAGAATCTATGACTTCTGGATGGAGGGCAACTACTTTCATGCTGAAATAGACAAGGATAAAAAGCCGTATACCATCGTAATGCCGCCCCCGAACATCACCGGGCAGCTCCATATGGGACACGCGCTCGACGAAACGCTTCAGGATATTTTAATCCGCTTCCGGCGAATGCAGGGCTACAGCGCCTTATGGGTGCCGGGAACAGACCACGCCTCCATTGCGACGGAGGCGAAAATCGTCGAGCAGATGCGCAGGGAGGGCGTAACGAAAGAGGACATCGGCAGGGATGGGTTCTTAGAACGCGCCTGGGCTTGGAAGGACCAGTACGGCTCACGCATCAATGACCAGCTTAAAAAGCTCGGCTGCTCCTGCGACTGGGAGCGCGAGCGCTTTACCATGGACGAGGGCTGCAGCGAGGCGGTCAAAGAGGTGTTTGTGCGCCTGTATAAAAAGGGCCTGATTTACCGCGGCGAGCGCATTATCAACTGGTGTCCGAAATGCTGCACGTCCATTTCCGACGCGGAGGTGGAATTCGCGGAGCATGACGGCTTCTTCTGGCATCTGCGCTATCCGCTCAAGGACGCAAGCGGCTATGTGGAGCTTGCAACCACGAGGCCGGAGACGCTGCTCGGAGATACGGCGGTCGCCGTCCACCCCGACGACGAACGCTATAAAGACATGGTCGGCAAAATGCTCGTACTGCCCCTTGTCGGGCGGGAAATCCCGGTTGTCGCGGACACGTACGTCGAGCAGGACTTCGGGACAGGCGTCGTTAAAATTACGCCGGCGCACGACCCGAACGATTTTGAGGTCGGCCTGCGCCATGACCTGCCTGTAATCAGCGTACTTGACGATAACGCGGTCATGAATGAAAACGCTGGAAAATACAAGGGTATGGACCGCTATGAAGCGAGAAAGGCCATTGTCAGGGATTTGGAGGAACAGGGCTTTCTTGTCAAGACGGAGCCTATCAAGCATAACGTCGGCTCCTGCTACCGCTGCAAGACGATTGTTGAGCCGAAGGTTTCAAAGCAGTGGTTTGTAAAAATGAAGCCGCTTGCCGAGCCTGCGATTGCATGCGTCAGAAACGGGCAGACGAAATTTATCCCCGAGCGTTTTGAAAAGATTTATTTCCACTGGATGGAGAATATAAAGGATTGGTGCATTTCGCGCCAGCTCTGGTGGGGGCACCGTATCCCCGCGTGGTACTGCGAAGCGTGCGGCGAGGTAATCGTAAGCAAGGACGAGCCGCATACCTGCCCGAAGTGCGAAAGCTCACACCTGCGCCAGGATGAGGACACGCTCGACACCTGGTTTTCCTCCGCCTTATGGCCGTTTTCCACACTCGGCTGGCCGGAAAAGACGCCGGAGCTCGATTATTTCTACCCGACGAGCACGCTCGTCACGGGCTATGACATTATTTTCTTCTGGGTCGCGCGCATGATATTTTCCGGCTGCGAGCAGATGCAGCAGCCCCCGTTCGACACGGTGTTCATTCACGGTCTGGTCCGGGACGAAAAGGGCGTGAAAATGTCGAAATCGCTCGGCAACGGAATCGACCCGCTCGAGGTTATCGGCCAGTACGGCGCGGACGCGCTTCGCTTTTTCCTGGCGACGGGAAATTCACCCGGAAACGATATGCGTTTCAGCACAAAGCGGGTAGAAGCGTCGCGCAATTTTGCAAACAAGCTGTGGAACGCCGCGCGCTTCGTCCACATGAACATCGACGACCATAACGTAAAGAACGAGCTGCCTGTTTCGCTCACCACCGAGGACAAGTGGATTATCCACACGTTAAACCGCGTGGCGAAGGAGGTCACGGAAAATTTAGAAAAGTTCGAGCTCGGCATTGCCGTGCAGAAGCTTTACGATTTTATCTGGGACTGCTATTGCGACTGGTATATCGAGCTTGCCAAGGCGCGCCTGCAAAGCGAAGGGGAATCCGCGCAGAACGCAAGGCAGGTTCTCGTCTGGGCGCTCGACAAAATCCTGCTTCTGCTGCATCCGTTCATGCCGTATATTACAGAGGAAATCTGGCAGACCATCCCGCATGAGGGCGAGACGATTATGCTGCAAAGCTATCCCGAATACAGGCAGGACTATGATTACCCGCAGGAAAGCGCACAGATGGAGACTGTCATGGAAGCCATTCGTGCCATCCGCAACCGCCGCAGCGAGATGAACGTACCGCCGTCTAAAAAGGCGAAGGTATATGTTGCCACAGAAAAGCGGGCTATATTTGAAAGCGGCGCGCCGTTTATCTGCAAGCTGGCCTACGCGAGCGGTGTAGAGGTCGGGGACAGCTATGAAATCGAAGGGGCCGTGACCATTGTTACGGCGGACTGCAAGATTTATATTCCGATGGACGAGCTTGTTGACAAGGAAAAAGAGCTTGCGCGCCTGAACAAAGAGCTTGAAGACACAAAAAAACGCCTTGCGCAGTCGGAAGGCAAGCTTAATAACCAGGGCTTTGTTTCAAAGGCACCGAAAAAGGTCATCGAGAACGTCAGGCAGCAGGCGCAGCGGGAGCGCGAGAAGATTGCGATGCTTGAAGCCGCGGCTGCCGCCTTACAATAATGGAAAAAGAACAGACAGGATGATAGTGTGAACGGAATACTCATAATCGACAAGCCGCAGGATTTTACCTCCTTCGACGTCGTCGCCGTCATGCGCAGGCTCTGTTCCCAAAAGAAGATAGGACATACAGGCACGCTCGACCCTATGGCTACGGGCGTGCTTCCTTTGCTTTTAGGGAACGCGGCGCGCGCGCAGGCGATTCTGCCGGACAGCGATAAGGAATACATTGCCTCCTTTCAGCTCGGCGTTACGACAGATACGCTCGACAGCACAGGGAAGGTATTGACCTGCGCGGAACGTGTCGGAGTGACACGGGAGGAGCTGTGCCGGGCTATCGAGCCGTTTCGCGGCGATATTATGCAGACTCCCCCGATGTACTCGGCTGTCAGCAAGGACGGCAAGCGCCTTTATGAGCTTGCCCGCAAGGGTATTGAGGTGGAGCGTGAAAAACGCCCAGTTACCATAAGTGAGCTTACGCTGCTGTCTTATGATGAAAAGGCGGCATGCGGGCAGCTTCATATTGCCTGCTCCAAGGGGACCTATGTGCGCAGCCTAATCGACGATATTGGCAAAAGCCTTCAGTGCGGCGGGATTATGACGGCGCTGCGCCGTACCAGAGCGTGCGGCTTTACGCTTGACGATACGCTGACGCTCGACGAAATGAAGGAGTTAGCTGGCGCGGGGCGAATAGAAGGGCAGCTCCGTCCTATAGAGAGTCTTTTTACTGAATACCGAGAAATTACGGTTACCGCTGCGCAGAGTGTGCGTTTTCAAAACGGCGGCGCGCTCGACCTTTGCCGTACCGCGCTTAAAAACGGCTGCGCAGAAAATGAAATACTCCGCGTGAAGGCGCCGGACGGTCGGTTCCTCGGTTTGGGTATGGCAGATATGGACAAACAGGCGCTTACTATTTATAAGCTGTTTTGAAAATTCTTATAATTGGGTGTGAACGAGAATGAAACGATTTTTTGCAATTATTTTATCAATTTTTTTGGTGCTGTCCTGTGTGGGCTGCGCCGTACAGGAGCAGGCAAATAAGCAGGCGGTATCCGATGAAAAGGAAGATGCACTTGTGCCGCGCCTGATGAAGGCGAACAATGTAAAGCATAACCCATATCTTGCGCAGGGCGAATCGATAATCCACAATGATTCGTACAGCTCGGATGTGACCGCGCAGGTGGTACCGCTGGGTATTTATCCGGAAATTGTTTCCTCTGCGGAAACAGAGGCGGATAAGGCCATCCCCTGTTTTTTTTACGATTCAAACGGAAACTGCATTACGCCCTACAGCCTGGTAACGGATAAAGGTACGATTAGCGGGGGTATCGCAGTCCGAGATGTAAACAGCAGCCCTGTAAAAACACGCGGCAGCTTTTTGCCGGTACGAGACGACAACCAGCAGTACGGGATTCAAATATCCTATTCTTTTGTGGACAACAACGGCCTTGTCGTCGGCCCCACGACACACGGCCATGTTTTAATGATGCGCACGGCTGACGAGAAAGGAAACGTTCTCAATACATTTGAAAAGGCGCTCGATGTAGATATTGTCACAGCAGCAAAGGCTGCGCTTGGGGACGATATTGACACGAACCTGCTCAGTACGGTAATGGATTACGATGGTAACCTCTGGTTTGTTACGGGTGGTTTTCATATTGACCCAGCACATGCGAAGGACGGCTTTTTTGGTTATCTGGATAGGTCATATATCGATGCGGCGCTTTCCGGGGAAAAGGCGGATGTAAACGAATCCCTCCATTTCTACCGGTTAAAGGGCGGTGAAGGAGCAGAAAACGGAATTTCTTCCCATCCAGACGGCTGCGCTATTTTGACAAACAAAGCGTGCTATTTGCTTAACGCCTCTCAGGACGGCGTGAAAATTGTCTGGCGTGTCGAATATGAGTCCGACGGAGGCAAGGGCGCGCAAAAGGACAGTGGGATTACAGGCGCGGGGCTTGCTTGGGGCGGCGGCTCTACACCGACGCTCTCGGAGGAGCTTGTGTTATTTACCGATAACCAAAATCCCGTCAATTTAATTGCCCTTGATATAAAAACGGGAAAAGCCGTGGCACGGCAGCCGGTATTTGAAAGCATAAAGGATATAACCATTTCGGTCGAAAATTCCATCATCGTTTATTCGGCCGGTACGGATTGCGTGTCTGCGTTGGTCTGTAACTGGTACGGCGCGGGCAATGCGGGACTATTTGAGAAGGGCGCCGATTCTTCGATACAGTCTTACGACAACCTCTATGATGCGAATTGGATTGCGAACGGGAGTAAAAACCTGATGCCGGGAGTCGAACGAATCGATACGGTCAAAAAGGACGGGTCCTATTCAATGGAAACGGTATGGACGAGAGAAGACCTCTGCGATACTTCCATGTTCAAGCTTTCCACTTCAGCCGGTTACCTGTACGGATACACACAGGAGGACGGTATCTGGAAGTTCCTGGCGCTCGACTGGGAAACGGGAAAGACTGTAATGGAGATGCCGGTTTCCGGGCTTTCGCGTTACAATAATATGGCGGTAGGGATGATGCAGGGCAATAATGGAAATTCGCTTTATGTACCGACAAACAATATGGAACTGCTCAGGCTGCAGGACCGGTTTGCATATCTGCCGGAAAAGGAATTTGTACACCTTAATATGGACCGAATGGAGCGTGTGCGGCTTACAAAGGACAAGTTTCAGCAGGTAACGGGAACACAGCTTGAACCCGCGTCCTATCTACATACGGCAGAGGCGGAAAACATATTTGAACCTACAGTTTTGGCGTACCGTGTCAACGGGCTTTCCGGTACGGCGGAGAAGCTCAGCCTATTTATAGAACGGCTTGATGGAGAGTTTTCGCAGGCAAAGCAGTGGAAGCTGACGGATGAAACCGGAAAGGAAATAGATAAAACGCAAAGCTTATCGCAGGATAAAATTTATGAGGTACGTATCACCATAGAGGACGGCACGGATTATGACCTTGATAAAAAGAAGGGCGCCGTCAAAGCGGCGGTGATTTTAGGAAATTGAATAATGGGTGCGGAATGAATATTTCGCTGTAATTCTTTTGTTAAAACTCCTGTGGAAAAGTAGAATTCCGCGGGAGTTTTTTATTTTTTAAATTTTTTTGAATCAAGCTCTTTGGAATGAAAAATCGATTAAGCTCCTGTAATATAGGGTGTTTTTTATAATTTTTATAAATTAAAATTTATTTTTTTGTATTTATTGTATGCGGCCTGACTGTGTGGAAAAATTGACCATTTGCACATATAGATTACGGGTTTGTAATATGTTATTGGTTCCTTTTGTTAAAAAATAGGTTAAAAATCCAGAAAATCAGGGGGAAATCCGGTTTTTTACAATTGTATCAGAACTTTACA
>UQHH01000030.1 GCA_900540865.1 uncultured Oscillospiraceae bacterium
AGAATGGGTTCTTAAAGCCGTGTTTATGGATGTTGAACCATTTTATAAATAAAGGTGGTGAGAAAATGAACCGTAACGAATATCATAATCTGGCTGATATGTTGCACGGTGGTATTAACCGCATGTGTGTTACTCATGAGTTCGATGAACTTGATTGTCTTTATTCTTGCGCTAAATCCTATCTAGCCCGTTTGTATAGCGCTAGTGTGGAGAGACTTCAAAAGGAACATAAGGAAGAATTGGAGTGATTTATTAATATTTGGAATGCAGAAAAGAGAATGAACTGGAAAATCTGTTACTAGAATACATGATGAACAAAGAACAGCGCCTAATGAATGAAATCACGCAAAAGCAAAACACGATTTTATTTTACAGGCGCTGTGATAATGAACAGCATTTACATTTTATAGAAGATAACGCAAAGCTTGAAGCTGTGCAAGAAATATTTGCAGATGTCCGGAGGTTGATATATAATTATCTTGAGGTCAGGCAAGCAACAACACATTAAATTGTGAATGAGAGGTAAAAATCCGCAGAAAAGGCCGTTTTTATTCTATAAGCACTCCCCTGAGTTATACAAAATATTAATTTTGTATAAGAACGGAAAAAGAATAAAGCTCCTCTTTCTCGGATGAAAAGTTTAATGAACGACTATATAAACGAAGCTCCGCCGCTTCTAAAGGATTTTCTCGGATATATGCAGACCGTCAAAGGAAAATCTCCCGCGACAGTCGATGAATACTACACAGACCTGCGGACCTTTTTCCGACATCTAAAAAAAATGCGTAAGCTTGTTCCGAGCGATACGGATTTGCAGGAAATTTCAATTGCTGATATTGATTTGGACTTTATCAAAAGCATCACCCTGACGGATATTTATATCTTTATGGATTACGCTATGCGTGAGCGCGGAAACAACGCAGCTACTCGTGCGCGCAAAACCTCCAGCATACGTTCTTTCTTCCATTATTTGACCAACAAGAAGTGCCTGCTCCCTATTAACCCTGCCGAAGAACTGGAGGTTCCCAAAAAAAAGAAAGCCCTCCCTAAGTTTTTAACCTTAGAGCAAAGCCTGGAGCTATTGAATGCTGTAGACGGAAGCTATAAAGAACGGGATTACTGTATTATCACATTGTTTCTGAATTGCGGTATCCGCCTGTCAGAGCTGACAGGGCTTAATTATTCCGATGTGCATCTCGATGAGCGCACAATGAAGGTCACCGGAAAGGGAAATAAGGAGCGCATCATCTACCTAAACGATGCCTGCATCGATGCGATAAAGCAGTATTTGCAGGTACGCCCTGTCGACGGCGTAATCGATAAAAAAGCGTTGTTTATCAGCAGGCAAAACAGGCGGATGAGCCCCAAAACCGTACAGGCGATGGTATATAAATATCTGGAAAAAATCGGTCTGGATTCCAACGGCTACTCCGTACATAAGCTGCGCCATACAGCTGCTACCCTGATGTACCAGCATGGCAATGTGGATATTCGAGTGCTGAAGGAAATTTTAGGCCATGAAAATTTAGGGACAACGGAAATTTATACCCATCTGACCAGCAGCCGCATGGAGAGCGCGGCAAACGCAAACCCTCTCGCCCATGTCAAGCCAAAAAACCAAAAAAGCAGCGACAAGAATTGACAAGCTCACGTCAAAAATCTCTATAAATCAAAACGGAACCGTGGCCAACTTTAAAGCCATGGTTCCGTTTTGTTCATTTCAGATTGATTAAATATCATTTCTCAAAAGGTCTTCATAGCTTTCACGTTTTACAATCAGACGCGCCTTTCCGTCCTTTACCATAACAATGGGAGGTTTCGGGATTCTGTTATAATTCGACGCCATGGAGTAGTTGTAAGCGCCTGTTGAAAGCACCGCCAGGATATCACCGGGCTGCGCTTTGGCAATTGACGTGTTTTCCTGTATCAAGTCGCCGCTTTCACAGCATTTTCCCGCAATTGTGACAACCGCATCTGCGGGCTTGTCCGCCTTGTTCGCGGTAATTACCGTATATTCCGACTGATAAAGCGCATATCGGATGTTGTCGCACATACCGCCATCTACAGAAACATACGTTCTGATATTTGGTATTTCTTTTACACCGCCAACCGTATACAGTGTAATCCCGGCTTCCCCGACGATAGAGCGGCCCGGCTCGATAAAAATAAACGGAACAGGAACCGCGTGTTCCTTCGCCTTCGCTTTTACCGCCCGGGAAACAGCCATCATATAATTGTCGTAGGCTGTGGGCGTATCCTTTTGTGTATACTGAATCCCAAATCCTCCGCCCAAATTGAGCTGCGTAACGACATGGCCCGTCTGAACCTTAATATCGCTGATAAAATCCATCATGATTTCCGCAGCCGTTACAAACGGCTCAATATCAAAAATCTGTGAGCCGATATGGCAGTGCAGCTCGGTGAGTTCCACATTTTCATATGCCAGCGCGCGCTTGACGGCGGACATCGCTTCGCCTGTTTCGAGCGCAAAACCAAATTTGGAATCGATTTGCCCGGTGCGGATAAAATCATGCGTATGGGCATCGACGCCCGGCTTGATACGCATAGAAATTTTCTGCACCTTCCCCGTCTGGCGCGCCATATCGTTGAGCCGGTCGAGTTCATAAAGATTATCGACGACAATTTTACCGACACCAAGCTCCAGCGCCATGGTGAGCTCGTCGTTTGTTTTATTATTTCCGTGGAAATGTACGTTTTCCATTGGGAAGCCCGCTTTGCTTGCGGTATACAGCTCGCCGCCGGATACGACGTCGAGCCCCATATTTTCTTCCTTTATAATTCGGCAAAGCTCAAGGCAGCTCAGCGCCTTGCTTGCATAAAGCGCCATGCCTTTTCCTTCATAGTGGTTTTGGAAGGACTTTACATAGGACCGGCAGGTGTCCCTGACGGTTGTTTCATCGATGACATAGACGGGCGTTCCGTATTCCTTCGCCAGCGTAACCGTGTCGCAGCCGCCAATTGTCAAATGCCCTTTTTCGTTTACGTCCAGGCAATTGTTTACAAACATCTTTCCCATTCCTTTCAAAATCAGCCTTTACTCGCTGAAATCGATTGATTCCTGCTTTTTCTGATATTCTTCGACCTGTTCTTCGATATATTGCTGTATTTCTTCTTTTCCGTCCCCATTTAATGCGGAAAATGGGAAAAGCATAATATCAGGATAACCGGCAAGCTCAATTTTAAGCGCCTCTTCCCTATTTTTCAATTCCGTTTTATTGAGCTTATCCTTCTTGGTCAGTACGACGATAAACGGAAAACCGTTTGTGTGAAGGAATTCAATCATATGCATGTCGTCCCTTGTGGGAGGATGGCGCATATCGACTATCTGAACAACCAGGCAAAAATGCCTGTCCTGCGCAAAATATCCCTCGACAAGCTCGGCCCAGCGCTTTTTCTCAGACTGTGATACCTTTGCGTAGCCGTAGCCCGGCAAATCCACCAGGCGGAAATCACCAACATGAAAAAAGTTGATGGTGCCGGTTTTTCCGGGCGTCGCGCTCACACGCGCAAGCGCTTTACGGTTGACAAGCTTATTAATCAAAGAAGATTTTCCCACATTGGACCTGCCGGAAAATACAATTTCGGGCAAAGTGGAAGGCGGCAGCTGTTTTGCGGTGCCTGCCGCAGATTCAAATTGGGCGGTATTGAAATTCATCTATCGCCCCTCCGTTCTGTTAGATTATTGCGGAATCCTGTTCATTACCGTGCCGAGCGTTTTGGGCTTGGGCAAAATAGGCTCTTTTTTATCTTCGCCGGCAGGCTCTTCCGGAACCAATGCGCAGGAAAGCGCTTCACGGAAATCCCCGACCGGCACGAAACGCAGCGCGTGCTTTACGGTTTCGTCAATCTCAGCCAAATCCGGTTCGTTTTCCTTTGGGATAATAACGGTATTAACGCCTAAACGGTAGGCGGCCATTGATTTTTCTTTTAAGCCGCCAATTGGGAGAATCCGCCCGCGCAGGGTAATTTCCCCGGTCATCGCCACATCGCTTCGTACAGGCGTATTTGTCAGGGCAGACACGAGCGCCGTAGCCATGGTCACGCCGGCGGACGGGCCGTCCTTTGGCACGGCTCCCTCAGGCGCGTGGATGTGTATATCATATTTTTTGTAGAAATCGTCTTCGATATGCAGCTGCAGCGCGTGGCTCCGGACACAGGTAACGGCAGTCTTGGCAGACTCCTTCATAACGTCTCCAAGCGAACCGGTCAGCTCTATTTTTCCGCTGCCGTTTACCACCGCAACCTCGATGGGAAGCGTCTCCCCGCCTACCGAGGTCCATGCCAGTCCGTTGGCTACGCCGATTTCGTCGATTTTGCTCAGCACGTCTGTCTTATATTTTCTGGGTCCGAGCAGGCTTTCCAAATCATCCCTGCAAATGGTAACGCGCCTTGCTTCTCCGTTTACAATCTTTACCGCCGCTTTTCTGAGCAGGTCGGTTATCCTTCTTTCCAGGCTTCTCACGCCCGCTTCCCTGGTATAGCTGTCAATCAGGTCATAAACAGCATCGTCGGAAAGACGGAACGTCCGGCCGTCAAGCCCGCAGTTTTTCATCTGCTTTGGCAGCAGGTGCTTCTTTGCAATCTGGAACTTTTCTTCCCGTGTGTAGCTTGCAAGCTCCATCACGTCCATCCTGTCGAGCAGGGGCGCCGGAATCGCGCTCATGTCGTTTGCCGTTGTGATAAACATGACGTTGCTCAAATCGAACGGCAGGTCGATATAATGGTCGTGGAAGGTGCTGTTCTGCTCAGAATCGAGCACCTCGAGCAGCGCGGAGGTTGGGTCGCCCTTATAGTCGTTCCCCAGCTTGTCTACCTCGTCGAGTATCAGGACCGGGTTGTTCGTCCCGGCAAGCTTGATGGCGTTCATGACGCGTCCGGGCATCGAGCCGACATACGTGCGCCTGTGTCCCCTGATTTCAGATTCATCGTGTACGCCGCCCAGCGCAATGCGCGCTGATTTCCGGTTGATTGCTCCGGCAATCGACTGGGCAATCGACGTTTTACCGACGCCCGGAGGGCCTACGAGGCAGAGAATCTGTCCCTTTACATCGGGAGACAGCTTTCGTACCGCCAGCAGCTCTAGAATGTGCTCCTTGACCTTATCGAGGCCAAAATGGTTTTTATCGAGGTGCGCTTTCGCCTTTTTTATATCAATACGTTCCTTGCTCGCGGTATTCCACGGCAATTCAAGGCAGGTGTCCAGATAAGTACGGATGACGTTTGCTTCCTGCGAGCCGAAGGGCATTTTATGGAGCTTGTCGCATTCCTTGAGTAGCACCTTCTGGATATCCTCTGTAAGCTTCAGGTCAAGTATCTTCCCTTTATATTCTTCGGCCTCGACAGCGGGGTCGTCATCGTCCCCAAGCTCTTCTTCAATCGCGCGCATCTGCTCGCGCAGGTAGTATTCCCTCTGCCCTTCGTCGATGCGCTCACGCGCCTTCTGGCTGATGGTTTCTTCTATTTCGAGGATAAACACCTCGTTGGTGATATATTCGATTAAACGCTCCAGGCGTTTCCTGCTGTCAAGCGTTTCGAGAATTTTCTGCTTGTCCTGGTAATCGAGAATGATATTGCCCGCGATAAAATCGGCAAGCGTCCCGGCGTCGTTGCACATGCCGACCTTATAGAGGATGTCGGAGGCCATCTTCGGGGAAAGTCTGACATACTGTTCAAAAATGTTCTTTGCTGAACGAATCAGCGCCAAATCAGTTACATTCGGCTCTTTTTCATCGCTGTATATCTTCTCAACCTCCGCCGTGAAAAACGGCCGGTCCTTGATATAGCTGTATACCGACGCCCGGCAGATGCCCTCTACAACGACGCGGATAACATTTTCCGGCTGCTTGAGTACCTGGATGACACGCGCGATTACGCCTACGCGGTACAGGTCGTTTTCCTTTGGGTCGGTGATGTTGACATCCTTCTGAGAGGTGATAAAGATGGTTTGGTTGGTGCGCATTGCCTGGTCTATGGCAAGCGCGGATTTCTTTCTTCCTATATCAAAATGAAGCATCATTTCCGGAAACAATACAAGCCCGCGAAGCGGAAGTACCGGAAGAATGACATTTCTTTCTTCCTGTTCTATGTTCATATACCTTCATCCTCCTTAAATAGGCGGTAAATACACAAAGAGCTGTAACCTGACGAAAAGTAAGTTACAGCTCCGCAAAACAATTTATGACGCAGTATTATTTTTCTTGGGTTTCTTCTTTTCTTCGTCATGTTGAGTGACGCTCATTTCGAGCGGCTTTCTCTGCTGGTTGTGAATGACATTGACATTCGACGGGTCTTTGATGGTTGCTTTTGTAATAACAACCCTTTCAATCGTCGGGTCGGACGGTATTTTAAACATCAAATCGCGCAGGGCGTTCTCAAGGATAGAGCGAAGCCCTCTGGCGCCCGTCTTCTCTTCGATGGCCTTACCGGCAATCGCCTCAAACGCGGATTGGTCGAATTCCAAAAGGACGTTATCAAGCGCAAACAGCTTCTGGTACTGCTTGACGAGTGCGTTTTTAGGTTCTGTCAGGATTCTGACAAACGCATCCTTATCGAGCCCGTTAAGCGCCGTGATGACAGGCAGCCTGCCGACAAGCTCTGGAATCAGGCCGAATTTCACAAGGTCATGAGAAACGACATCGCTCATCCAATCGGTCGTATTGAGCTCTTTCTTCGCCTTTACCTGCGCCCCGAAGCCGAGCGAGGAGGAACCCGTCCTTTTTTCGACGATTTTCTCCAGGCCGTCGAAGGCGCCGCCGCAAACGAACAGGATGTTTTTTGTATCAATCTGTAAAAATTCCTGTTGCGGATGCTTTCTGCCTCCCTGCGGGGGAACATTTGAAACGGTGCCCTCCAGGATTTTGAGCAGCGCCTGCTGTACGCCTTCGCCGCTGACATCCCTTGTTATGGAGGGGTTTTCCGACTTTCTTGCGATTTTGTCTATTTCATCGACATAAATAATGCCGCGTTCCGCCTTTTCAATATCGAAATCCGCCGCCTGAATCAGCCTGAGCAGGATGTTTTCGACATCCTCACCTACATAGCCCGCTTCCGTAAGCGTAGTAGCGTCCGCAATTGCGAACGGAACGTCCAAAATTTTAGCAAGCGTCTGGGCAAGCAGGGTTTTGCCTGTGCCGGTCGGGCCGAGTAAAAGCACGTTGCTTTTGACAAAGTCAACGTCGTCGTCCTGGTTGTTGATGCGCTTATAATGGTTATAAACGGCAACGCTCAAGGTGACCTTCGCTTCGTCCTGGCCGATGACATATTCATCCAGCTTCGCCTTGATTTCCTCCGGCTTGAGGAGATTCTGAAAATCAGGCTCTCGCTCCTTCTTTTCCTTCTTATCTTCCTCGCCGTCGTGGAGAATCGACAGGCAAAGCTCGACGCACTCGTCGCAGATATACACGCCGTTGCCCGCAATCATGCGGCCGACGAGCTCCTGCGGCTTGCCACAGAAGGAGCAATGAATCTCCCGTGTTGTATTATCGTCCCTGTTTGCCATAAAACTCTAACTCCTATCGTTATCGTTTCGTAATGACCTTGTCGATTAAGCCGTACTTCATAGCCTCGTCCGCAGACATGAAATTGTCGCGCTCGGTGTCTCTTTCAATAATTTCAAGAGGCTGGCCAGTATTATCGGCAAGAATCTGGTTTAATTTCTTCTTTGTTTTCTGGAGATGGTCGGCGTGGATTAAAATGTCGGTCGCCTGTCCCTGCGCGCCGCCGCTGGGCTGGTGAATCATAATATCGCTGTTCGGCAGCGCCAAACGCTTGCCCTTTGTCCCCGCCGCGAGCAGGAACGAGCCCATACTGGCGGCCATGCCCATGCAGATGGTGGAAACGTCGCACTTGATATACTGCATTGTGTCGTATATGGAGAAGCCGTCCGTTACGGAGCCGCCAGGGCTGTTAATATAAAGGCTGATGTCCTTTGTGGGGTCCTGCCCCTCAAGAAACAAAAGCTGCGCGACAACGAGGCTTGCGGTCGTGTTGTTGACTTCTTCCGTCAGCATGATGATTCTGTCGTTGAGCAGGCGGGAGTAAATGTCGTAAGAACGCTCTCCCCTGCTGGTCTGTTCAATTACATAAGGTACCAAACTCATGAAGTATCATCCCTTTAATTAAATTGGTTGCGCTTGTATAAGCATAGGCAGGAAATTACAAGGTTATTCAGGTTTTTAGCAATCAAGAAACCTTTGCGCTGTCTTTGACGAGGTTCATCGCTTTTTCTACCGCAATATCCTTCGCAATGTTTTCTGCAGCAATCATGTTCTTGATTTTTTCAGCTTCCATCTTATAATTTTCCGCAAGCCTTGCGTACTCGGCTTCGATTTCCTCTTCGCTTGCGGTGAGGTTCTCAAGCTGCGCAATCTTCTCAAGCGCGAGCCTGAGCTTCACGCGCTGCTCCGCCTGGGTTCTGTACGCCGCGCGAAGACCGGACTGGTCCATGCCCATATACTGCATATAGGTCGCCATGTCCATACCCTGGGAACGCAGGCGCATATCGAATTCCCTAATCATATCGTCTATGACGTTTTCATACATCGCCTCAGGAATTTCAGCCTCAAGCATGTCGCAGACCTTCGTGAAAATCTGGTTTTCAAGGTCGGTGTCAGATTCCTGCTGCAGACGCTTCGCGACCTCTTCCTTGAGTTCTTCCTTATATTCATCGACTGTTTCCTTTTCGCTTACGTCCTTGACGAATTCGTCATCGAACTCAGGCAGCTCGCGGGACTTGATTTCATGCAGGACAATCTTAAATTCCGCTTCTTTTCCCTTGAGCTCGTCGACCTGGTAATCGTCGGGGAAATTGACCTTGATGGAAAACTCGTCGTTTGTCTTATGTCCGGTAATCTGCTCCTCAAAGCCGGGAATAAAGCTCTTGCTGCCGAGCGTGAGGTTGTAATTTTCCGCCTTGCCGCCCTCGAACGCTTCGCCGTCGACAAAGCCCTCGAAGTCGATTACGGTAATATCGCCGTCCTGCGCGGCCCTGTCCTCCACAGTTACCATCCTGGAGTTGCGCTCGCGCACTTTATTGATTTCTTCCTCCAGCACCTCATCTGTGACGTCCGCCGGCTTCTTCGTTACCTCAATGCCCTTGTAATCCTTGATTTCAACCTCCGGCTCGACGGTAACGACCGCCTTGAACGTAAAGCCGTCTTTTCCGACGCTTGTTACGTCGAGGTCGATTTTATCGTTGACGAGCTTAAGCTCTGCTTCCTTCGCCGCGTCGGAAAGCGCGCCCGGATAGAGCTCCTGCATAGCGTCTTCGTAGAAGATAGCCTCGCCGTAAAGCTTCTCGATAATATGCCTGGGCGCCTTGCCCTTACGGAAGCCCGGAACCGTCATATTCTTACTCTTTTTACGATATACCGCCGCGACTGCTTTTTCAAAGGTTTCGCCGTCTACCTGTACCTCAAGCTCATAGCGGTTTGTCTCTACCTTGTTCGATGCTTTCAGACTCATTCTCTTTGTCCTCCTGATTTTTAGCAAGTATTCAAAGCCTATTGTAACATATAAAAAATTCTTTTTCCATACCCTTAGTATAAATTATTGAATAATAATATTAACGAATCAAATATGGTATAAAATCCAAGCCGTCGCAGGCCACCAGCTTAAAGTCGATTCCATCGTACAAACCGTTTACAGCGCGCTTTCCGGCATCCCCGTGGATATGCCCGTAAAAGCATCGTTTGACACCGCGCCGCTTCAAAACGGAAAGGATTTCTTCGCAGCACGCCCCGGCATGAACGGGCGGGTAATGTAAAAACACCAGCGGCTCCAGGCCGGTTTTTTCCGCTGCGTCGAGCGACATATTGAGCCGCCCGATTTCCCTTAAGAGCACTTTTTGGTCCGCGTCGTCCTCCGCGTCGTAAAACCAGCCGCGCGTCCCGCAGACCGCGTAATTTTCAACGGCTTGTGCGTTATTGAAAACAAGGGATATGGAATCAAAGCTGTTTTCATTGAGGTAATTCTCAACCTTTGTTTTTGTCCCCCACCAATAATCGTGATTGCCCTTGAGAAAAAGCTTTTTGCCGGGCAGGCTTTGTATAAAAGAAAAATCGGCATAGGTTTCCTCAAGCTTCATCGCCCACGAAATATCACCCGGGATTACGACCGTATCCTGCTGTGTAACGATTGCGCGCCAGTTTTTTTCAAGGCGTTCGACATAATCCGTCCAGCCGCTGAACATGTCCATCGGCTTATTTGTCCCAAGCGACAGGTGCAAATCGGCAATTGCAAAGAGCGACATAATCAAATACCGAGCGTGCGCAGCACATACTGCGGCATTTCGTCCGCCGTGCAGACGTTTTGGAAGCGGATTTCCCTGCCCTTGAGGGAAGCAAGCGGCTTTGGAACCTCTTTGTGTGTCGTGCGGGATAGCTCGTCGACCATTTCAAACTCATCCTCCGGCAAAACCTTGTCCTGCGCGACGGCCTCGAGCACGCTGCGCGAGAATTTATACGGGCTTGCCGTGGAAGCGATAACCGCGGGGGTGTCTTTATCGCCCGTCTTAGCGACATATTGTCCGTAAACATTGACCGCGACCGCCGTGTGTGTATCGCAGAGATAGCCGGTGCCGCGGTAGAGGCTGTCGATGGTTTTCTTTGTCGCGTCGTCGTCGCAGCAGCCGCCGAAAAAGAGGCTTGCTATCTGCATCATGACGGACGCGTCGACGGAATATTTTCCGTCTGTTTTGAGCTTTGCCATCCATTCCCTAATTTTCACGTCGTCCCCGCCGGAGAGGTGGTACAGCAGGCGCTCCAGATTGCTGGAAACGAGAATATCCATCGACGGGGAAACCGTCGTATAAAACTTTCTGTCTTTATTATACACGCCTGTTTTGATGAAATCTGTCAGGACGTTGTTTGAATTGGACGCGCAAATAAATTTATTTACGGGCAACCCCATACGCATGGCGTAATAGGAAGCGAGAATATTGCCGAAGTTTCCCGTGGGAACTACAATATTGATTTTTTCACCGGGCTTCGCACAGCCTTTGTTTATTAAATCGCAATAGGCCGAGAAATAGTATACGATTTGCGGCAGAAGCCTACCCCAGTTGATGGAGTTCGCGCTGGAAAACAGCATATTATTTTGGCTGAGCTTCCCGATTATTTCCTTCGTCGTAAAGATTTTCTTTACGCCCGTCTGCGCGTCGTCAAAATTTCCTTCTATTGCGCACACATTCACATTACCGCCGGTCTGCGTGTCCATCTGGTGCTTTTGCATGGGGCTTACGCCGTTTTGCGGATAGAATACGATAATCTGCGTACCTTCCACATCCTTAAAGCCCTCGAGGGCGGCCTTGCCCGTGTCTCCCGAGGTCGCGACAAGGATTACCGCCTTTTTCCCCTTACACGTCTTTTCAAGGGACTTCGTCAAAAGATGGGGCAAAATCTGGAGCGCCATATCCTTGAACGCGCAGGTCGGGCCGTGCCACAGCTCCAGCATGTTGAATTTTGCCTCGCCCTGCTCCAGGTATACGAACGGCGCCGGATTGTCGGAACCGAATTTTTCTTTGGTATACGCCTTTTCCACGCACCAGTCGACTTCCTCCGCCGTAAAGCCGGAAAGATAATCACTGAGAATTTTCTTTGCCCTGCCCCGGTAATCCATTTTGAGCAGGTCCTTCATATCCTTTTCGCTGTACTTCGGTATTTCGCTGGGGACAAACAGTCCGCCGTCCTCAGAAATGCCCTGCGCGATTGCCTGGGCTGCCGAAACGCGGAGGTTCTTGTCGGTTGTGCTGTTGTACATCATGTAAATGACCATTCCTTTCCAAAAGGCGTAATCTGAAAATAGGGAAAATACAGGTGTTTTCCTACTATTTAAAAAACTCCCACTAGTCTTTTATTCTATTACAAATCCTCCGTAATGTCAAAGCTTTCAAAGAAATTGCAGGCATTGCTGAAGAATATCTTTTGAAGCAGATTTTCTTTGTAATTTCGTTTTAAAAAACTTTCATATAGCGGCTCAATTCCCGTGACATCGTCCATTCCCTCCGGCATATCCGTTCCATCGAAATCGCTGCCGATGCAGACGGTATTCTCTCCTCCGAGCGAAAGGAAATGCTCCGCGTGCCTAAGGATGTCGTCCGTAGTTGCTTTCCCGCCCTCCCGCAGGAAGCTTCTCGAAAAATTGAGGCCGGCGATTCCTCCGCAATTTTTAATGATAAGGAACTGTTCATCCGTCAAATTGCGCGGATGCCCGCAAACTGCGCGCGCGTTGGAGTGGCTGGCGGCCAGCGGCTTTTTTGCGTGCTGCGCCACATCGTAAAAAAGCGCGTCGCTGGCGTGGGAAACGTCGTTTATAATCCCGTACCGCTCGTTTTCCGCGATTACCGCCTTGCCAAACGGCGTGATTCCGGGGTTTTCTTTTACAAGCGTACCGCCGCCGAGCTCGTTTCTCCCGTTCCAGGTGAGCGTCATCATTTTAACGCCCAGGCCCGCCAGCTTATTTACGTTCTCCAGCTTTCCGCCGAGCGCGGCGCCGCCTTCCACGGTAAGAATAACGCTTCGAAGGCCCAAACGGCGCACCTTCCTAAGGTCTTTTTTGCAGCCGACCTTGATTACCTCGTAAGGATTTTCTTCGAGCATTCCGTCCAGCCTGCCCGCGCATTGCTCTACAAAATCGAACGCGGCCTGCCCGCGCAGGCTGTCGGGTATCCAGACAGCCATACACTGTACCCACGGGGAATACCTGCTCCCCTTTTGAAACGACACATGCATGTCGTTCTCGGCAAGGTTTTTTCCCTTTGTCACGGCCTCATAAAGCGAATCGCAATGCAAATCAAAATACTGCATAGTCTTCCTCCTGCCAAAAAGCGTTTTCTATGTACCGGATACTCACCGGCTTTAGGGTCCGCGGCTTGAAAAAGACTTCCGCCACATCGAACCGCGGCTGTAAATCCGTTTGATTTTCCTGGAGATAGATTGCCGCCGTCCGAATAATTTTTAATTGCTTTGCTTTTGTTACCGCGTCCGCCGGAGCGGAAAAGGAGCCCAGCTTACGCGTTTTCACCTCTACAAAGGCAAGAATACCGCCCTTTTGGGCAATTAAATCGATTTCCCCGCATCTTTTGCAAAAATTACGCTCTTTTA
The DNA here is from genome assembly GCA_900540865.1 of uncultured Oscillospiraceae bacterium. Classification (GTDB taxonomy): domain Bacteria; phylum Bacillota; class Clostridia; order Oscillospirales; family Acutalibacteraceae; genus Scatavimonas. The sequence goes on from UQHH01000030.1 coordinate 13,122, forward strand.
TTATATAGCCGCGCCCGCACAGGTATTCCGCGGTATAATCCTCACCCAGCCTTCCGGCTGTTTTTGTATCCGCCATAAAATCAACCCAGTATCTTCGTAAGGAACGACGGCCTGTGGATGGGCGACGGGCCGTATTCCCGCAGCATTTCAATATGGTATTTCGTACCGTAGCCCTTATGCCTTTCAAAGCCGTACTGCGGATAATCCTTCGCAAGCTCGAGCATCAGCCGGTCACGGCTGACCTTCGCGAGGATAGAAGCCGCGGCAATCGAAACAGAAAGCGCGTCGCCCTTTACGACCGCGCGCGCAGGCACCTCAACCGGCGGCGTTTTGTTGCCGTCTATCAGCGCAAAATCCGCGGGGATATGAAGGCCTTCCACCGCGCGCTTCATCGCAAGCATCGCGGCGTTTAAAATGTTCATCGACTCAATTTCTTCAACCGAAGCCCACGCAACGCACCAGGAAACCGCCTGGCCGCAGATTTCATCGAAGAGCTCTTCCCGCTTTTTTTCACTGAGCTTTTTTGAATCGTTTACGCCGTCTATCAGCGCCCCCTCCGGCAAAATAACGGCTGCCGCGCACACAGGACCCGCAAGCGGCCCCCTTCCCGCCTCGTCGACGCCGCATACCGAGCCATACCCGTTTGCATACGTTTCCTTTTCATATGTAAGCCAATCCATAACCTAACCCCTTTCTATATAGCGCAAAGGGTTTGAAACGGCTTTCCGCTCCAAACCCCAATATGAACTTTTATTTGTTGTTCTAGCCACCGATTACAGCAAGCGCCCGGCCGTAATCCTTCCGGCGCACATAAAAGATATATTCACAGGATAAATCCATGCAGCCGCCGTTATCATCCGTACCCGAATAGGAGTCCCTAACGCCTGTGCCGGGGCTTATACGGCTGTGCGTTTTTAGGAAATAATCAATTTTTCCGTAACACAGCGCCTCGCGGATTTGCGCCTGCTCCCTGATGGAAAAAGTGGAGATAAGCTCCGTTCGGTTAAAAATGGTAATCAAACCCGCTCCCCCTGTCCTTATCAAACACCTGTTTATTTACGATTGCCCTTCCGGCGCGCCCTCCAGCGTGATTTTTCCAAGCTTTGCGCCGCGGTACTCGTCAAGTAGCATATTGGCGGCGCGGAGCGTGTCGATTTCCCCGCCGGAGATTAGCATTCCGCGTTTCCGGCCGATAAGCTCCAGCAGCTCATAAGGCGGCAGGCCTGTAATATCGTCTTTCATTAGCTTGAACCTTGTGAGGAAAGCCTCGGTCGGGCGTTCCTTCAGCACCTCGAGCAGGCGCACGGCAAGCAGCTCGGTATCGATAATCTGGTCCTTGACGGCGCCTGTAAAGGCAAGGCGTTCCCCTACCGCGGGGTCGTCGAATTTCGGCCAGAGAACACCCGGCGTATCGAGCAGCTCAAAGCCGTTTCCAATGGTATACCATTGGTTGCCGCGCGTAACGCCCGGACGGTCCTCGGCCTTTGCCCTGCTTTTGTTTGCCACCTTATTGATAAAGGAGGATTTCCCGACGTTCGGTATTCCGACGACCATCACCCGGATGGTGCGGTTTTTCATCCCCTTTTCTTCCCATGATTTAATCCTGTCGCATAAAAGCTCGCGCACTGCCGGCATAAAGCCGGAAATCCCCTTGCCTGATTTGCAGTCTACAGCAATTGCTCCGATTCCCTTGTTTTTAAAATATGCAATCCAGCGGGCCGTTTCCCTGCTGTCCGCCATATCGCATTTATTGAGCAGGATAAGGCGCGGCTTGCTGCCGAGCAGGCCGTCTAGGTCAGGGTTGCGGCTGCTTTGCGGTACGCGCGCGTCGATAATTTCCGCGACGGCGTCCACCAGCTTGAGGCTCTCCTGAATTTTGCGTTTCGTCTTTGTCATATGGCCGGGAAACCATTGGATATTCTGCATTTCCGCCATTTTTATTACCTCCTTAAAGGGATAAAAACAAACAAGGGACGCACATTGGTGCGCCCGCGTTTTTAGTAAAGATATTTCACATGGTCAAAAGGGAAAACGACAGCCTGCGCCTTGCCGATAATGTCCGACGTATGAATCAATCCGACGTCGCTGTCGCGGCTGTCCTTGGAAATCAGGCGGTTGTCCCCCATAACGAAGACCTTTCCTTCCGGCACAATCGACGGGAACTCCCAGTTGATGCCGCCGAGCGTTTTGTCCTTGATATACGGCTCGTTGAGCAGTACGCCGTCTACCACAACATCGCCCGTCTGCGCGTTGATTTCAATTTTCTGGCCTTCTACCGCGATAACGCGCTTAATCAGCGGCTTATCGATATTCTCCCCGTGGCTTACAGCGATGATGTCGCCCGGCGCGGGCTTATAAAGTAAGCTCGTTACGATTACCTTATCCTGGTTTTGCAGCGTGTCCATCATAGACGGGCCGTCCACGTCGACCATACGGAGCAGAAATATGATGATAAGCGGCGCAAGGCACAAGGCAAACAGCACCGGTTTTATCCACTCAAAGCATACGGCCGTCAGTTTATTCTTCATGCGTTACTTCCTATCAACTAAGAGTTTTAAAGTTGCTAAACGGGAAGACGACAGCCTGCGCCTTGCCGATAATGTCGTCCTTATGAATCAATCCGACGCGCTGGGAACGGCTGTCCAATGAATTGTTGCGGTTGTCGCCCATCACAAATATCATGCCCTCGGGAACAATATCGGGAATCGGATTATCGAAAACAGCCTTATATTCCATTGCCTCACTGAGATACGGCTCATCTATAATGACTCCGTCGACGATTACCTGTCCCTTATCGTAATCGATTTGAATGGACTGGCCCTCAGTTGCGATTACGCGCTTGATAATCGGGTCTTTATACTCCTGCCCGTGGCTGATGACGACAATGTCGCCAGGCTGGGGCTCGTAAAGCAGGCTGGTGACGAACACCTTGTCATGGTCATGCAGCGTCTCGAACATAGACAAGCCGTCCACGTCGACCAGGCGAAACACGAAGGTGAGCAATAGCACAACGATTACGACCGCGGAAACAATAGCCTGAAGCCACTCAAAGCAGCTCTGTAAGCCGCCGCCTTCGTCATCCTCCGGTTCCGTCAGCACAGCCTCAGATACTGCGGAGCTAATCGGCGGCGCGGGTGTTTCAGGCGTTTCTAAGACAATATTTTCCGGTTTCGGCGGTGTGTTTTTATATTCTTCATCGTTTAAAATAGTAAACTCAAATTCTTCCTTTTTACTCATATGGGTACCTCCGTGTTTTTGCATATAGCAAAAAAGGGACGGCAACGTCCCTTTATCCGTTCGATATTACCGGATTTGCTCCTTAACCTTTGCGGCCTTACCGACTCTGTCACGCAGATAATAGAGCTTGCTCCTGCGGACCTTACCGTGTCTGACGACCTGTACGTCCTTGACGTTCGGGGAGTGAACCGGGAATACCCTTTCCACGCCTACGCCGTAGGATACGCGCCTTACGGTAAACGTCGCCGCGACACCGCTGCCCTTTTTGGCAATGACAGTGCCCTCGAACATCTGGATTCTTTCTCTTTCGCCTTCACGAATATTGACGCTGATTCTTACTGTGTCGCCAATTTCGAACTTTGGCAGCTCGTTCTTCAAAGAATCCGCCGCGATTGTTTTCAGTGCATCCATTTAGATAGCCTCCTAAATTTTCAGACATTCATAACCTAACCGGCCAGAGGACTGTCCGCTTCAATGTCTCGGTAAAATACCGGGCCGTTGAACCCCATCGAGCAAACGACGGATTTCAAATGCTTTAGTATTATAGCATGATATGGAATAAGTTGCAAGAATTTTTTTACGAAAAACCTGCTTCTTTTCTCAGTTTTTCAAGAAACGAGGTAAAATAGGGCGGCAGCTCGCTTGTAAATTCCAGATGCTTTCCGGTAACGGGATGGATAAACCCGATTTTACGCGCGTGCAGGCATTGCCCCGCAAGCCCTTTCACTGCTTTTTTAGGGCCGTAGACCTCGTCCCCCGCGACGGGGTGGCCGAGATAGGCCATGTGCACGCGAATTTGGTGGGTCCTGCCCGTTTCGAGCCGCACGGAAAGATGTGTAAACGAGCCGAAGCGCTCCAGCACCTGATAATGTGAAACGGCGCTGCGGGAGTGGCTTTGCGTGACCGCCATCCTCTTGCGGTCGCTTGGATGTCTTCCGAGCGGCGCGTCTACCGTGCCCTCTTCCGTTTTTATGTTACCGTGCACGACCGTTTCGTATTCTCTTGTAAAGCTGTGCTCCTTGATTTGCTGTGCGAGCCCCTGGTGGGCGCGGTCGTTCTTTGCGACAATCAGAAGGCCGCTCGTGTCCTTGTCGATGCGGTGCACGATGCCGGGGCGCACAACGCCGCCAATACCCGACAGGGAGCCGCCGCAGTGGTAAAGCAGCGCGTTTACAAGCGTATGGCTGTAATTCCCCGCCGCCGGATGCACGACCATGCCCTTCGGCTTATTGACCACGAGCAGGTCGCCGTCCTCATAAACGATGTCGAGCGGGATATTCTCAGGCTCCGCCGAAAGCGAAACAGGCGCGGGGATCTCCACCGCAACGCAGTCCCCTGCTTTGAGCTTATAGTTTTTACCCTGTACCCTGCCGTTCACAAGTACCAGCCCGTCCCCGCACAGCTTCGCAAGAAAGCTGCGCGTTTTGCCGGGAAGCTGCTCGGAAAGGTACTTGTCCATACGCTTGCCATCGTCCTCGGGCAGCGCGTAAAGCTCATGTTTATTCATGCTTTTGCGCCGTCGCTTCCAGCTCTTCCTTCTCGTGCTTGGTTTTAAAGAAATCAGACACAAAGAAAAGGTAAATCACAAGCAGGACTGTTCCGAATGTAATACAGTAATCCGCAAAGTTGCATACGGGCGGAAAAAAGGAAAGCTGGATATAATCAACCACATAGCCTAAGAAAATCCGGTCGATTAAATTCCCTATTCCGCCGCCGATAATGAGCGCCAGCGATATAAAAAACAGCTTGCTCCTGTTTCTTGCGCGGAACAGGACAACAACCAATACCACCATGACAATCGCTGTCAGCGTAATGAAAATCCAGCGCTGGTTTTCAAGCATACCGAAGGCCGCGCCCTTGTTTTCCACATAGACGAAGCGCAGCAGCGGGTCGAGCACCGTCACGGGGCCGCCGACTTTTATCGTATTGACGACCAAAAGCTTTAAAAGCTGGTCAATGAGCACCAAAACAGCGGCGCCAACAATCGCAAGTACCGGCAAAGAAATCACTCCTATACGAAAAGCGGCGTATCTCTATACGGGACACGCCGCCGCAATTTTTTATTTTCCTAATACGGCCGCACAGCGGTTGCAGATAGCCGGATGCTCATGATTTTGCCCGACTGTTTCGCTGTAGCACCAGCAGCGCTCGCACTTTTCGCCGTCTGCTTTGGAAATCGCAACAGAAAGCTCGCCGCCTTCCGTCTTTACCACATCGATGCCGGAAACGATAAACGCAGTCTTCAGCTCGTCTTCCACAGACTTGATAAAATCGTATAATTCGCCCGCGCAGGAAAGCGTGACCTTTGCTTCCAGCGAAGCGCGGATTTGTTTTTCCTTGACCGCCTCTTCGAGCGACTTTTTGACAATGTCGCGCAGCTCATGGATTCTGTCCCATTTCGCCATAAATCCGTCGTCGAGCCCGAGCTCCTGAAGCCTGGGCATTTCATTATAGAGCACGTGCCGCGGGTCGTTTTCCTTGCCGTGCGGCATGTATTTCCAGATTTCATCAGAGGTGTACGCGAGTATCGGGGCAATCATCCTGGTCATTGCGTCGAGTATGATATAAACCGCCGTCTGCGCGGCACGGCGCGGTTTGCCGTCCGCGGTTTCCGTGTAGAGCCTGTCTTTGAGCACATCGAGATAGAAATTAGACATATCCACGACGCAGAAGTTATGGATGCCATGGTAAACCTGGTGGAATTCAAACGCGTCGTAAGAAGCGCGCACCTTTTTATTGAGCTCGTCGAGCTTTGCAAGCGCCCATTTATCGATTGGGAACAGCTCACCGGGCGAAACCATGTCGGTGTCGGGGTTGAAATCGTTTAAATTACCGAGGATATACCGCGCGGTGTTCCTGATTTTGCGGTAGGATTCGGAAAGCTGCTTTAGAATATCCTTGGAAATGCGGATATCCGCGTGGTAATCGGAGGACGCAACCCACAGGCGCAGGACGTCCGCGCCGTACTGGTTGATAATATCCTGCGGCTCAATGCCGTTACCGAGCGACTTGGACATCTTCCGTCCATCCCCGTCCACAACCCAGCCGTGCGTGAGCACCGCCTCGTAAGGGGCGCGCCCCGTCGTTGCGACCGAGGTCAAAAGAGAGGACTGGAACCATCCCCTGTACTGGTCAGCGCCCTCAAGGTAGAGGTCTGCGGGCCATTTTAGATAGGGCCTTTCCTGTAAAACGGCCGCGTGGGTCGAGCCGGAGTCGAACCAAACGTCCATGATGTCCTTTTCTTTATCAAACTCATGCGCGCCGCACTTTTTACAGGCAGTTCCCTCCGGCAGGATTTCGGACGCGTCCTTTGTAAACCACGCATCGCTGCCCTCCTTGCGGAACAGCTGGGCGACCGCGAGCATCGCGTCTTTATCGATAAGCGGCTCGCCGCATTCCTTGCAGAAGAAAATCGGGATTGGAACGCCCCACTTGCGCTGGCGGGAAATACACCAGTCCTTGCGCTCACGCACCATGGAGGTTATCCTGTCCTGTCCCCATCCGGGTATCCACTGCACCTGGTCAATGGCGTTTACCGCCGCGTCCTTGAAGTCGTCTACAGAGCAGAACCACTGGTCTGTCGCGCGGAACAAAACGGGGTTTTTGCAGCGCCAGCAATGCGGGTACTGGTGGTTGATTTTTTTCATCGCAAACAGCGCGCCGGTGCTTTCAAGGTGCTGTGCTATCGGCTTATTCGCTTCCCCGGTCAAAAGGCCCTCAAACTGCCCGGCTTCCGTTGTAAGCCTGCCGTCCGCGTCAACCGGGACGACGACGGGAAGCTCCTTGTAATTGCGGCAGACGTCAAAGTCCTCAACGCCGTGGCCGGGCGCCGTGTGGACGCAGCCGGTACCGCTTTCGAGCGTAACATGGTCGCCTACGATGACGAGCGACGTGCGGTCGAGGAACGGGTGCCGCGTTTTCATATATTCAAGCTCTGAGCCCTTTAGCGTGCCCACAACCTCATATTCTGTAATACCGGCGGCCTCCATAGCGTCCTTGTAAAGCTCCTGCGCCATCACGTAATATTCGCCGCCGCTTTTCAACAGGCAATAGTCAAAGGACGGACCGACGCAGATTGCCACGTTGCCGGGCAGCGTCCAGGTCGTCGTCGTCCAGATGACGAAGGAAACCTTCGACGGGTCGGCGCCCATCGCGGAAAATTTGCCTAAATCGTCCGTCACTCCAAATTTTACATAGATGGAATAGCACGGGTCGTCGGAATACTCGATTTCCGCCTCGGCAAGCGCCGTTTTGCAGTCGGGGCACCAGTAAACCGGCTTGAGTCCCTTATAGATATAGCCCTTGCAGGCCATTTCGGCAAAGACTTCAATCTGCTTTGCCTCAAATTCCTTAACGAGCGTAATATAGGGGTTATCCCATTCGCCGATGACGCCCAGACGCTTGAACTGTGTGCGCTGCTCGTCAAGATAGGAAAGCGCAAATTCACGGCAGATTTTGCGGAGCTCCACGTCGGAAATGGTGGACGAATTTTCAACGCCCGCCTTTTTGCGCGCCTTGAGCTCCGTAGGGAGTCCATGTGTGTCCCAGCCAGGTACATAGGGGGACTTGAAGCCCGCCATGTTCTTATAACGGACGATGATATCCTTCAAAACCTTATTGAGCGCCGTACCGAGATGAATACTGCCGTTTGCGTACGGAGGGCCGTCATGGAGCACATAGAGGGGCTTGCCCTCGTTTTTCTCCATCAGTTTTTCGTATATCTTCTCATCCTCCCAATTTTTGAGCGTTTCAGGCTCGCTTTTCGGGAGCCCCGCGCGCATGGGAAATTCGGTTTTGGGAAGATTGAGCGTTGCATTATAATCCTGTGGCATTTGACTAGTTCTCTCCCTTTGTAAAATTGCCGGTATCAGTCCAAATACCAATCCAGCCCAGAGACAAGCCCCGCGCCTGAATTGGTATTTCGACGTCAAACGATTCAATTATTGATTTATCTGTCTCATAAAGCGGACAGCATGATTACTTTATTATTTCTTGCCGGTTACGCTGTAATTCTCGCCGAATTTGAGGTCGCTGTATTTATTTTCCTTCTCTTCCTCGTCTTTAGCGGGTTCCTTTGCTGGCTCCGCCGCAGGGGCTGTGGTCTGGGACGAAATGTCGACGACCTCTTCCTCCTTAGCCGGCGCCGCTTCCTGCTTCGGCTGCTCTTCCTTTACGGGAGCGTAAACCGCGTCGCTTGTCGGATAGTCGCGGTCGAGCTGGGCCTTCTTGTTGCCGATTTCTTTTGCCGTCGGCAAGTCCTCCAGCATCCTGATATGGCTGTTATAGGTTTCAAGCAGCTGCTCACGCAGGACGACCGCGTCAGCTTGGAGCTTTAAGTAATCGTTTTTCTGCTTGACGACGGACGCGTTCGCGCCGACGACGATATCCTGTGCCTTGAGCTGTGCTTTCTTGATGATTTCCTCCGCCTTGGCGTTTGCTTCCTTAACGGTGGAATCCATCATCTTCTGTGCGTTTAAAAGGGCGCCCCGTACGTTTTCCTCGTCCTTGCGGTATTCCTCAATGCGCTTTGCAAGGATGTCGAGCTTCTTTACAAGGTCGATTTTGTCCCTTTTATACTGCTCGAGCGTCTCAGCTACCTCTTCCTTGAACGCCTCCACATCCTCAGGACGGCAGCCGCCGAGATTTGCCTTTCTGAATGTTACGCTCCTTACTTCTTCAGCTGTCAGCATAGTAATATCTCTCCTATCTGTATTGTTTAATAACCAGTCTGACTCTTCCCTTTTTGGTCAGCCCATCGCTTTGACCAATCACAAATTTACCTTTCCCCCGGATAACGAGCTTGTCATCCGGTTTTAACACCATACTTACGCTGTCCTTCACCTGATGATTTACAGAAACCATCCCCGACGCGATAAGCTTTACGCTTTTTTCCCTGCTGATATGTAAGACGGCAGCCACTACGGCGTCAAGCCGCAGGGAAGCAAGCGTACAGGTTATTTCCTCCGGAGGCCTCCCTCCGGGGAGCAGGCCGTCCGCGCCCGCCTTTATTTTTACACCGACGCGGCCGATTTTATCGACCTGCGTACAAATGTAATCCGCTAATTCCTCCTTGACGAAAACGACGCTTCCGCCTTCGCCGACAAGAATGTCGCCGACTGCCTCCCGCTTGATTCCCGTTCCCATCAATGCGCCCAAAAAATCCCTGTGGCTAAGATTATAAGCCGAAGGATAAGAAAACGCAAGGGGAATTATAGGGAAAGAGGCGGCGTTTGGCTCCATATAATCGGGAAAAGCGCCGAACATGCAGCGCTCTCCATCCTCATATCCGGCAAAAAACAGATAATTTGTAAAACGCTGCCGCTTTGCCGCCGCGCGCGCCGCCGGCTGTTCTTCCGGCGTAAGAAAGCTCGTATAAAACGGGTACTGCTTATCCAGGCATTGGGTAATACAATCCTCAATCCTTGCGGCAAGCCACTTTTCGTCGTCTTTTCCGGGTAAACCCATCTCTTAGAAATACACGCCGTTGTTTTCAAGCTCGTCGAGCAGGTCGTCACCCGTCAGGTCGACGTTGTTCGGGATGATGATAAACGTGCTCGTCGCAATCCTTTTGATTTTGCCCTTGTTGGCATATGCGCAGCCGCTGAGGAAATCGATAATGCGGCGGGACATATCCCTGTTTGTATTTTCGAGGTTTAAAACCACGGTATGCATTTTAATCAGCTCGTCCGCGATAGCCCTCGTCTCTTCTCCAAAGCGTTCCGGTTTGAAGAGAACGACCTGGAGCTTTGCCGTCGCGTTTATGTTTACAACCTTGTTGCGCCTGGGCGCCGAAGCGCTTTCCCTCTGGTAAGAATAATCCGAAGAGGAGGAGGATGAGCTGCTGCTTGAAGCGTTGAAATCCTCTTCGCCTTCGTCCTCATAGGCGTACTCATCGTACTCGTCGTACTCGTCGTCCGGTGCGTCCCACATCCGTTTAAACTTATCCACTAAACCTGCCATTTTTAACAATACCTCCAATTTTATCTGATAAGTCGGGGGCCAAACAGGGAGGAACCAATCCTCACCATATTCGCTCCTTCCAGAATCGCTTCATAGTAGTCGGAAGACATACCCATGGACAGGGTATCCATAGATACATTATCCATTTTTTTGTCCTTAATGTCAATAAACAGTTTGCGCATACAGGAAAAATATTTACGAATTTCGCTTTTCGTGTCGCAAATGGGCGGTATTGCCATCAATCCGCGGATGGAAATTCCCTCTATTTCCCTGATTTGGAATATAAGCGCTTCCAGCCCCTGCGGGAGAACGCCGGATTTGTTCTCTTCCGCGCCGATGTTGACTTCCAGGAGGATATTGGTCACAATTCCTTTCATAACGGACTGCCTGCCGATTTCCGAAGCAAGCTTCACGCTGTCGACAGACTGTATCATACTGGCCTTTCCGACGATTTGACGCACCTTGTTTGACTGCAAATGCCCGATAAATTGCAAAGAAGCGTTTTCTAGGTCGTATTCCTCATACTTGGACAAAAGCTCCTGCACCCTGTTTTCACCGATGTGGCGCAGACCGAGGGAAATCGCGTAATTGATTGCCGCCGCGTCTACCGTTTTGGTCGCCGCAAGGAACGTAATGTCTTCCCTGTTCCGTCCGCTTTCCTGCGCGGCCTTTGTAACGTTTTCTTCTATCGTCCGGTAATTTGAGGCTATATCCTGCAATCTTTTTTCATCAAAGCTTGACGACCTTTCCGTCATATAAGTCGGCTCCTTCCGTTACGATTTTATCATATAGTTCAACCGTCGTGCCGTTAAAAAGCACGCCGTTTTCCGGCTGCGGGTCGCACAGGATGAAATCCTCCCCAGCGAAAAGTATGGAAACCTGTTTGAATTTCAGCTGGTTCCCCTGCACGACATATACGCCCTGAACCTTCTTTTTCTCATCTTTGAGCGTGCCGTCCTCGTTTTCTACCGTCTTTTTTACATAGTCGTCGTGCAGCGCGCTCTTTTGAATGCGCAGGCCCTTATAGGTCCTCAGGTCGATTTTGACCGTCTCGTTGCGCAGGCTTGCAATGCCCGGGCTCATATAATTGCATTCCAAAACCAACGCAGCGTCGGCGTTTTTATCCTTTTGGTTGACCGCCGCGATTTTCACGGGCACGCTGCCGGTCGTCGCATACGGCATGTTGACCTGAACGTTGCTGTAGGATGTGCTCAGCTCGAGCGTTTCGTCTGCGGAAACGGGGCAGGCGATATACCAGTTGAGGTCGCTGATGACCTTGCCGATTACGTTTCCCGCGGCCTCCTTCGGCTTTGCCTTGAGCATTTTGTTTACCGTATCGAGGTCCATAGTAGCGGCGTTTTTATAGGCGACCGCGCCTTCATACCCGTCCGTATAGCTGACGAAGTAGCCGGCGACGGGAGACGTAACGGTAGCGACCGCGTCGCCGCAGGATTTTGCGATTTCATCCTTCTGTTTTTCCAGCGTTTCAATCCGTTTGTTGTAATTGACGACCTCACCCGTTACAATCATCCGCTCGTTTATCAGGTAAAGCAGGTCTTCCCTGTTCGATTTCAGGTTATAAAAGTCTCCCTTATTGATGTTGCGCAGCAAATCGGTGATTTTCTGGTTGAGCTGTGAATTGATTGAATCGATGCCCGTCGCCATCGTATGGGAGGCAAGGTTCGTCTTTTTCAGCTTTGCAATTTCGTTGTCAAGCTTTGCCATTTCCTTGTGGGCCGTCGCGTCCGCTTCCGTTTTATAAATGGTCGCGACTTTTCCGCCCTTTGCAACCTTTCCGCCGTCGTCGAATTCATAGGAGACGATTCCCTGCGTTTCGTTTGTAATCAGCGTTTCGTTTCGTACGACATAGCCAGTCGAGTAGATAGAATCGGCATAGGACGACAACGCGGCGGTCTGTGTTTGCACCATGGAAAAGTTCGCGTTATAAAACAGAAATGCCAGGTAGCATATAATCAAAAAGCACGCGACCGATATGCCGATTTTTTTTGCTAACGTTTTGTTCACCCGTTTTCACCACATTCCAAATTGTTGAGTATTCCACTTTCTTCTATGATACGGCAAGCCTCTGATAATAGCTCTTCACTGGTTTCAAACGTGTCTGTATCGAGCCAGTGGATTTTTTCGTCACGTAAAAACCAGGTAAGCTGGCGTTTTGCATACCGTCTTGTTTCCTGTTTGAGTTTTTCTACCGCCTGCGTAAGCGTACACAGTCCGTCGAAATAGGGCTTCAGTTCCTTATAGCCAATCGCCATTTTTGCGGTCTGTCCGGCTTCGCGCGCCAAAAACGCTTTTGCTTCTGAAAGAAGGCCGTCTTCCAGCATTTGGCCGACGCGGCTGTTGATTCTATTGTACAGGTTTTCCCTGTCCCTGCATTTTAAGCCGATTCGTATATCCAAATATGGGGACGGCGTTTTTCTGGAGCGCTCGAGCTGGCTTGTCATGGTCCTGCCGGTTGTACGGTAAATTTCGATTGCGCGCACAATCCGCTTGCCGTTTTTTTCTTTGGCAAGGCGCAGGGCGGATTCGGGGTCGAATACGGAAAGCTCGCAAAGCAGCTTGTCCGGCCCTTCCTCCTCAAGCCTTTTGTAAAGGCTTTGCCGCAGCAAGCTATCACCGCTTTCCTCAGAAAGCTGTATATGATTGAGCAGCGTACTGATATAAAGGCCTGTGCCGCCGACAAGGATTGGGAGCCTTCCCCTGCCGTGGATTTCTTCAATCACCTTTCTTGCGCCGACTGCGTAAAGCGCGACGCTGTAAGGCTCTTTTGGGTCGAGGAACCCCATCATATGATGCGGGATTCCCTCTTTTTCCTGTTCCGTTGGTTTCGCCGTCGCGATGTCCATTCCGATATACACCTGCATGGAATCGGCCGAGACGATTTCCCCGCCGTATTTTTTAGCGACGGCAACCCCAAGCGCGGTTTTGCCGGAGGCCGTCGGCCCAACGACGGCAATCAGAGGGATTTTATTCAAAGTAAGGTCACACCCTGCCGAATTGTTTTTCTATTTCGCGCCGTTTGATGATGATGGAAATCGGCCTGCCGTGCGGGCAGTAGCGGATGGTCTTATCATCCTCGAGCCGCCGGGCCAAATCGATAAGCTCCTGCGGATGGCTTAAATTGCCCGCCTTGATGGCGGCGCGGCACGAAACGTTATGGTAAATCCAGTCCATATGCTGGGAATTGATGTCGTTTTTATTTTGCAGAAGATAGCCCGCCATTTCTATAACGGTCGGCTCGACGTCTTCATGGTTAAGGTACTGCGGCGCGCTTCGCACAAGCACCATGCCAGCGCCAAAATCGCTGATTTCAAAGCCCGCCTCGTCGAGAAGCGCCGTGTTTTGCAGGACTGCGTCATATTCGAGCTTTGAAAGCGTTACCTTCACAGGCTCGAGTAAATACTGCGCGCAGCCCTTGCCCTTGTCTTTTTTCAGCTTTTCATAAATGAGCCGTTCATGTGCCGCGTGCTTATCGATGAGCATCAGCTCGTCGGGGCTTCTCTCTATTATAATATAAGTTTGGAACGCTTCCCCGATGAATTTTGTCGAAACAGGCTCCCGCTCCACAAGCGCTGCGGGTTCTTCCGGCTTTTGCCGCGCCGCTTTTATTTCTTCTTCAGCGGCAGACGGCTGCTTTTCCTGCTTTTTGTGCGCTTCCTTATAGGCTTCGTACGCAAGCGGGGGTTCCGGCTTTTCTTCCTCCATATCGAAGGCGTTCGCGTTGAACATATTGCGGTTGACCTTGATAACGCCTTTGTATAAATCGAACGGGTTTGCGCTGTCATGAAGCACAGCGCCGCCGAAGCTGTGTTTTTTCGGCACGAACATCTGCGGCTCTTCCTCGCCCAAATCAGCCGGTTTTTCCGGCGCGGGCGCTGTATGCGCGCCTTGCTCCGGGAATTGCTGTGTGTCTAAAACAGCAAAAGCGTCCTGGCTTGGCTCCTGCTTAGGCTGCTCCGTCTTTATTTCAAATAAATTTGATTTTTTGCCTGTTCCCTGTTTCGGCAGGAAGGACGCGATCTTTGTTTCATCCTTATTGAGCAGCGCCGATTTTACCGCGTGGTATACGGCGTCGAACACCGGACGTTCGTTGATAAAGCGCACCTCTATTTTTGCGGGATGGACGTTGACGTCTACCGCCTCGCAGGAAATTTCGATATGCAGCACGCAGGCCGGGAATTTGCCGGCCATAACACTGCCCTTACAGGCCTCCTCAACCGCCGCCATCGCCGTGCGGCTTTTCACAAAACGGCCGTTGATAAAAAAGTTCTGCATGTTCCTGTTGGGGCGGGCGTTTACCGGCTTGCTGACATAGCCGTTTACCGAAACGCCGTTTAAGGAGTATTCTACCGGAATCAGGCCGTTTGCAAACTCCCTGCCATATACGGAATAAATCGCGGACAGCAGCTTTTTGTCGCCCGGTGTTTTGAGCGCCTGCTTGCCGTCGCGCAGGAAGGTAAACGCAACCTCGGGGTGGGAAAGCGCGATTTTATCCATTACGTTTGCGACCGCGTTTGCCTCCGATACATCCTTTTTTAAAAATTTCATGCGCGCGGGCACGTTATAAAACAGGTCGCGCACGATGATGGTCGTGCCCTTTGGGCAGCCGGCGTCTTCAAGCGCTTCCTCTTCCCCGCCGCTTAACCTGTAGCGCGTTCCGAGCGTTTCGTCTTCGGAGCACGTCATCAGCTCCACATGGGAAACAGCGCAGACGGACGCGAGCGCCTCTCCACGGAAACCGAGCGTCCCGATTTTATCCAAATCGTCCTGGAGCTTCACCTTGCTGGTCGCGTGGCGCAGAAACGCCTTTGGGACATCGTCGCGCGCGATGCCGCAGCCGTTGTCCGTAACACGCATGTATGTAACGCCGCCGTTTTTGATTTCCACCGTAACGCTGTCGGCGCCCGCGTCGATTGCGTTTTCCACCAGCTCCTTGATGACGGAAGAAGGGCGTTCCACG
>UQHH01000031.1 GCA_900540865.1 uncultured Oscillospiraceae bacterium
ATTCATTTCTTGAATGTCCTCCTTTTGGTTTTTTGTGCAGTTGTCAGGCCGCACTTTTATTCTACCAAAAGGAGTTTTTATTTCCTATTCATCGCTAAAGCTTTTCTGAACCCCCGGCACAGCCGGGGGTTTTCGATTACAAAAAAGAGCCGGAGAAACAAACCTGTTTCTCCGGCTCTTTGTAATGGAAGGCTAATCAGCCGATTAGTTCTTTGAGCTTGCTTTGCGCGGCTGAAGCGTCCGCCTTGCCGCGGCTTTGCTTCATAATAAACCCGAGCAGCGCGCCCATTGCCTTTTGCTTTCCGTTTTTAATGTCGTTCACGGCGTTCGGGTTTTGCTCGATAGCCTGCCTGCAAAGCGCGGCGAGCGCCTCGTCGTCAAGGCCGCCCATATCACTTTCCAAAATAAGCTCCGTCGCCTTTTTGCCGCTGTCGAGCATCTTTTCAAGCGTTGTTTTCGCAAGGTTCATCTTGATTTTCCCGTCGTCGAGCATTCGGATTAGCTCGTTTAGATTTTCGGCGCAAACGGAAACGTCAAATGCTTCTTTCGCGCTGTCGTTTTCCATACGGCGGAAAATCTGGCCGATGATAAAGTTCGCGGCCGTGCGCGGGTTCTTCGTGCCTTTGCTTGCCTGCTCAAAATACTCGGCGACGTTCCTGTATTTTGTAAGGAGCTGCGCGTCTGCCTGCGGGATTTCAAGCTCTTCGGTATAACGCTTAAGCTTTGCGCCCGGCAGCTCGGGAAGTTTGTTTTTCAGCGCGTCGACCTCTTCGTCCGTCACATGGATGGTGACAAGGTCGGGTTCCCTAAAATAGCGGTAGTCGTGCGCGTCCTCTTTGCCGCGCATGCTGGAGGTTGTGTTGGTTACCTCGTCGTAGCGCAGCGTTTCCTGTACGACCTGCCCGCCGCTTTCAATCAAATCGACCTGGCGGGAAAATTCATATTCCATGGCCTTTGCCATATAGGTGATGGAGTTCATATTTTTGATTTCCGTGCGCGTGCCGAGCTTCTCGCTGCCCTCAGGGCGTACCGAAATGTTGACGTCGCAGCGCATGGAGCCTTCCTGCATTTTGCAGTCGGAAATGCCAATGTATTTCATAATGAGCTGGAGCTTTTCCACATACTCCTTAGCTTCGTCAATGCTGCGAATATCCGGTTCGCTGACGATTTCAATCAGCGGCACGCCGCCGCGGTTATAGTCGACATATGTGTCGCCGTGGCTGTGGATAAGCTTACCCGCGTCCTCTTCGATGTGGATTCTCGTAAGCCTGATTTTCCTGCCGTTAGAAAGCTCGACATAGCCGTTTAGGCACAGCGGCATGTCGTACTGGGAAATCTGGTACGCCTTGGGCAAATCGGGGTAGCAATAGTTTTTACGGTCCATTTTGGAAATACGCGCAATCTCGCAGTTTGTGGCAAGGCCCGCCATAATTGCGTAATTGACCACCTGCCGGTTGAGCTTTGGGAGTGTGCCGGGCAGGCCGATGCACACGGGACAGCAATGTGTATTTGGCTCTCCGCCGAACTGCGTGGTGCAGCCGCAGAAAATTTTCGTATTCGTTGAAAGCTCGATATGTGTCTCAAGCCCCGCTACCATTTCGTATTTCATAGCCGTACCCCCATTTCCGCGGATTTGAACACTTCGCCGCGCGCGGCGTTTTCATACTGCCACGCGGCGTTCAGCACCGTGCCTTCACAGAAGCTGTTGCCGATGACCTGCATGCCGATGGGCATTCCCTTCGCGTTAAAGCCGCAGGGCACGGACACGGCGGGCAGCCCCGCGATGTTGATTGGTACGGTGCAAATATCCGTCAGGTACGTCTCGATGGGGTCGCTGACCGCCTTGCCGCATTCAAACGCGGTCATCGGCACGGTCGGCGCGAGAATAACGTCGCACTGCTCAAACGCTTTCTGGAACGCTTTCACGATTGAGCCGCGCAGGTTCTGCGCCTTTTTATAATACGCGTCGTAATAGCCGGCGCTTAAAACGTACGTGCCGAGCAGGATACGGCGCTGGACCTCTTTGCCGAAGCCCTCGCTGCGTGTCTTGCAAATCATGTCGTTTACGTCCATATATTTCGGCGTTTTGTAGCCGTAGCGGATGCCATCGTACCGCCCAAGGTTCGAGGAAGCCTCCGCGCAGGCGAGGATGTAGTAAACTGGCAGCGCGTATTTGAGCGCGGGCAAGTCAAAATAGACAATCTCCGCGCCGAGGGACTCATACACCTTGATGGCGTCTTCAAGCGCTTTGCGCACATCGTCGCGCACGCCGTCCATGTATTCGCGCGCAATACCTATTTTCATGCCTTTGATTTCGTTTTGAAGCGTTTCCATAGCGGGCGCGCCTTTTTTGCCCTGCGAGGTGGAATCCTTTTCGTCGTAAAGGGAAACCGCGTCGTATACGAGCGCCGCGTCCTCCACGCTGGTTGTAACCGGGCCTATTTGGTCGAGGGAGGAGGCGTACGCAATCAGCCCAAAACGGGAAACCGCGCCGTAGGTCGGTTTCATGCCGACAATGCCGCAGAAGCTTGCGGGCTGGCGGATAGAGCCGCCCGTGTCGGAACCCAGGCCGTAAACGGCGATATTGCCGCCGACCGCCGAAGCCACACCGCCTGAGCTGCCGCCCGCCACATGGTTTAAATTATGCGGGTTGCGCGCGCCGCCGAAGCAGGACGTTTCACAGGAGGAGCCCATGGCGAACTCGTCCATATTCGTTTTGCCGAGCAGCACGGCGTTCTGTTCCTGTAAAATATTCCAGACGGTCGCGTTATAGATGGGCTTATACCCCTTAAGTATCCTGGAGCAGCAGGTTGTCTCGATTCCCTTTGTAGAGATATTGTCCTTCAGGGTCATCGGGATGCCCTCGAGCGGGGAAAGCGCTTCACCCGCTGCGATTTTTTTATCGACCTTTTTCGCCGTTTCCAGCGCCGTTTCCGCCGTGACCGTAACATAGGCGTTTAAATCCTGGTTTACGGCTTCAATCTCGTTTAAATATTGCTGCGTCAGTTCCGTGCACGAAAGCTCTTTTTCGCGCAGCAGCCTGCCGGTTTCCGCTATTTTTCCCATGGGAATCAATCCTTTCCTTAAAGTACGCGTTTTTTCACAAGAAAGTGCCCGTCCTCTTTGTCGTTTGCGTTACACAAAATTTCTTCGCTGTCGTAGGAGGGAACAACCTCGTCCTCACGGAACACATTGGAAAGATGATTGATGTTGTCAAAATCCACGCCTTCTTCGAAAGCGTTGTTGATGGTATCGGCGAACTTGATGATGTCCGCCATGTCCTTTGTCAGCGCGTCCAGCCCGTCCTCCGGGATGGATAGCTTTGCCAGGCGCGCAATCTGGACGACGTCCTCATGTGTGACCATGTGCCTCATTCCTTTCATGGAGATATAGGGACGGCCGCGCGAGCATGAAGCCGTGCGCGGCCAGAAGGTTTATCGGTTAGCGCAGCTTGATATGCACCTCGCGCAGCTGCTGCTCGCTGACCTCGTTCGGCGCGCCGAGCAAAACGTCCTGCGCGTTGCTGTTCATCGGGAACGCGATGACCTCGCGGATGTTCTCTTCCTCTGTTAAAAGCATCAGCATCCTGTCTACGCCCGGCGCCATGCCCGCGTGCGGCGGCGCGCCGTACTGGAAAGCGTTGTACAGTGCGGTGAACTTTTCCGAAAGCTCCTCTTCGCTGTAACCCGCAAGCTCAAATGCTTTTATCATAATGTCGAGGTCGTGGTTGCGAACCGCGCCGGAGGAAAGTTCCACGCCGTTGCAGACGATGTCGTACTGGTAAGCGAGAATTTCCGTCGGCTCCTGGTTTAAAAGCGCGTCCATACCGCCCTGCGGCATAGAGAACGGGTTGTGCGTGAAAATCAGCGCGCCCGTATCCTCGTCGTGCTCGTACATCGGGAAATCGACGATAAAGCAAAGGTCAAAGCGGCTTTCGTCGATGAGGTCTAAACGCCTTGCAACCTCAGTGCGGATTTGGCCCGCAAGCTTCGGCGCGGCCTCTTTGCTGTCCGCTATAAAGTAAATGACGTCGCCCGCTTTTGAGCCGTTTAATTCTATCAGCTTTTCGCGGTCGCCTTCCTTTAAGAATTTATCGATTGGGCCGTCGAACGTCAGGTCCTCACGCACTTTGACGTACCCAAGTCCCTTCATACCGATGGAAAGCGCGAACTCCTCCATCTTTTTGAACCATGTTTTCGACTGGGAAGCGGCGTTCGGCACGTTGATGGAGCGGACCGTCTTTTTGCGGAAGGGGCCGAAGTCCGTTTCTATAAACATATCGCTGATGTCTTTGATGGTGAGCGGGTTGCGCAAATCCGGCTTGTCGGAGCCGTAGGTGAGCATCGCTTCTTTATAGGGAATGCGCGCAAACGGCGGCTTTGAAACCGTTTTGTCCGTGAATTTCTGGAAGGTTTCGTACAAAACCTCCTCCGCTACGGCGAACACGTCCTCCTGGGTGGCGAACGCCATCTCAAAATCGAGCTGGTAGAATTCGCCGGGGGAGCGGTCGGCCCTAGCGTCCTCGTCACGGAAGCAGGGCGCTATCTGGAAATATTTATCAAAGCCCGAAACCATCAGAAGCTGCTTGAAAATCTGCGGCGCCTGCGGCAGGGCGTAAAACTTGCCCTGGTGCTTGCGGCTGGGAATCAGGTAATCGCGCGCGCCCTCCGGGGAGCTTGCGGACAGGATGGGCGTGTTGATTTCCGTAAAGCCCAGCTCCTGCATTTTGCCGCGCAAAAACGCGATGACCTCGCTGCGCAGCAGGATATTGTCGTGTACCTTTTTATTGCGTAAATCGAGAAAACGGTATTTCAGGCGTACATCCTCTTTCGTATCTGTTGAGCTCATGACCTCAAAGGGCAGATTGTTTTTGCATTTGCCCAGGACGGTCAGGCTTTCGGTTACGATTTCCACCGTACCGGTCGCGATTTTCGGGTTATATGTCTCTTCGTCCCTTTGGACGACCTTGCCGCTGATGGTAACGGTGCATTCCTTATTTACGTTTTGAAGCAGCGTCTCGTCGTGGACGACGACCTGCACCACGCCGTACTGGTCGCGCACGTCAAGGAACATAACGCCTCCGTGGTCGCGGATATTCTCCACCCAGCCCGAAACCCTCACGTCTTTTCCGAGGTCGGAATCCCTGAGCTCGCCGCACAGGTGGGTGCGGTATTTGTTTGCAACTGTCATCATTCTATACGAATCCTTTCAAATGAATAGTTTGTTTACATGATTTCGTTATTATACCATTAATTGGCTTTGCTTTCAATATTTTTTGCCGATAAATCGCCGTTCATGCACACAATCCGAAGCAAAATCAGGCGCATTTCCGTTCGTTTAAGAGAATCGGCAGAAAAAAACCGCACGTTTTACTTTCGCTCTTTCAAAATAAATTAAAACATAGTATAATAAAGCTAACTTTTTTCGGCTGGAGGAACCGCTATGCAGGAAATCAAAAAAGAAATAATAGAGAAGCGCATTC
This sequence comes from uncultured Oscillospiraceae bacterium, assembly GCA_900540865.1. Lineage (GTDB taxonomy): Bacteria > Bacillota > Clostridia > Oscillospirales > Acutalibacteraceae > Scatavimonas. The sequence continues at coordinate 5,483 of UQHH01000031.1, forward strand.
AAAAGACAATAGAGAACCTAAAGCGCAACAATATGGACGCCTATTATTGCACTACGGCTAAAGACGCCTGCGCGCTGGTCGAGACTTTGCTTCCAAAGGGAGCGGTTATCGGCAGCGGAGGTTCCATGACACTGAAGCAGGCAGGTATGCTCGAGCTGCTCAAAAGCGGCCGTTACCAATATCTCGACAGGAGCAGGCAGGGCATTACTAAGGAAGAAATCGAGCAGGTTTACCGCGATACCTACAGCGCAGACGCTTATTTTTGCAGCTCCAACGCCATTACGGAAAACGGCGAGCTTTATAACGTGGACGGAAATTCCAACCGCGTATCCGCGATTCTTTACGGGCCGAAGCACGTTTATATCGTCGCGGGGTATAATAAGATTGTCCGCAATATCGACGAAGCAATTGTGCGCGTCAAGCGCGAGGCCGCGCCCGCGAACACCGTGCGCCTTGATATGAACGCCGGCTGCCGCGAAACAGGGGAGTGCGTATCTTTAAAAAAGCAGGGCTCATTTCTATGTGACGGCTGCCATAGTGACGGCCGCGTCTGCTGCAATTATGTGGTGAGCGCGCAGCAGCGCCATAAGGGAAGAATCAGGGTAATCATCATCGGCGAAACGCTCGGCTACTGATTTTCGGCCTTTTTGCGTACTGCTTCACGAAAGCGGTTCGGCATATCACACATATCGCCATCACCGCTTTCATTCGCATTACACAAAAATCCCTGAAAATCTAAGATGTATCAACTTCATTGGTGTCCGTGCGTTTTGCAAACGCTGCTTTACGAAAACGGTTCAGCATATTAAATATATAGCCATCGCCGCTTTCATTCATTGCACAAAAATCCATGAAAATCTAAGATATATCAACTTTATTGGAGTCCGCGCGTTTTGCAAACGCAACTTCAAGAAAGCTGAACGGCATTTCACACATATCGCCATCACCGCTTTCATTCGTTCTGCATGAAAATTTTAGAATACATTTTGTTTTTGCCTAATCAGCGCAAAAATATGTAACCGGACACGAAAGGCAGTAAAATTGCCGTCTTTCGCACCCGGTGTTATCAAACGTCAGATTAGAAGTTGAAGCTCCTGTTCTGATTGTTGTTCTGGTTGTTGTTATTGTTCTGGTTTTTGTTCTGATTGTTGTTCTGCTGGTTCTTATTCTGGTTGTTATTGTTGTTCTGATTGTTGTTCTGATTGTTGTTCTGGTTGTTGTTCTGGTTGTTGTTCTGGTTTCTGTTCTGATTGTTATTCTGCTGGTTGTTGTTCTGGTTGTTGAATTCCACTGAGCTCACCCCCTTTGCAATCTTAGTATTTGCATCGCCGCTTTTTTTATTCTTAAATTTATGACGGAGAAACATATGGATGTAAAATTGCCTGAAAATTTTTTAAAGGAAATGAAGCGGCTTTTGGGAGAAGACTTTCCAGCGTATGAACGCGCGCTTTGCGAACCCTATTATAGAGGGATTCGTATCAATACGCTGAAAACAGATGCCGGACAGGTATTCGAAAATTTTCCGTTTAAAAAGAAGCCGTCCCCGTTTTGTAAGGACGGGTTTTACATTCCGTTTGACACAAAAGGACTCGGCTCACATCCGCTTCATCACGCGGGCGCTTTTTATATGCAGGAGCCGTCGGCGGGCTGCGCCGTTACGATACTTGACGTGCAGCAGGGCGACAGGGTGCTCGACCTATGCGCGGCGCCGGGCGGGAAATCAACGCAGATAGCCGCCGCTCTACAAAATACCGGGCTTTTATGGTCGAACGAGATTGTAAAAAACAGGGCGTCCGTTTTGCTTTCCAATATAGAGCGCATGGGCGTAAAAAACGCGGTCGTGTCCTCCTGCCATCCTGAACAGCTTTGCAAGAAGCTTATGGGCTTTTTCGATAAGGTGCTCGTCGACGCGCCGTGCTCCGGGGAAGGCATGTTCCGCAAGGATGAAATGGCAGTAAAAGAATGGAGCCGTGAGCATGTATTCTCTTGCGCCGCGCGCCAGCTTTCCATTTTAAATAGCGCAGCACAGGCGCTTAAGTCCGGCGGAGTACTCGTATATTCTACATGTACGTTTTCCAAGGAAGAAAATGAAGGCGTTTTAGATGCGTTTTTAAAGCAACATTCAGAATTTGAGCTTGAAGACGCAAATGTATCCTTCGGCCGGCCTGCTTTTAATAAAGCACGGCGGATTTTACCTATGGACGGCGGGGAAGGCCATTTTGCCGCGCGGCTGGTTAAAAAGGAGGGGGAAACACCTGCGTTCTCCCCATACCGTTATGATTCCCCATTTCGAGGCAAAAAAGACTTGGAGAAGCTTGTAAGCGGGCTTTATGACGATTGCTTTATTAGACGGCCGTTTGGAGAACGTTTTCGTATTTTAAACGATAGGCTGTATCTTTTGCCGGACAATCTGCCCGACTTTGACGGATTATATATCCTGCGCGCGGGTGTGCTGCTGGGCGAAATAAGGCGAACAAGAGTTGAACCCGCTCACGCGGCGTTTATGGCGGCGAAGCCCCATGAATGCCGAAGAAAAATAGAGCTTGCGCCGGACGGGGAGGAAATCAGGCGGTTCCTTCATGGGGAAGAGATAAGCGCACCGGACGGCTTGAAGGGATACACGGCGGTTTGTACCGCTGATATGACTTTGGGCTTTGGCAAATGCTCGGGCGGTGTATTGAAAAATAAATACCCAAAGGGCCTGCGCAATTTATAAAAAGGGGAAGAATGATGCAGCAGCTTTCAAATATATCGAATATCAAAGAAATACTTGCAAGGCACGGCTTTACCTTCTCTAAATCACTCGGTCAGAATTTTTTAATCAATCCCTCCGTATGTCCGCGCATGGCGCTGGAAAGCGGCGCGGACGAGGGGATGGGTGTTATCGAAATCGGCCCGGGCATTGGCGTGCTGACCTGCGAGCTTGCAAAGCGTGCCGGTAAGGTTGTTTCCATAGAGCTCGACAAAAGGCTTTTGCCCGTACTGGACGAAACACTGCGGGATTTTGACAATGTTAAGGTAATAAACGGCGATGTTTTGAAAATTGATTTGAAAAGATTGATTGAAGAGGAATTTCCCGATATGCCCGTATGCGTCTGCGCAAACCTGCCGTATTATATTACCTCTCCGGTCATCATGAAGCTGCTCGAGGAAAGGCTTCCGGTGGAAGCAATTACAGTCATGGTACAGAAGGAGGCCGCGCAGCGGATTTGCGCCGAGGCAGGAACGAGGGAATGCGGCGCGGTCACGGTTGCGGTTCGGTATTACGCGCAGCCGCGCGTGCTGTTCTCCGTATCGGCGGGCAGCTTTATGCCCGCGCCGAAGGTGGATTCCGCGGTTATCCGCCTCGACGTTCACAAGGAAACACCGTTTGAAGTGTATGACGAAAAGCTGTTTTTTAAGGTTGTGAAGAGCGCGTTTGCGCAGCGGAGAAAAACGCTACCGAACGCATTGTCCGCAGGGCTGAAGCTTGACAAAAACGCGGTTAACACAGTACTTGAAAAATCTGGTATCCCGCAAAATTTCCGTGCGGAACAGCTATCGATGGAGCAATTTGCGCAGCTTGCGAATCGTCTTGCTGCCGCAGAATAATCGAAATACATGAGGAAGAAAAGGAGAGGAAGGCTTATGAATTTATCCCGTCTTGCCATCGTATTGATTGCCGTATGCGTCTGCCTGCTTTTGCTGTCGTTTGCGTCCTATCTGTTTTGGGACAGCGCGACAAGGTCGGCAATCGCGTTGTTTTCCTGTTTGTTCGGCTTTTTTGGGTTTCTTACCGCCTGCAGGGCGTACGACCAAAAAGATTGAATTAAAATAAAAAGAAGCCGCTTTCTTTTAAGAAACCGGCTTCTTTTTTGAACGTCAACGCACGGGCTCGTAATCCATATGTGACGCCTCAGCGGTAGCTTCCAGCTTGAAAATAACCGGTCTTAACCCGTCGTTGCAGCTGCATATGGCGACACCCGGCGTTTTAATCCAGTCCCCATAATAAAACGGCTCGCTGCCTGCGCCGTGCGCTAAGGCGAATACATACTGGTAGATGGCTTTCCAGGCTTCATCGCAAAAACCAAATGGCTTTGCGTAATCGGCGTAAAACACCTGCCCCTTTTTCATCATTGGGCAGGCGGTCAGTCCATCGGCCCCGTACTGCGCGGTAAGCTCTTTGTCGAGCGTCGTCTTTAAAATCGTGATTTTTACCTTATTCATTAAAAAACCCCCTGTAATATCCCATACTTTTCATGTAAATCCTTTTGGTTTCAGTCTAAGGCTCGTGAAAGAAAAAGTCAAATAGAATAAAATAAAAGCAGGCGTATATACGCCTGCTTTTTTATAGAAGCTTGTCCGCTTTTACTTTTTGCTGTTTTTCTGTACCGGAGCCGCTTTTTTTCTGCTCTTGAGGAACAGTACGACCGAACACATGGAAATCAGGAACATAATGCCGGCAACCCACATGAGCAATATGTAAGAGCTGTTGTCGCGCCCGCTGAAGGTAACCTGCTCAAACGCATTCGCGCCTGACGCATTGGCGAGCGCCCCGTTCGTCAGGGATGCAGATTTTGCCGAAACGTCACGGCTTACCTGCGTGCTCTGGCGGGCCGTTTCAAGACCCAGCGCGGTTAAGAAGCTGTCGTCCGCAATGCCCGTTACCTCTAGCGCAAAGTTGGTCTGCGCAAGCTTAACGGCTGTTGCCGTAGCCTCGTCGAATACGCCTGTTTCATTATCGGGGGCGAGGTAGCCTAGCTTTATAAGAGCCTGCTGCAATGAGGTGACGTCGCTGCCCTCGTAATTGAGCTGGAGCGCCTCAAAGTCCGCGGCGGATACCGCTTTGTCGGAACAGAGCACCTGGAACTGTTCGTCCGTCATTTCGTCGGCGGGCTTGAGCTCCGAAGCACGGAAATACGCCTGCATCGCTTCAAGCGTTGCCTCGTCGAACACGCCGGTCGCTTCACCGGAATAATACGCAAGCTCGGAAAGCCTTTCCTGAAGCTGCTTGACGGTAGCGCCCTTGCCGCCTAATGAAAGCTTGTCGACATCCTTGGGCTGTGTCGCCTTTGTCTCTTTCTGCGTTTCTGGCTCTGTCTTAGGCTGTGTTTCCTTCTTTGTTACCTCTTCCTGGTTATCTGCGGCCTGGGCAGGCGGATTGCTGTCGTTTTGTTCCGGCTTATCCTGCGCTTTCTTGTCGTTTTCTTTTTTCGGAGCGTCGTCCTTATAAATCGTGCCGAGTACATCCGAACCGGCAATGCCGTCTACGGTAAGGCCGGCAGCCTTCTGGTACTCTTTGACGCACTTTTCCGTATAAGAACCGTAATATCCTGTTACGTCGTCCTCAAAATATCCGAGCGCTTTAAGGCGTTTTTGAAGCTTTTCGACCGCGGAGCCCTGCGAGCCGTTTTTCAGCACGCTTGACTCAGAGCCGGACGAACCGCCGCCGGAAGGCTTTTGCGCAGGCCCGACGCTGCTATCGGAGTAGTCTGTCTGCTTAAAGTACTTATCGGCAGGCGTCTTGTCGGACTTGCCGTTTGAGCCAAAATAATAGGTAACCCCGTCGAAGGTTCTGCTGGTATTGATGACATACTGCCCGTTTTCGTAGTAGAAGGAACCGCCGTTGAAACGAACCCATCCGTTGGTCGGGTAGCTGACGCCTGAAACCTTGAACCATTCGACCCAGTTTAAATTATAGACGCTCTCGTATACCATATCGTCATAAGAGCTTCTGGCATCAATTGCCATTCCACTGCCGACATATACGCCGACATGTCCCGGATGATGCAGGCCAAGGCCGTGAATTCTCGGGATACCACTTGAAACGTACCCCCATTCGGGGGAAGCGGCAAGCATGTCGGTACGAATACCGCCGACGCCGTTGTAGGAATAAATCAAGCCGGAGCAGTCGACCGCGCCGGGGGACGTTCCGCCCCAAACATATGACCAGTTTTCATTGTAAGCTTTCAGTGCGTGCGCCGAAAGGCCGACGCCGGTGCTTGTTGCCGCGAACGCTTCTGAGGTACCCATGACGACTACGGTGCAGAGCATCATGACAGATAGTACCAGGGAAAGCACGGCCTTGCATTTCTTGTGCATTGCTTTCAGACCTCCTAAAAAATTTACAGTTCCGTTTTTAAAAACGAATATAAATTCTGGCGGATGAATCATCTGCCGGGAAATTGCGGAAAAAACAGGTTACAATATGTAACAATTTGGTTACAGTCTAACATATGCCCGCTGTAAATTCAAGAGGAATTGGAAAATAAAAGCAATGCGCACAAAAAAGCTGATAATTTTGCATGCGCGTTGTATAATTTAGGAAAACAATAACGTAACCACTAGATATTGTGTTGCTGGCGCCATACCGTAAAAAAACAGGATATATACATGTTTGCGACAATTTGTAACAAGATTGTAATTTGAATTCTAGAATATACATTTTGTAAAAATGCAAAAGAAAAAGCCGCCGGATGGCAGCTCTTACATAAAAAGTCCCGTTTTATACGAAGTCGGATACGCCGGATGGATATTCACACAAAAAATCACTTATAAGCTGCTCTGCATGAAGCGGCGCGGCTCCGTTTTCTGCTAGATGGCGCGCAAGACGTTCCACATATTCCAATTCATCCGAAACATCTTCAATCAGGCAGGATTCTGATAAGCAGTGCGAATGTTTACAGCCGTCTTTATATATGTGTATGCCATATACAGTTACGGCCTTGCCCTCGAGTTCTATTTCAGCCTCTGTAATCTGGTAGCAGTAAGGGCTTCCATCCAGGCAGGACGTAAACATTCTCAATTCTTTCACCTCTATCCATGAAGATTTAGTTCATAATTTTTTTACAAATTTATTTTATAGGAGCGTTTTTATTTTCTCAATACCACTAAAGTTGATTTCCACATATTTCCACAAGGCTTTTATGCAAATAAGCAATAAATTACAGAAGGGTTTCCCAGGGCGTATATGTCAATTCAATATATGTTTTTATGAATTTAATACCAATTTTATTAATTCTATACGGGAAGTGATATTTAATTTTTGATACGCGTTGTAAATAATTTTTTTCACCGTACCCTCAGAGATATCCAAAGCGCAGGCAATCTGCTTGTTTGTTTTTCCATCTACGACATAATTGACGACCTCGTGTTCCCGCTGGGTTAATGTTGAGAAAAGGAAATTTGTATTTCCCAAGACGTTTTCCTTCGGGCAAAGTGCTAAAAGATAGCGGTTTCTGCCTTCTGTTGGGATGGCGCATATAAAAAAACGAGAGCCATCAGATTCCGGTATCGTAACGCTGCCGGCGGATATATTTTGGCTTTTTATGCATCTGCGCATAACGGCGCATTGTATAATATCGCATAAATCGACCCCCTTTTCTTTTAAAAGGGTATCGAAAAAAGGATTCGATTTGAGGAGATAAGGCCTGTTTTGCTCAGAAACGGCCTGCATAACAAACAAGCAGATGCCCATAAACCTGCTTTCATAGAGATCTGTAAACATATCGACGGGCTGTTGCTGCATGCGGAAATATTCTTCGTCATTGAGCCGGCATCCTGAAAGAATAATCCGGCTTTCTCCGCCGCACTTCATAGGGAAAAGCGTTGCAAGTATGTATTTGTGTTCCCCATTCTTATGGAAAAGCTCCAAAACGCGCAGCGGTTTATTAAGCCTAAGGCAATCATCCAAAATAGAATGCGAGCGAAACCATAAAAAGTGTTTTTTTAATATTTGGCCAAAATCTGGACAGCCGCTCAGAGGTATCCCGAACAGCCGGTCAAGCTGTTCGCTGCAGTTTTCAACGCAATAACGTCCGTCCGGCTGACGGAGCAGGATGACGCTATGGTTTTTATGTTCCTGCAAACGGTTGAAATTAAAATAATTGAGATAGCGGTCGGAAATTTTCTCAGACAGAATATCGTTTAGCCTTTTGCCCGAAACCTTTAACCTGCAGCCTTCAAAATAGATATTCGTTTCCCAGTATGCGCCTCCGGCTTCCCGGACCAGGCTCAGACAGTCGGTGATGTGCTGTGCAATTTCATATGTCTTTTTTACGTTATAGACATATTCTTCAGAAAAAAGAACCTCCAGGCATTTCCCCACATCCTCATGATGTAATCCATTATAATATAGATAGGTCGGGTTGCATTTTTCAAGAATGACGTTTCCGTTTGCTGCCTGACGAAAATAGCATATGTATGAGTCTTCCCGGTTCCAAATGCTGTCTTCGATTCTGGAGAGAAAATCTTTCACCATTTTAGTTTCATCCTTTACGCAGGTTTCACTGTATATTCATTCGCTAAAAACTGACAAAATTATTATAAATTATACCATGTTTTAGCAATGTTTTCAATTATTAGTTTTAAAAATTTAAATAAAATATAGATTTAATAGTAGAAATTAGATAATATAAGGTAAATAAACATTGAGAGTCGAGCTTTTCATGTGTTAAGATAAACGTAATAAACCTTCCGGCGGGATACGCCGAATTAGGAGGAGAAGAAATGAAAATTTTAATTATAGAAGATAATAAAAAAATACGGGACGAGCTCAAGGTGTTTCTTGAAAAGTACGGCTATGAAATCATCTGTCTGGAGCAGTTTGAAAACGCGGCGGAGCAGGCGCTTGCGCTTCATCCGCACCTAGTTCTTCTCGATATTAATCTGCCGGTATACGACGGCTTTCTGGTTTGCCGGGAAATCAGAAAGAAATCAGCCGTACCGATTATTGTAGTGACCAGCCGCGACAGCGACGTCGACGAGCTGATGAGCATGAATTTCGGCGCGGACGATTTTATTACCAAGCCATACAACACCCAAATTCTGCTTGCGCATATCGCGGCGATTTTGAACCGAACCTATCAGGCGCAAAGCGAAATGACGTACGAGTACGCGGGGCTTATGGTCAACATGTCGAAAGGGTCAGCAGCTTATCAGGGGGATGAGACGGAGCTTACAAAAAACGAGCTGCGCATCCTTGATCTTCTCATGCGTAACCAGACGAGTATTACGCCGCGAGACGATATTATGGAGGCGCTCTGGCAGTCGAATGAATTTATCGACGACAACACGCTGACCGTCAATATCAACCGGCTGCGAAAAAAGCTGGAAGCAATCGGCGCTTCTGATTATATTAAAACAAAAAGAGGACAGGGGTACAGTTTATGAGACTCAGCGATTTTATTAAGAGCAAAGCTGCCGCGATTGCAATTTTCCTGTTTGTTGACTGTTTCATGGCGCTGCTGCTGTGGGTTTACAGCATGAACACGCAGGGCATTATATTTGCCTGCGCGGTGATTACACTGGCGTTTATCGCGGCACTCGTAATTGAATACCTGCCCCGGCGCAAATATTACAACCAGGTGGAAGAAACACTTCGGTCGATTGAAAAGAAATACCTGCTTGCCTCGTTCCTGGACGAGCCCGAATTTTATGAAGGCCGTATTTTCAGCGGCTCTATCGAACAGCTAAGCAGAGCAATGAATGATGAAATAGCAAAATACAAGACCGCTTCAAAGGAATACAGGGAATACATTGAGCTGTGGATTCACGAAGTAAAAACGCCGATTGCGTCATCGCGCCTGATTCTCGAGAATAACCCGTCGCCCGCCGCCGAAGGTTTGGGAGAGGAGCTCGACGCCATCGACTACTATCTGGAGCAGGCGCTGTTTTATTCGCGCAGTACGGATGTGCAGAAGGACTATATTATAAAGGAAACAGGCCTGTTCGATGTGGTAAACCAGGTAATCCGCCGCAACGCAAGGCATTTTATCCGGGATAAAATTAAGCTGGAGCTTGAAAAACGTGATATTACGGTGTTTACCGATGAAAAATGGCTGGAATACATTTTGAACCAAATCGTGGTCAACAGCATCAAATACCGCAGAGAGCAGGGCGCGGTAATCTCTATTTATGCGCAGGAACGCCAAAACGCTGTTTCGCTTTTTATCCGTGACAACGGAATCGGCATTTCTAGAAAAGATATCGGGCGTGTTTTTGAAAAGGGGTATACGGGCATTACTGGACGTGAATACAAGAAAGCGACCGGAATCGGCCTTTACCTTGTCAAAAAGTTAAGCGATAAGCTCGGGCTTTCCGTTGGGATTGTATCGGAAGAAGGCAAAGGAACGACCTTAGAGCTTGTCTTTCCGAAAACAGACATTGCGGATCTTACAAAATCGTAAGGTGTTTGTAAGGCAAAACGATGGATATAAATTTCTTCTACTGTTATAATCAGTACCGTAGTCCAATAGGGACACAGAAGGTATATGAAAAACAGGAGGAGATTTACATGGACGATATTTTACGAGTGGAGCACCTTGAAAAGTACTACGGGACAAAGGGTAACGTCACAAAAGCGGTGGATGACATCAGCTTTTTTGTCGACCAGGGCGAATACGTAGGAATTATGGGTGCGTCCGGCAGCGGCAAGACGACGCTTTTAAACTGTATCTCTACAATCGATACGGTTACATCGGGCAAAATTTATATCAACGGCAAGGACATTACGCATTTGAATTCCAAGAGCCTGTCGAAATTCCGCCGCGACGAGCTAGGCTTTATTTTCCAGGATTTTAACCTGCTCGACACCTTGACCGCTTATGAGAACATAGCGCTGGCGCTCACCATTACCAAGACGCCGGCAAGGGACGTCGACCCGCGCGTCCGCCGTGTGGCGCGCGCGCTTTCCATCGAGGATATTTTAAACAAATATCCGTACCAGCTGTCAGGAGGACAGAAGCAAAGGGTGGCAAGCGCCAGGGCGATTATTACGAACCCGTCGCTCGTGCTCGCGGACGAGCCGACCGGCGCGCTCGATTCCAAGTCGGCGCGGATGCTGCTTGACAGCTTCGACACGCTCAATAAACAATTGAACGCCACCATCCTGATGGTTACGCACGACGCGTTTACCGCGAGCCACTGCAAGCGCATCCTGTTTATCAAGGACGGCAAGCTCTTCAACGAAATCATCCGCGGCAACGACACGAGAAAAGAATTTTTCAGTAAAATCATTGAAGTTGTGACGCTTCTCGGAGGTGACAACGACAATGTTTTATAAGCTTGCTTTTCAAAACGTTAAAAAGAGCATCCGGGACTATACCATATATTTCCTGACGCTGACCTTCGGCGTATGCCTGTTTTACGCGTTCAATTCGCTCGACAGCCAGGCGGTTATGCAGAAGCTTACCTCGGACAGCAGGGACATTATGGATATGCTCGTCAATATGCTCGGCGGCATTTCGGTATTTATCTCCGTTATTCTCGGCTTCCTTATTATTTATGCCAACCGCTTTTTGATGAAGCGCCGCAAAAAAGAGCTGGGCGTTTACATGACGCTCGGTATGCGGAAATTTACGATTTCCAGAATTTTGACGATTGAAACGCTCGTCATCGGTATCTTTTCGCTCGCTGTGGGGCTAATCGCCGGTGTGTTCGCGGCGCAGGGCCTTTCTGTGCTGACGGCGCAGATGTTTGAGGTACGCCTTGACGAATTCCATTTTGTGTTCTCGAATGCCGCGCTTATCAAGACATTGATTTATTTCGGCATTATCTTCCTTATCGTTATGCTGTTCAACGGCATCACGGTGTCGAAATTCAAGCTTATCGACCTGCTCAACGCCTCAAAGAAAAACGAGACGCTCAGGGTCAAAAGCCTTTGGGTTTCAGTCGTGCTCTTTATACTTTCCATCGCCTGCCTTGCGACAGCCTATACCGTTATTATCCAGGTCGGGCTGTTTGCATGGAACAGCACGGTGCTGATGTGCATTATCCTAGGCATTATCGGGACGTTTTTATTCTTCCTTTCCCTGTCAGGCTTTTTGCTGCGCGCGGTCAAGGGCTGTAAGTCCCTTTATTATAATGGACTCAATATGTTTATCCTGCGCCAAATCAATTCCAAGGTGACGACGACGTTCATCTCTATGACGCTCATTTGCCTGATGCTTTTCGTTACAATTTGCGTGCTGTCCTCCGGCAAGGGTATTGCCGATACGTCGTCGGCTACGCTCAAGGAGGTTACGCCTTACGATGTGACGGTATATAATTTCTACGATGACGAAAGCGTGGAAGAGGGCAGAGACCTGCGCGGCTATTTTGTAAAAATGCTTGAGGAAGCGGGCGCGCTTGACGACGATATTGTCAAGGAATACGCATCTCTTGAAATTTATGAGACAGATTTGCAGTATAGACAGCTCTTTAAGTACTACGGTAAAGAGTTGAACGGGCAAGTTTCAAACGAGGTATATGAAAGACAGATGGAATACCACCCGGAGGTAATTCCCGTATCCCAGTTCAACGAAGCGCTCAAGCTCCAGGGAAAGGACCCAATCACACTTTCCGGCAATCAGGCGGCCATTGTCTGTAATTACGCTGAAAACATGCCCGCGTACGAAGAACTGATTAAAAACGGCGGTACGATTACGATTTTCGGCGAGGAATATACGCTTTATCCCACATTGGTAGAGGCCGCCTATTATACCACAGCAGCGCCTTCCATAGCGGGCAGCGTAATCGTCCCCGACGAGACGGTCAAGGAGCTACTTACCCCGAGCAGGGAATACGTGAACGTCCAGCTGAGAGGGAATGTCGAAGAAAACAGCCGGATTTTCTCTGAACGCTGTAACACGATAGAGCCGGAACAATCGAATTATTACACAACGAGCGAGTGCATTACAAAAACGCTGATGTATGAACAGAGCAAGGGCATGAGCGTTGTAGCGACGTATATCGCCATTTATATCGGCATCATTTTCCTGATAACGAGCGCCGCCATCCTCGCGCTCCAGCAGCTGAGCGAAAGCTCCGACAACCAGGAACGTTACCGCCTGCTGCGCAAAATCGGCACCGACCCGAAGATGATTAACCGCTCGGTATTCATGCAGGTATTCATCACCTTCATGCTCCCGCTGCTGCTTGCAATCATCCATTCTATCGTCGGCATCACGGTAGCTAACCAGGTAATCCAGGTATTCGGAAAAGTCGACGCGCTTGGCGGAATCATCGCTGCTGCGGCCGCAATTGTCCTTGTGTACGGCGGCTATATGCTTGCAACCTACTTTGGCTGTAAGTCGATGGTTAAAAAATAATTTGCTTACAACACACTTCCAACATACAAAACGCAGAAGGCGCGCGGGTCAACCGTGCGCCTTCTGCGTTAAATTATAAAAAGCAAAAAGAAAGAGGCGTACGAATTACCAGTTCGCACGCCTCTTTCTTTTCTTCCGGAAGACGACCGAGAAATCAGGAGAGATTACCGTTCATCATTGGCTTGTACCGGAGAAAACACCATTCATTTCAAAATCCCAAATCTTACTTCCTTAAAGTAATCCTTATTGTTTTACCACTGGTTCAAAAAAACCGTACCATTATCTCAAGAAATCCCAAATTATAGAAAGCGGGAACCCCGCATATGTTCGAGCGGTGCCTTTCCGGCAAGCGCCTTGCCGGAAAGGCTGTAGAAAAAGAGGTGATTGTATGTTTTACTATACCCGACTGTCGTCCGATACCTTCTAGCGAATGGGCAGATATGGGGAAATATCTGCCGGTTCGTTGGAAGGTATATATGAAAAAGTGATAGGCATTTTTTGTTTGTCCTTATCGACAACTATATCTTATGGAAAATGAAAACGAAAAGCAAGGAGTTTTGCCTATTGTGTCCCGTATCGTGTCAATTCTGGAATTACACGTGTCAATTTGGGAAAAGAAAAAATCCCCGGCGGTTTACGCCGGGGGTGTAATCATTACCGTTCGTTTGGAAGGCGCAGGATAAAGTGGATGATGTCGTCGTGGATTTCGGGATAAATCATCCCGCCGTAGGATTCCGTAATGCGCAGTATGGTGTTTAAGCCGATTCCATCGTGCCGCCGTTTGGTCGTATACTTGTCGTTGAACATGTGGTTTACATTTTGTACAAGCGGGTCGAAGCGGTTTGAAATATCAATTACGGTCATATTGTCAGCCTTGCTGATTTTTAGCCGGATACCGTACTGATTGTCCTTGTTGCGCCTGATTTCGTCTATTGCGTTTTGAATCAGATTGCCTAGAATCCTGTTGAGGTCATAGGGCGTTACGGTCAATTCCTTCATATCGTAAAGGACCTCGATATCCATACCGATGCCCGCGCTCTCCGCCTCCTCACGAAAGCCGTGCAGCATGGCGCTGATAATTGGGCTGTGTACGGGAAGCACGTCGTTGACCGCGTTTGATTCCCGCACCATAGTCGCGACATATTCCTTGCACTGGTCGAAATTACCTGCCTCAACCAAGCCGCTGATTGCGTGCAGATGGACGTTGAAGTCATGGCGCTGGGAACGGATGACCTTCATAAACTGCTCTAGGTTCTGCTGGTAGCGCAGATTGCGCGCGTTGATGTCGTGCAGGATACAATATTCGACAAGTACTTTAATCAGCAGGAAAAACAGTACGATTAAAACAGCCGAAATCAGCGTTAGAGCCGCGTTTTGTACGACGTCGTTTTTCCCGGCTCCTGAATAAATGGCAATCATGGTCAAAAGGTTGATAATAATAAACAGCGCGAAAACGGAATAGCGGTTTCGCTTGACCGCCTTGTCGTCCGGCTCAAAAAAGTCCTTAATCCAATTACTTTTAAAGATTGTAATATTGCACCGGTAAAAGATGATGAACAGCGCGCAGAGCAGGCATGCGTACAGCGCCAGGCAAATCATGATAAATAAATCGTCCGTCAGGCTTGCGACGAGCGCGCCGAAAATATTAAAATGCATCAGCGCCGAGAATGTAATAGAACCGCTCAGGATAATTTCCATGACATGGCGCTTGGTGGAAAGCATTCTCATGCCGGCCCACAAAAGGACGGTAACCGCCGCGACCGCCAGTTCAAAATTACCTTTCAATATAATAATGGTACCTGTATTGAACGCGCCGAACAGAAGGCATAGAAGAATATCCCAGATACGCGGCTTCGTATTGATAAATAGGGTAATCACCATAATCAATGTGATGGACAGCCCGTAGAGGCATATCTCGGAAATAACAAACGGAGTAAATACAGAACTCATACGCTTCGCCTCCTTTGCGTTTTTCGTATCAATTTTAACACAGGAAAGGATTTAATACAATATCCGGCTGGGCGGTTTCCATTTATTATGCAAAGAATACAACCCCAAAATTGGAATAATGCAAAAGTCAACAGAAATTAAGACCCATTTGTGAATTTTGTTGCCAATATAAAAGCTTTATGTTATGATGAAATTCATAAAAAACTGGGACAGGAGGGAGCGTTTTGGCTGACAGAATGATTAGGGCGTTGATTGTAGACGACGAAAAACCCGCGATGGACGCGACGATTTCCGCTTTGTCGAATTTCAGCCAGATTGAAATCGCAGCCGCTGTCAACAGCAGCGCCGGTATGATTGCGGCGCTGAAGGAAAAGAAAATAGACGTAGCGTTTCTTGACATTGAAATGCCGGAAAACAGCGGGTTTGAAATGGCGCAGTACATCGGCAAAAACTATCCCTCCGTTTTAATTATATTTGTTACGGGCCATGCAGGGTTTGCCCTTGACTGCTATGACTTTGAACCGGTCGATTTTCTAGTTAAGCCTATCAATCTGCTGCGCCTTGAACGCGCCGTCGGCAGGATAGAGAAGAAGCTCGCGGGCAAGGCGGGCAGCGACAGTCCGGTCAAGCAGACGAAAATCGGCATCCATTTTGAAGGCGGTTATCAAATCATCAGCATAGACAGCATTAAATATATTGAAAAAAAAGGAAGAAAAATTTTTCTGGAAACGGCCCAGGACGAAACACTGTTATCCAAATATTCACTCGGGCAGCTGGAATCGATGCTGACGGAGCACGGCTTTTTCCGCTGCCACCAGTCATTTATTATTCCGCTCTCGAATATAATATCTGTGCAAAACAATGTGTTCGGGAAGTCCTACTTTATCGAGCTCAAGGGTGTGAGCGAAAAAATCCCTCTAAGCAGGAACAAATATACGGAGCTGAAAGACCTATTAGCAAATAAAGGAATTTTATTTTGTTAATACTACAAGTGAATTTCTATCAAACCTACGAAAGAACAGGGTGAGAAGATGCTGACAACGAGACTCTTGCACGACGACGAGATTGCTGAGATTTACCGGACATATATGGTCAAGGATTTTGAGGTCGGGGAGCTAAAGCCGCTGACGCTGATATTGGAGCTAAAAAAAGAAAAGCTTTATTTTTGCTATGGGCTCTTCGATGAAGGAGAGCTGCGGGGATACGCGTTCTTTATCGGCAGGAAGGAGGAAGGCTTCGTTCTGCTCGATTACTACGCTGTCTGCGCGTCTCAGCGCTCAATGGGCTACGGAAGTAAATTTTTGGAGCTTTTGACCGGGGAGCTTATCGATTTTAACGGGATAATCGCCGAGGTGGAGGACCCTGAAAAGGCGCGGGACGAAAACGATAAAAAACGCCGTTTGCGCAGGGTCGCCTTTTATGAACGCAATGGGTTTATTACGACCTCGCTTTACTGCTCGCTGTTCCGGCATTGCTACAACATTATGTTTTTGAACAGGGGAAACGGGGACTATTCGGACGCGCAAATTCACCGGTCGCTCGACCGGATTTACCACACGCTTTTCAACGACAAAATCTACAGTGAAAATGTTTCTTTAATTTCCCTGGAGGACGTATAAATTTTCCATATCCTGCAAACAATCATACAGGGTGATAATTATGCAGGATATATTAAGCGAACTCCCGATGGGCTTTGGCATGGCGCTTGCCAGGAACACAGACGCAATGGAGCGTTTTGCCTCCCTTTCGGAACAGCAGCAGCAGGAAATCATCGGCAGGACGCACAGCGTACAGTCAAAAAAGGAAATGCAGCAGCTTGTCGATTCCCTTACTACCGGAGAGGGGGGAATGCTGTGACGATTCTGGTCGATGAAGACGGCTGTATTGCCTGCGGGCAGTGCATGGAAATTTGTCCCGAGGTGTTTAAGCCCCGTCCCGACGGCAAGGCGTACGCCGCGGCGGAGGACCTTCCGCCCGAGGTGCAGAACCGCGCGGTCGAGGCACAGGAGAGCTGTCCCGTTTCTGTTATTGAAGTCGTATAAATGTAAAATTGATTAAAGTCCGCCGCGTTTTCGACAGAGAGAATGCGGCGGCTTTCTTATAATGAAAAGCCCCCGGATGCACCGGGGGCTCATAGAGCTTTTGCGGTTTTAGTTAAACAGCGGGGTACTGAAATACCGCTCCGCCGTATCCGGCAATACGGTAATGACCGTCTTGCTCCTGCCGAGCTTCTTTGCCATCTTAAGCGCCGCGGCGACGTTTGTGCCGGAGGAAATACCGCACATCAGCCCTTCGAGCCTTGCCAGGTCTTTTGCGGTTTGGATGGCTTCCTCGTCGCTTACGATATAAATGTCGTCATAAATTTTCTGATTGAGGTTATCGGGTATCAACCCGTCGCCGATTCCCATCTGCAAATGTGTGCCGATGGTGCCTCCCGCCAGGATTGCCGCGTTTTCCGGCTCTACCGCCCAGATAAGAATATCGGGATACTGCGCCTTCAATACCTCTCCGATTCCGGAAATGGTTCCGCCTGTCCCAATACCGGAGCAGAAGCCGTCAATCGGCTGGGCGGCCTGTTCCATTATTTCAAGCGCAGTGTGGTGCTTGTGGACAAGCGGGTTTGCTGGATTCGTAAACTGTTGCGGCACATAGACACGGTCGTCACTGCGCGCCATATCGAGCGCGGTATTCAGGCATTCCTCAATGCATTTGCCGATATTGCCGTCGTCGTGGATGAGGATAACCTGCGCCCCGTAATGCTCAACGAGCTTTCTGCGCTCGTAGCTGACGGAATCGGGCATGATAATTACGGTCTTATAGCCGCGCACCGCGCCCACCAGGGCAAGGCCGATGCCCTGGTTGCCGCTGGTTGGCTCGACAATAATGGTGCCGGGCTTGATTTTGCCGCTTTTTTCGCCTTCCAGAATCATATTGTATGCGGTCCGCGTTTTGATGGAGCCTCCAACGTTCAAGCCTTCATATTTTACAAGCACCTGCGCATCGTTTTCACCTGTCATCCGGTTTAAACGGATGATAGGCGTATGGCCGATGGCGTCGAGAATATTGTTATAAATCATAATAGTTAGACCCTTTCCAGTATATTTAAAGGGAAATCTCCCGAAAACGCTTTCCACATTATACAACGAATGAAAGAGGAAAGCAAACAATCCCTTTCTTGGCGTTTGATGGAATGTGTGTTATAATAACCTCACGCCGCAAGCGGAAGCCTTGCCTTTTCAGGCAAGCCGTCCGGCGGCTGAGAGAACATTGAAACAGGTGCGGAAAGCGTCAAGCGCTTTCCTTGAAAGAGGTTGACCCCCGCTGCGCGGCCGATTATCCTGTTATAATAACCTCACGGCGCAAGCGGAAGCCTTGCCTTTTCAGGCAAGCCGTCCGGCGGCTGGGAGAACATGGAATCGTATGCTGTCTATCCGGTATAATTCTATATTAAAGGGCGGCTGAATAAAAAAGCGAAAAATACCACAATAATACCATTGTATGAAAGGAAGGGGAAAAACATGCTGAATATCGGAGCGCATTTGTCGGCTTCTAAGGGATTCCTGCATATGGCGCAGGAGGCAGTTTCCATCGGCGCAAATACATTTCAGTTTTTTACGAGAAACCCGCGCGGGTTTGCCGCTAAGGATATCAATCCGGAGGATATTAAGCAGTATCATGAATTTATAAGCGACAAGGGCTTTGCAAAAATTCTGGCGCACGCGCCCTATACGCTCAACGCCTGTTCCGCGGACGCGCACACGCGCGAGCTTGCGGGCATGATTATGGAGGACGACCTCAAGCGCATGGAATACGTTCCGGGGAATTACTATAATTTCCATCCGGGCAGCCATGTCAAGCAGGGTGCTGATGTGGGAATTGGGATGATTATCGAGCTGTTGAATCGCATTTTAAAGCCGGAGCAGACGACCACCGTGCTGCTGGAAACCATGGCCGGAAAGGGCAGCGAGGTCGGGCGGACCTTTGAGGAGCTGCGCGCCATCATCGACGGCGTGGAGCTCAAGGACAAGCTTGGTGTGTGCCTCGATACGTGCCACATCAACGACGCGGGCTACGATGTCGTGAACAATCTCGACGGCGTACTGGAGGAGTTTGACCGTGTAATCGGGCTTGAACGGCTGTATACCGTGCATTTGAACGACAGTAAAAATCCATTTGGCAGCCATAAGGACAGGCACGAAACGATAGGGAACGGGCATATCGGGCTTGACGCGCTTTCAAGCGTTATCAACCACCCAAGGCTCAGAAGCCTGCCGTTTTATTTGGAAACGCCGAACGATTTAGACGGCTACGCAGCGGAAATCAAGCTGCTGCGCGGGCTGTACCGCGAAGACTGAGGGACAGCGCAATAGAATAAGCTTAGAAGGCCGCAGGGGTTTCCCGGCGGCCTTTTTTCTGTATAATTCCGCAAAAGGTTTTAGAAACAGGCAAAATAAGATAAAATAAAACACAAGCTTTTTGGAAAGGATTTGTTTCACATTTGAATAGTACAAAGGAAGAACTTCTGGATTTAAGAAAAAAAATCATGGAGAACGAGTTCTCCAGAATGAACGATATGCAAAAAAAAGCCGTGTTTAAGACGGAAGGCCCTCTGCTGATTCTAGCGGGCGCCGGCAGCGGAAAAACGACGGTGCTCGTCAACCGCATCGCAAATATATTAAAGTACGGCAAGGCGTATGAGAGCGAGCAGATTTCACAGGATTTTACGCAGGAGGAGCTGGAACGCCTTACAGCCGCGGCACAGGGAAAAGAGCAGCTTGATGAGGAGCTTTCGGCGCGCCTTGCGGTTTATCAACCCGCGCCGTGGCAGATTCTTGCCATAACCTTTACAAACAAGGCGGCGGGCGAGCTCAAGGACCGCCTGAACGCCAGGATTGGGGAAGGAGGAGGCGACATCTGGGCGGCTACGTTCCATTCGGCCTGTTCCAGGATGCTGCGCCGCTTCGGCGACCGCATCGGCTATACGCGCAATTTTACCGTGTACGACACGGACGACCAGCGCCGTCTGATGAAGGACTGCCTCAAAACGCTCAATTACGACGAGAAAATCCTGCCGCACCGCAGCGTGCTGGCGGAGATTTCCCGCTGCAAGGATAAGATGATAACGCCTGATGAATTGAAGGAAACGGCGGGCAGCGATAACCGGCTCGTATCCATTGCCAAGGCGTACGCGCTTTACCAGGAAAGGCTCAAGTCCTCCGACGCGATGGACTTTGACGACATCCTCTGCAACACGGTAAAGCTTTTTGAACAAGCGCCTGACGTTCTGGAGCTTTACCAGCGGCAGTTTAAGTACATAATGGTGGACGAATACCAGGATACCAACCGGGTGCAATATAAGTTTGTCAAAATGCTTGCGGAGAAGCACGGCAATATCTGTGTAGTCGGAGACGATGACCAGAGTATCTATAAATTCCGCGGTGCGACGATTGAGAACATATTGAGCTTTGAAACGACGTACGAAAACGCCTGCGTCATTAGGCTCGAACAGAACTACCGCTCTACTCAGAGCATTCTCGACGCCGCGAACGGCGTCATCAAAAACAACAGGGACCGCAAAGGGAAAACGCTCTGGACGCAGAACCCGCAGGGGGATAAAATCGTTCTGCGCACCTGTATGTCGGAGCGCGACGAGGCCTCCTTTATCGCGGACACGATTCTCGACGAGGTGTCAAAGGGGAGAAAATACTCCGATTTTGCCGTGCTGTACCGTATGAACGCGCAGTCGAACTCTGTGGAACAGAGCTTCAGCCGCAGCGGCGTCCCGTACCGCTTAATCGGCGGGCACCGGTTCTATGACCGCGAGGAAATCAAGGACATTCTTGCGTACCTGCAATTTATTAACAATCCTACGGACGATATCCGCCTGAGAAGGATTATCAACAAGCCAAAGCGCGGTATCGGGGATACGACGGTAAATAAAGCCGCTGATATTGCCGCTGTAACCGGGCAGAGCCTGTACGAGGTAATCAGCCGCAGCGATGAAAACGCCCCGCTCCAGCGCGCGGCAAATAAATTAAAGGATTTTTGCGTGATGATGGACGATTTCATTGCGCTGGCGCAGCGGGAAGACGTATCGATTGAGGAAATTTACAGCGCCGTTCTGGAACGCACCGATTACATCAGCTGGCTGAAAAAAGAGAAAGAGGACAGCGATAACCGCATGGAAAACATTGACGAGCTGCTCTCTAACATTTTAAAATATGAAGAGGATAACGGCGAAGAGGCGAGCCTTTCGGGATTTTTGGAAGAAATCGCTTTGTTTACCGATATCGACAATTATGACACGCAGGCCGACAGCGTCGTGCTGATGACGCTGCATTCAGCGAAGGGGCTGGAGTTCCCCGTTGTGTTCATCCCTGGAATGGAAGACGGCATTTTCCCCGGGAACCAGTCAATTTTGATGGAAGAGGAGCTTCAGGAGGAACGCAGGCTTGCTTATGTGGGTATAACCAGGGCAAAGGAAAAGCTGTACCTGCTGCATGCCTCCGAGCGCATGATGTTCGGTATGACGCAGCGGAACCGTGTGTCACGTTTTACAAACGAAATTCCGGCGGAGCTGCTCGAAGTAAGCTCTTCCTTTATAAGAAAGCAGCCGCAGCAGGGGTCGGTTCCCGCCTACCAGAACCGTACGTCCGGCTTTGCCTCACACACGAGCGCAAGGAGCGCACCCGGCGGGCAGGCAGCACAGGCGCTTAAGGCGGGCGACAGCATCCGGCACAAGGCGTTCGGCCTGGGGCTTATAGTAAACGCTGTCCCAATGGGCAACGATACGATGCTTGAGATTGCGTTTGAAAGCGTAGGAACAAAGCGGATTATGCAAAACTTTGCGAAGCTCGAGAAACTGTAAAGGCCTTACGAAAAACAGGTGTTTCCAAATATCCGGAACCGCGATAAATACCTGTTTACTATACAAAAGGATTTTGGATGGCCTTCGCAGCGTGTAATGAAAGTCTTAAAATTGAACAGAAAAAATTTTAGTGGTATCTTTTAGAAAAGCGGGCGAAGAAGCCCGCAAACCAAAAGGGTCCCGTAAAAGCGATGTGCTTTCACGGGACCCTTTTCTGTTTTTAACGGACAGCGGCGCCGATATAGTGAATATTATTCACATAATTCTGCGCGCTGCGCTAAATGGGGAACAAACTGACTGCATATGCCTGTGATATTAAGCCGCAGGTTGATATTTATAGTTTTCACCGAAATTATTATCCCAGTAGGTGGTACCGCCGGCCGTATAAGAAATTGCGTACTCAAACGGCTCAGTCGTCGGAACATCAATTTTCCATTGTTCTATATCGCTGCCAGGGAAGGAAGCCACATAGCTTCCGTTTGCTTCCTGATAGGTTTCCCAGTTATCGGTCGAATAACGGACACAGACATCCTTATCATAGGCCAGATTTTTAAGCTGTGTATAAATGGAAACGCCCGTTTCCTGCGGTGTGTCGTACCAATAAGTAATTCCGCCGTTACCAAAATCGTATTGTGTGCTAGCGCCATAGCCGGCCTTCACTTTATAATTTGCGCCATTGTTGTTGTCCCAGTAAGTTTGGCCGTTAACCTCATACTTGATAGCAAACTCTATGGTTGCGTATTCTCTCGGGCCAATAGAA
>UQHH01000032.1 GCA_900540865.1 uncultured Oscillospiraceae bacterium
CTTCACGTTTTGCGGGTATTCCCCTTCATAGGTGGTATCCGTAAAAATTAGAAAATCAAATCCAGGATTACCCGCGCACGATTTCAAGAACAGCGGAAAGTAATCGGGAAACGGCCCGTACCAGCATATTATTACAGCAACTTTATGGTTCAAAGTAATCAAGCTCCTACTCTCATTTTGTCTGCCGCGTCAAGCCGCGGCGCGCGCTCCCGCATTATCTTTTCGGGTTGCTGCATATAAAGCCCCGCGATAAAGAAATAGTTGATTAGGCTTGGGGGATAAAGGAATGACGTATCAATTAAAAACGCAATAAACATAAGGATTAACCCGACAGAGAGCAGTTTATTCTTCTTGAAAACCGAAACGAGCGGATAAATGAGAATGGATAAAAACGAAAGGAACGCGAACACTCCGTAATAGCTCAAAATATATACGACGCCCTCAGTCATCTGCGCGTCCTTCCATTCCATACCGAAGAAAATAAACCGCAGGGAACCCCATGCGTCAAGCCCTATCACAGCATCGATAAACTTCTGAAACAGCACCGTCCTGCCCGAGCCTGTGGGGTCGGAGAGCGTTTGAACTATATACCGTTCAATAAAATAAGAAATGAATTCACTGTTTGCAATCGCGAAATAAGCGATTACGCCGCAGATTGCAAGAATAACGCCCGCCACATATAAAAGCTGCGCCCTGGAGGGAAGCCTCCTCTTTATATATACGAGTAAGGAAGGAACGGCAATTACGGTAAACGGTATCAGTACGGAACGCGAGCCGCATAAAAACAACCCGGCCAAGCCTCCGGCTACTCCCAGAATACGCAGAACCGTATCGCGGCGTTTCTGCGGCTTCCAGAAAAACATGAGCGGAAGGCACAGCACATAAAAAAGGCCGGCTCCGTTGCCGTTTTGATAGGTGGCGGGCATCTTAAGCGCATCAAGACCACCTTCGGCATGGCCAAAACCAATCGGCTTTGTTTCAAAGGAAGCGCCGTAGGCAATGTTGAGCCCCTGAATTTCGGTTGCAAGTATACCAAACAAAAACTGCGCAACAGCGTAAAGCCCAACGATTAGCAGGGCGACCGAAATAATGCGAACCGTCTTATCAAATTCCATTCTGCCGCCAATAATGACTGCAAGCGGCGACAGGATTAAAACCATGGATACGGAAACCATATATAAGCTCAGCCGCGAAAGGCTCATTACCATCGGAAGCAGAATAAACACGGCATATAAAACATATACAATTGCAAAGCCCCGGAATTTGTCTGCAAACGGGCGAATTCCTTTTACACTCCAAAGCAGCGCGAACGCGAAAAGGAGCATCGCAACCGTAAGCGGAACACCCGAGACGAGCACGCCCGCCTTTGGAAATGTAAAAGTAAAAAACTCAAATAGATAAAGCATGGATGATTCCTTTCAGAAAATCTCCTCAATATTTTCCGTACTTTTTCATAATAAAGGAAGAGAGCGTTTGATAAGATAATAACCGGCAGGCATATCACAGAATGACCGCCGCAACATAAAACAGGAAATAGGTTCGATAAATATTATTGTTCATTTACGCCTCGCCGTTAAGCAGTGCAATAAGGCGTCAGCAAAAATTCCAGCCTGCAGCTGACAAAGCGTTCTTTTCTTGGAGGAAAAGAATAAATATCCGAAAATAAAAAAGAACAGTGGCATATGGAACGCATATATCACTGTATTGAGCGGCTCAATCAGGGAAACATGGCCGAGCGACACAAGATAATCCCCGTTCCCTTCATTGCGCCAAAAAATCATAATGCCTTTTTACCCTTCTTTTTCAGCATGGGAACGGCTGTGGAATGAAGCCATCCTGAAAATGCTACAGAGAAGGCGAGGGGCATCAAACGATAAAATTTTAAATAAGCCCTTTTGGCAAAGCTCCTGCTGTCTTCCCATAGGGGTTCTTCCTTCCACGGGGACAGAGAACGGTAAAAAAGGAATTTCTGCGCATAGCGGTGCGCGCTTTCCTTTATCCACGGACGCAGGGACAGAAAAGACGTCGTAAAATGAATGATAACCGGTTCTTCCACCGCTTCCTTCACTTGTTCCCTGCTGTAATATTTAATGGGCTTTCTGTATTTGAGCATGTTGTCGTAGTCAAAATCATAAAACAGTGTTATTGAATTGTATTTCGGCGCAAGCGTCAGGATTTTCCCTTCAAAAACAGCATTGATGACGTCCTGGTCTGGGTATTGGATTACACCGGCGTGACCCTCGATAAAACGCAGCACCTTGTTCCTGACGGAAAAGGAGCGGTATTTATCCAAATCAATCAGCATTACACCGCTGTTGATATAGGGACTGGATAAATCCATTTCGAGGTTTGCGTGATAGCGGGGGCTTAAACAGTCGCACACGCCCGCAATGATATGTTCGCCCATATCCATATGCCACAGCTCCGCAAGGGAGCCGTTGACAATCGTATCGCAATCGAGATAAAGAAGCCTGTTTACACGTTCGTCGAACAATTCAGAGATAAACAGCCTGATAAACGCAACCTTCGGCCATCTGTCGGAAATAAACGAAGACGGAATAGAGACATCGTCTACCTTTAGAAAAACGCCGGTCCTTCCGTATTTTTTGAGAAGAAGACTAAGCTTTTCCGCGTTTTCTTTAGAGATTCCATCATCCAGGATATAAACGTTCAGCTCTTCACAGTCCTGATTGTTTTCTAATAAAGAAGAAAGGGATGCTCCGAGTATTTCTGCAAATTTGTCATCGCTTGCATATAAAACGTTCACACCGGACACATCCCATCATTTTATTTAAAATTATTTTGCTCCTCTGCCTGTGAGCACGACAAAAATTGTTTTAAAAATCAGTTTTAAATCCAGGGCAAGGCTTCTGTTGCGTATATATTCTAAATCCATTTCAACCCATTCGTCAAAGGTCGTTTCTTCGCCCTTCTGTATCTGCCAGATACAGGTAAGCCCCGGCGTTACCGACAGCCTCTGCATCTGGTAGTCGTTATACTCCGCTACCTCAGTCACAAGCGGCGGCCTTGGGCCGACAATACTCATATTGCCATTAAAGATGTTGACAAGCTGGGGCAGCTCGTCTATACAAGTTTTTCTTATAATTTTTCCGACACGGGTGACGCGCGGGTCGTTTTCAATTTTAAAAGCAGGGCCGTCTCTTTCATTGAGCGCATACAGATGCTCAATCATCGCTTCAGCGTCTGCGCACATACTGCGGAATTTATACATATAAAACTGTTTTCCCTTTTTTCCGACCCTGAGCTGTTTAAATATAACCGGTCCTTTTGGGTCATCGATTTTAACAGCAATCGCGACTATTAAAAATACAGGTGATAGGACTACAAGTGCGAAAAAAGAACAGACGATATCAAACAGCCTTTTAAAGGCACAATATACCACCCTGTTCTTTTCGTTGTCAAAATCACCGCGCTGCGTTTCCTCATAAACACCCTGCTCAACCGGCAGGGTTTGCTCTTCCTCCATAACTTCAGCAGCATACGCCCCACCCGCAAGGCAGTATGTATTGACATTCCTTGTGTATTCTTTCTCTCTTACCGTGTTCATGTACTATCCTCCTCAAAAGCTCCTCCAACATTATCCCCTATCACTTTTCCACATTTAAGCTTGGTTTTCATACCGGTAAAGGTAGCCTTCTTTTCCCGTCTTCAGCTCTACCCCGTTCATAATAAGTCCCAGCACCTTGGCGTCTACCCTCTTCAGCGTAGTAAGCGTCTTGTTTAAATCCGGATAAGTGGATTTCCCTTCCCGGACGACAAGCACGACGCCGTCGCTGTCTGTAATCAGGGGGAGCGCGTCTACAACTACGTTAATCGGCGGTGTGTCGAAAATAATGTAGTCGTATTTGGATTCCAGCTTCGCGGTAAGCTCTTTCATCGCTTCACTGGCGAGCAGCTCAGACGGATTCGGCGGAATCACACCGCTGCAAAGCACCTCAAGGTTTTCCACCTTGGTTTTGTGGATAACCTCATCAAGTTCATTGATACGGCCGAGCACATTGGTAAGGCCCGGAGAGGCCGGCAGGCTGAAAAACCTGTCCACCTTCGGTTTTCTCAAATCGCAGTCGACAAGCAACACCCTGATGTCCATCTGCTGCGCCAGGGCAATTGCCAGATTGACCGCGGAGGTCGTTTTCCCTTCGGAATTATAAGAGCTTGTAATTACAATCTTTTTACAGCCGTCCTTTATAACGGAAAAAACGAGATTCGTCCTTGCCGTTTTATACGCTTCTTTTATCTGGAAATTGAGCGCCGTATTTTCATCCTTTGAACGGACCGCCTTACGGCTGGATTTTTTAAACATATATCTTTCTCCCTGTCTGTCGATTCTATGACGTTCGGTTCTATGACGTTTCCTTATTGAACCGTACTGTTCTGTTTAAACATGCTTTCAAAATTTGGAATAAACGCGAGCACCGGAATATTAAGCGCTGCGAGTTCTTCATCCGTCGATTTGATACGGATATCGAAATAATTTCGGACCAGGACAAAAGCAACCGACAAAATCAGGCCAATCAAAAAGCCAAGCGCGGTGTTGATAACCGTATTCGGCGCGACCGGCACCTGCGGAACAAGCGCCGGATCGACGACCTTGAGCTGCACATTTTTCTTATATTCCGCAATCACGGTGGGGGCGATTTCCGCAATTGTATCCGCAATCAGCTTAGTATCCGTCTGGCTTTTAGCGGTCACCTGCGCCTGAAACACCTCGGTATCATTAAGCGTCGAGAACGATACCATCTTATTAAGCTGGCCGGCGGAATAACGCTGGGACAGCTTATCCGCTACCTTGGAATAAAAGCTGTTGGTGTCCAGAATTTCTATGGTTGTATTGACGAG
Source organism: uncultured Oscillospiraceae bacterium (assembly GCA_900540865.1). Taxonomy (GTDB): domain Bacteria; phylum Bacillota; class Clostridia; order Oscillospirales; family Acutalibacteraceae; genus Scatavimonas. The sequence continues at coordinate 4,861 of UQHH01000032.1, forward strand.
ACGCTGCTCATAAGCAAGCTGTGTCACAACATCCGAGGCTGTCCCTCCTTGCAGCGTGGTAGAAACACAAAATTTCACCGCGCTTTGGTAGGTGTTCGCAATAAACAACTTCGTATAGCCGAAAAAAGCGCCGGCAAGAACTACCGCGCAAATAAGTATGAGAACCAGATTCTTTTTTAACAGTTTAATAATTTGTCCCGATGTAATTCCCATATGGTTACAGTCACCCTTCAAATAAAATATCCATACACAATCATGATATATGCATAATCTACAAAGCATATATACAATTTTTATTAACTTATACTATTATAAGAGGGAGCGGGAAATATGTCAACAAAGCGCGAGCCGCCTGTTTTACTTTTTAATTTTGTCACATATAATGCTTATTTGCATCCCCCTTTTTTATGAATTAAAGCTACAGCTATTTCCATGTTTTTGCTTTTTTCTTTCTAAATATAAAAGGCCGGCCCGCCAGGAACGGGTAGATTCCTGGCGGGCCGCTGGAGAAGTATATATATTTCGTCGTAAGCTAAATTAATTTTTGGCGTTTTGCTTCTTCTTTTTTATGAAGAGCATCGCGCCTGCTATAGCCAGTGCAAGCACTGCAACAGTCAAAGCAATTGGCAGAACAGATGGGAAAGCGTCGCCTGTGACTACAATATCGGGCGGTGACGGCGGCGGACTGTTCGGCTCTTCAAGCTTTGCGGTGAAAATCCATTTGATTTTTGCCGCGGCGTCCGCGTATCGGTTGCCTAAGCTATCCGGAACCTTCAGTTCTACCTTAATCCGGGCGCGTTCGCCCTTGTCGAAGCCGCCCAGGCTAACCGCCTGCGGCTGGCCGTGCATACTGAAGCTTTTGTCCTCTCCATAAAGCTTTCCTTTATAGAGAACCTCCGTCCTGCCATCGGCAGAAGCCTGTGTAATCTCTGCTTGGAGCAGCTTCATCAGCTCGTCGGATACTGCTTTCTGCTGTATGTTCTCGAACTCCGATTCGTCCGCCTGCAGGGCGTAAAGATAAATATACGCCGTTTTATCGTTGTCGTTGCCTATATCAATCATCTGCGTTCTCGTGTCACCTGGCATAACGCCCTTAAAGCTTTGGAACAGGTCTTCGCCCGGCAGTGTGACAAATTTGTCCGCGTCATGCTGGAATATCACACTGCTTCCTGTATCGCCTTCGACTTTTGGCAGCTGGGGTACACGGTCCACAGCCTCTTCCACGACAATGTCGTTCCAGCCGGTAATCTTTCCTTCCTCGCTCAGCTGCGGCGTAAAGTTTTCGGACTGTACCGCTTCGGCGCGGGCGTCGATATGGCCGTCAAGGTTCGTGTACCCGTCCATATCCCAATCCTTCGGAAGGCTGAAGGATTCCATCAGGCTTTCCGCCGTTTCGCCGGGCTTTAAGGGCAACTGGTAATAATAATAGCCGTCTGCCCCCTCCGCCCATTTGTCTGCGTTTGAAAAGTCAAGATTTATATAGGAGGGGTCGAGCTCCTCACGCTTTTGGCCGTTTTGCCACCAGCTTTTTGTAAGCTTTATGCGGACATACGCCGTATTACTGCCCGTATTTTTTGCCGAAACGATTTTATCGACCGTCTGGCCGGGTATAACGCCTGCCTCGGGCTTCGTATATTCGTCGATTAGGGCGATATGTACGTTACCGAAGGTTACGATGTTGAGCGTTTCCTTGCTTGCTGTAAACGCCGCCAGGGTGACGCCCGCTGAAAGAACAGCAATAAGCATAAGCGCCGCGGCTATGCATATAATCTTTTTCTTTTTCAAAAGCAATCACCCCGTAGTGGTTTTTAAATACTGCCGCCTGTGAGATTAAATTCCCATCAGGTCGTTCAGGTCGGTAATGCCGGTACCTGTCGTCTGGACGGCGTATGCCTTGACGTCGATGCGGACCTCGGGAGCGGCTGCGTTTACAACGGTCGCGATGTCGTCGTTGAACTTCACCTTCGTAAAGAGCTCCTCGGTCTTTCCGCCATTGGCGACAGCCTTGAGCTCGCTGGCCGCGTTGTCGCCCTTATAATAGAATACGAGTTTTGTGGAGGCATCCGCATTATCCGCGGAAGCGTACCACTGCGGGTTGAACTCGCCGGCGGCGAATACGCTATCCTTTTCAATACCGATGTTTGCGTACTGCGTTTTAAAATCGCCGTAGGTCATCGGGCCGGTATAATCAGCCGCGCCCGGCTCCTTCGCGTAAAACTCAACCGTCATAGCGACATACGCCTCTTCCTTGAGGTTCTCGACAGACGGGTCTTTGTCCTGGATGTCGCCCGGCTTGTACGTGTGGTCGACAGTAAGGTCGTACTTCGGCTCGTTGATTGTAATATCTACGTTGTCGCCGGATGTAAATATGTTTGTTTTGTCGTTTGATTTTGCGGTCAGGAACGCCATTGTAATACCATATGTAACAGCCGCTACGAGAATGAGCGCCACAACGGACAGTGTCACCTTCAGCAGCTTATTTGAACGCTTTGTCTTTTCCATGTAAAAATCCTCCGTTTCGGTTGATCCGATTGTTTAGTGTGTGCGGTTCGGCTTATGCAAACAGGGCCGCGAGCGCCGCCGTATTGTTTGCATAGGTGTCGGTGTTGTTGTCAGCCTGGATTGCGGAGCCGTAAACGAGCACCCTGAATTCAGGCAGGGAGTTTGCCGCATAGGTAACGGAAACACCATTGCCGAGGTCAAGCGTCGATTCATTTGCCGGATCCATCGTCAGGTCGCCCACCGTAACGGCTGTAAACAGCTCGCTGGTGGAAGCCGTTTTTGCAACAGCGGTAAGCGCCGACGCGCTGCCGTAGCAGTAAACATCGCCTTTGTCGGAGGTGGCAGCGGTCTTGTTCCAAGCCGCCGTATCGAAATTAATGGTTGCGAGCTTGCTGAACTGTTCGTATGTAACGTTAACAAAATCGCCCTGTGTCGCTACGTCGCCCGTTGTTTTGGTGCGTACCTGATAGACGACCTTCATTGCCATATACTCGTTTTCGACCTTGCTGTCGTCAGAGACGTTTGTAAGCGTCGGGTTCTTCGGGATAACGGAATTCGGCTGGTAGCTCTGCGCAATCTTGAGGCCGAGCGTATCTGTTCCGGCGTAGTCCGGGTTTACCGTCGTGCCGTCGCCAGTTCCGTTCGTGTAGCCGTCCCACTTCGGCTCGTTGAGCTGCAGCTTGATTGCAGGGCTGCCCGTGAAGGTGTTTTCCTTGGAATCCGTGTCGGACAGAAGGGCGATTGTGAGGCCCGCTGTCAGGGAAGCAACGACTATAATGGCCGCCGCCGCAAGCAAAACCTTCTTCAGCCTGCTGTTTTTTGTTCTTTCCATAATCTTTTCCTCCTAAGTAATGTTTGCTGATATAAATTAACCCACATTTTTCTTGGGGTTATTGCCTGTGTTGTCTTGAACCAGTATAAAGCGGTCGTAGTTCCATGCTTTCTTTGCAAACTGTGTGGTGAGTGTTTCCGTCTCGTCCCCGTTTGCCGCCGCCTGGACGGTATCGGCTATTACGTCGAGCTGGACGTATTCGCCGTCCTGCAGGCCGCAGCTGAGCGTTACCGTGCTGTTTTGGAAAAGCTCAGTCGTTTGGGCGCCGGGCATAACGGGGTACTTATAGTAATAATAGCCGCCATGGAGCGTCCAATTTTCATGAAAGGCGGTCTTGGGGTCAATTGTTACCTCTTTGTTCAGGTATCCGCCCTGCTTGTCTTTTATTGAGGGCACGACAGCCACGCGGATAAAAACGGGTTTCTTTGCGTTGCCGTCAGGGTTCTCTATTATAACCTTTTTTGTCGTGACCGTTCCTGCGGCGTCCATCGTATACTCGGAGCCGTTTGGCTCGTTTATATCGATGTCGGTCACTGTCATCGGGAAAAACGGATTTGTCTTGTAATTGCTCTGCGCCGTATAAAAGCTCCAGGTCGCCGCGGTAACGACGCCGGCGGCAAGCAACAGCAGGAGTGCCGTTATCACTCGTTTTTTGCCGGGAAGCGATTTGGTATTCTTCTTACCCGTATCATTTTCCCTCATAAAACCACCTCCAAACAAGCCACATTTGTTTTACCGTTTTTCTTTTTTATTCCCGCCCAGGAAAATCTTTTCCAGCAGGACGAGCAATATCAAAACGCCTACGGCGCATAGAAGCAAAATTTTTCCAGTTAAAGACGATAGAAAGGTAAAGGCATAGCCCGCGTACGGTATAGAAAAATCACTCGCTTTTCCTATAATATCGGAATATGGGATAGGTCCTTCGGTCGTATTTTGGTTTGCGATTCCCTTTGTTATGAAGGTGTCCGCCGCGCGGTCGGCCTCGATGACCTGATGGGTGATGATTTTGCCGCCCATAGTAAAGGTGACAGGGTCGCCCACATCGATTTCTTCAGACGGAACCCGCCTGACGTAAATCAGGGAACCGACAAGATATTTCGGCTCCATGCTTCCGCTGATTACCGTATACGGCTTGAAGCCGAACAGCTGCGGTAAAAAACCAATCAGTACGACTAAAACCAGCACCACGGCAATTATGCCGGTACAAATTCTGTCTAATGCCTTAAATACTTTCAAGCGTGGTTCCCTCCCTTCTTAAAGTCAGGGTGCAGGCGTAAGCTTGTTTGCCGCACGCGCCGCGTCTCCCTCGATGCTGTGCCGGTCTGCCGACTTTACGTTTATAAACACGGCTTCAGGATTTACTTCGCTGCCGAACAGGATTGCCGCGTCCCCGGAAACTGAAGATTTGCCGGAGGTATCGTTAACTGTAAGGGATTTAAAGTCGTATTTCCACGCAAGCTTCGTGTCTTCCGTAATTCGGTAGTATTTGGTCGGGTCTACCGCGAGCGTCTCCGATTTCGTCAGGTTCATGCCGTCCGTCTTGTCAAAGCTTATTACGACAAAAGATGTTTTGTTCGGCGTCCCTGCGCAAGCCTGCGTATCGAATTGCTCTATTTTAAATACAAAGCTTTGCTGCGCGGCTGTGAATTCCTCGTACCCGTGCGTATCACCCGGTATGCTGGTGCCTGTAATGACGGTGCCTTCGGAAAGCCCTGCCGGGTTGTCGTTTACGCCGTAATACAGCTCGTCGATTGTTTTAGTAATTGTAATCTGCGCTGTAACCAAACCGTTTATAAAATCACCGTATGCGCCGAGCTGGGAAAGCGTACCGCTGAGGGCGCTCTTCGTTTCATCCCCGCCAACCGATTCCACCTTGAGGTAGCCCGGGATATTTATTTCCGTCACCTTATATTTCGTGCCGACAGGAACGCCTGTAATAACCGCTTCCTGCGTTCTTTTAAGTTTAATGATACCGTCGCTGCCGGCTGTCATCGGCACGCCGTCGAGCGTGTATTCTACAGGGTACGTGCGGAAGGTATCGTCGCTGCCGCCGAAAATATTGCTTAGTTCAATTTTAAACGAGTACTCCTCGTCCGGATTGTACAGACCGCTGCTCATCGCCTGAGCCGTCAACTCTTTTTTAAATGCGATGTTCGCTGTCTTTACGGTGTTTGTATAAATTACCGTCTGCGCGGTGCTCCTTACCGCGTCGTTCGGGTCGAGGTTTGAGAAATTAAAGCTGTCCGTAGAATTTGACCGCAGGTTGTCGGTAACATAGCCGTTGCTGCCGCCGTAGCCGAGCATAACGCCGTCTACATCAAGCAGCTCCCACTGCGTACTGTAATAGTCGGAAAGCTTTTTCCCGCTGGGGTTAAATTGAACCGCTGCATCCTCAGCGCGGGAAGGCTCTTGCAGGTCTTCGTTTTGCAGCAGGCGCATATCGCTGCCCTTTGTAAACTGGTGGACATACTTCATTTTCTGACCATACATCAGGGTTTGCCCTCTGGAGGTCATGGTTTTCGGCGCCGCGAAAGAATCATATAGCCCGTGGATAACCGTCGGCTCCACCGCCGTCCAGTTGTTTCCGTCCGGTATAAAATTGTCTCCCGGCTCGGCCGTGCTTCCGCTGTAGCTGCTCCAGCTTCCATCCCATCTGCCCAGTGAAGTGTTGGTCTCGCCGATTGTGAAGAAGTTATCACTTCCGGGCTTGAGGTCAACCGTGGAGTTTACGTTCGTCCAGCTTCCGCCGTCGGTATTGCGGAATATCACATTTTCCGGGACGGCAGCAAGGTCACAGTAGAAATAACCAGCCGTATCGTCCTTGGTCATTTTGGTATAGGTTCCCTGTTCGGTTCCTTTCCATGTAAAAGCATACGCCTGCGTCCAGCCCGCTTTTGAAGCGTCGAGCATCAGCGTATGGCCAGCAGCCGGCGGCGCTTCTCCCGCTTTATTGAGGAGCGTCTGCTGCCCCTCCACCGTTCTCACCACATCATAGGCTTCCGGATAAACAAGGCCGGAATTCCCATTTTCAGTTGAGCCTTTGTTTTCGAGCGAATAGGAGAATGCGTTATTGTCGGCCGCTTTTTTCGTATCCGAAAGAAGCGCACTGTTCACGCCGTCAAAAGCGACGTCGGTGTCAACCGTGAGCGTGTTCGTCTGCGGGAAATTGAAACTGAGCTTGAGGTTTGATTCCCACATGCCGCGCTCCATATAAAACATGGTAAGCGTGTGCGTCTGCGTCGGGTCGGAAAAATCCACAAGGCTAGAAAAATCGTAGGTATAAGGCGTTGTAACCTGCGCGTATCTATCGTTCGTGTTACCGTCGAACACGCCTGTCGCCACAGTGGACTTCATCGTCCTGAAATTGATGGAGCCCTCGCTCTTGGAGTGCGCGCCGCCCATGTCGAGCACAAGCTTTCCATCAATGAAAATCCAAACGTCGTCGTCGCCGGAAAACTCAAATACAATGTCGCTTCCGTCGATTTTCCCATTTGCCGTCATGGAAAACGGTATTTCAAATTTTGCGCCGAAGCCGTAATCGAGCTTGCCCTTGTCGGGAGGATTGCCGTTATTAAAAGGGAAAAATCCGGGCTTGCCGCTTCCCGACATCGCCGTATCTAGTACGGCGTTATTGGTATATTGAAAAGTTGACCCGTTAAAATACAGGTTTTTCTGAGAAGAGTCGAACTCATAATAGGTAACGCCGCCGCGCTGTGTCTGATAAAATGGGAACTCTACGTTTTCATAAATATCGGCAAACGTTGTACCCGTGACCGCGTAGTCGGGCGAATTTGCCAAAACATAGGACGCCCTGCGCTGTGTACCGCTGGATACGACATTTACGTCCCGCGTCGCCGCAGCCCCATCCACAGAGGTAATGTGCAGCCTCACCTTTTCCGGCCTGCTCTTCCAGCCGTTCGAGCTGTCCAGATTGATAACAAAAGTCGTGTTTTGGGAGGTATCCCCCTTCGCGGTCTGTACAAACGTCCTTGAGCCGTTGGAACCGGCCGTGTAGGTGTAGGTATTTCCCTGCACGAAGCTGCGCTTTGTATTATCAGCCGTGTCCTGCCACCAGCTTCCGTCGGAATAAAATTCAAAGGTTACGGTGTTGAGCTTACCCGTACCCTCGGAACGGTTTTCGTTAAACCACTCGCGGCTGAAGTAGGGAAGCTCTTTTCCGTTCTGCGTAAGCTTCCCGTCGGTCAGTGTATCGTCGACGAGTCCCAAAGCGGCCGCGTTGTTGTTTCCCTGGTTTGCAAGGTTTGCGCCATATTTAAAATTGGTAAGCTGCTCAGAGCCGTACCCGTTAAAAAAGTCTCCGAAATAAAGCGGGGTATTATAGCCGCTGCGCGCAATCTGCTCGTTGAATCTGCCGTATGGAAGAAAATTTGGGAACCCGCCAGAGCGGGTTCCCGCATCGGGCGCTGCGCCCGATGTTTCGACTTGATTGTTGTATTTATAGTCATAAAGTGAAACGGGTATGTAAAGGTAATCGTCCCCCGCCGCACTTGCCGAGCCGGTTGCAAGGGCCGTAAGCGCGGCAATAGATACAGAAAATAAAATTAAAACCGCCATCAGCAAGGTAATTGCCTTTTTTCCGCTATACCGCATTTTTCTGAACGCAGAAACCATTTTGCTTACCGCCTTTCTTAAAGTAGATTAGCATCTCGCTAAAGCAATAAACTGTAAAAAAACACGGAAATGTAAGTCCACATGCTAATTGTGATGCAATCTATAACAAAAATGGACTGTTTATATTATATTCCATAATTTTCCAGAGTCAATAATTGTTAAAAAATTAACAACTTTTAGTTTTATTTTACCAAACATATCTAAACACCTATATGGTAGAATTGTTTACTTTTTTCTCTTTTTTAGTAATTTCATTTAATTTGATTGTCAAAATTTATGCATTTTATCGTGAAAAATACAAGCGGCGGGATGCAAAAACAAAATTGCGCCCCGCCGTTCACTTTCTTTTATTCAATTATACCAAAGCGGTACTCGGTAACAGCTTCGGCCTCTTTTCCCGCCGGTAAAAACGGAGAAAGGAAATCAGGATGGTTTACAGCGTCGGGAAAATATTGTGTTTCCAGGCAAAAGCCATCGCCATTATGATATGAGACGCCTCTCTTTCCGGCAGGCGCACCCTCCAAAAAATTCCCCGTATAGAACTGTATGCCCGGCAGCCCGCTCCACACGGACAACGTAATACCGCTTTTCAGGCTTTCTCCGTATGCCGCCTCGCGAAATTGCCCCGCTTGGCCGTTAACCGCATAGTTAAAATCAAACCCGCCCGCAAATACAAATTGAGAATGCTCCGCCCCAATACGGCTGCCAATGGGCACGGCTGCTCGCAGGTCGAGCGGCGTACCTTCTACCGTTGCCAGCGTGCCGTCTGGTATCAGGGTTTGACTGACCGGCGTGTAAAAATCGGCGTTGATTCTGACATTTTGCTTCAGGACCGTGCCGCCCGCGCAGCCGTCGAGATTAAAATAGGAGTGGTTCGTCAGGCTGCAAAGCGTGTCTTTATCGCTGATGGCTCTGTAGGAAATACGCAGGGCGTTGTTCTGTGTAAGCACGTATGTTACCGTAACCCTGAGCGTTCCGGGATAGCCCTCTTCCCCGTCGGGACTGGTATAACAAAGGCAAAGCTTCTCTCCCTGTATTTCCGGAGTAAACACCTTTTTATCAAAGCCCTGTATGCCGCCGTGCAGATGGTTTTTTCCGTTATTGCAGGCAAGGCGGTATTCCTTTTCGTTTAACGCAAACACCCCGTTTGCTATACGGTTGCAAACGCGCCCCGCAATACTTCCAAGATATTTGTCCTGACGGACATAGCCGTCAAGCCCGTCATAGCCGAGCACCACATCAGTCGGCACACCCGTTCTGTCCGGTACATATAAAGCGCGCACGGCGCAGCCGTAATTCAAGATTTCAGCACGCATACCGTTTTCGTTTGTTAAAGTAAACAGGAAGACTTCCTTCCCATCCGGCGCGGTTCCAAACGGTTTCTTTTCAATTTGATACACACAAAACGCCTCTTTTCATTTTCTATTCCTTTCTAATATAGACTTTAACAGAAAAAACGGCTAAAATAAAGACAGAAATTAGCAGATAGGAGCTGGGGTAATGGAGGACGCGTATGTCATGCAGCTGCCGGACAGGATGTTCCGTGAGCTTTACCTGTGTTTCTGCGGCTATGCGAAATGCGAGCCGCTCCACAGCTTCGGACCCGCGGTCCGCCCGAATTATATCCTCCATTATATTTTAGAGGGAAAGGGTATTTACCAGATTAACGGAAATACCTACGAGCTGTGCGCGGGTCAGGGCTTTTTGATTCCGCCTGACGTACAAACCTTTTACCGCGCCGACAGGGATACGCCCTGGCGTTATCTCTGGGTGGGCTTTGGCGGCGCCAACGTCCAGGAGTATTTAAAGGACGCGGGGCTTGCGGGCGAGCCGGTATTTACCTGCGGCCAGGGAGAGCGCTTGAAGGAAATCGTACTTGAAATGCTCGGACGGAATACCTTCGGCGCCCACAATGAATTTAAGCTGCAAAGCCTGCTGCTCGACTTTTTTTCCGTGCTTGCGGAGGCCTCCGTTTCCATTCCCGGCGCGGAAAAACGAACGAATAAAAGCAACCTTTATGTTAAAAAAGCGGTCGAGTTTATCCAGAACAACTATTCAAATCCCATCAGAATAAACGATGTGGCCGGATATACGGCTGTCAGCCGGAGCTACCTGTACCGACTCTTCCGCGAGGTTACGGGAAAATCCCCCCAGGAATACCTGACCGCGTTCCGCATTACCCGCGCGCGGGAGCTGCTCTCCTTTACAGAGCTTTCAGTCGAAAGCGTCGCGCTTTCCTGCGGCTACAGGGACCCGCTCGTTTTTGCCAAGACCTTTAAAAATAAAACGGGCAAGACGCCGAGCGAGTACAGGAAAGCACATCATAAAGCGCTTGTGAAGGAAATTTCACATCATGCAAAAAAGCTCGACGATATTTAAAACCTGACGGGACGGCATCATGCCGACCTTTTATCATGTATCGGAATTATTTATTTTGCGCGCAGCAGGTACAGGCGCGAATAGAAGTCGTATGCGCGCTCATCCCCGGGCTGCGGCTCGCCGGAGCTCGAATCGCTTGTAACAAGGCCGGCGTTCATCAGCTCATCCCCGTAAAGGGATAAGCCCGACTCCTCTATTTCATAAAGCATATCTTCACAAAGGCCGTGGAGTCTGAGCCTTCTGTAATGGGTGTTGACCTCGTTTAAAAAACGGTATACCGCAACGATTGCCTGTCTTTTATCGTCCGATACCACCATCCAGGCCGCGCAATTCCCATCAAATGGGCTTTCCAGGCGGTAGAAGGTGCCAAACTGAAGCAGCTCCCTGTTCTGTTTCATAAACCGGATTTGCTCTTTTACCTGGCTGAATTCCTCCTGCGCCAGCGTATTGAGGTCGAGCTCATAGCCGAACGCGCCGAAGAACGCGACGTCCGCGCGTGTTTTTACCGGCGTATAGCGAGAGGTCAGCCAATTAGGAGCCGACGATACATGTGCGCCCATACTGCTTACGGGATAAACTATCGACGTCCCGTACTGGATTTTGATACGCTCCGCCGCGTCCGTGTCGTCGCTCGTCCAGCACTGCGGCGCGTAATAAAGCATTCCCGGGTCGAAGCGCCCGCCGCCGCTTGCGCAGGATTCAAATAAAATATTGGGGTTCGCTTCAATCAGCCTTTCGTATAAACGGTAAACGCCGAGAATATAGCGGTGGAACACCTCGCCCTGTCGCTGCGGCGGCAGCGCCGCGCTGTAGCATTCCGAAATACAGCGGTTCATATCCCACTTAATGTAAGAAATTTTCGATTCGTCAAGGACCTTTGACATGCTCTCGTAGATATAGTCTACGACCTCCGGACGGGAAAAGTCGAGCACATACTGGTTTCTGCCGTGGGAAAGGCTCCTGCCAGGCGTTTGAAGCAGCCAGTCTGGGTGGCAGCGGTACAATTCGCTTTCCTTGTTGACCATTTCCGGCTCAAACCAAAGCCCGAACTTCATCCCCATCTCTTCCACCTTGCGCGAAAGGCCGCTGATACCACTTTTGAGCTTTTGCAAATTTGGCGTCCAGTCTCCTAGTCCATGCCGGTCGTCGTTGCGCTGCCCGAACCATCCGTCGTCGAGCACGAACATTTCGACCCCAACCTCGCTCGCTTTCTTTGCGATGCTGAGGATTTTTTCCTCATCAAAATCGAACACGGTGGCTTCCCAGTTGTTGATGAGGATTGGGCGGACCCTATCACGCCAGGTTCCTCTCGCGAGCCGCTTCCCGTATAGCTTGTGGAAGGTTTGGCTCATACCGTTGAACCCTTTGTCCGAATAGACTATAACCGCCTCCGGCGTCTGGAAGCTTTCATTTGCCGCCAGATGCCAGGTGAACGCAAACGGATTAATTCCAAGCATTACGCGCGTTACATCGTACGTATCGACCTCCGCCTGGGCAAGAAAATTCCCGCTGTAAACGAGGCTGAAGCCGAGCGCCTCCCCTGCAAATTCGTCTGTGTTCGGTCGTCCCAGCGCGACAAACGGGTTATGGTTGTGGCTGGAATTCCCTCTCGCACTGTCGATTGCCTGTACGCCCTGCTGCAGCTTCCTTTTTTTAATGCTGCGTTCACGCGACCAAGCCCCGCTGAGCTGTATCCATTCATAATTACAGTCGGGCAAATCAATGCTCATGCTCATTGCAGCCGTCAAATCGTATTCAGCCGCGCCCTTGTTGGTAAACCTTACGCTTCGCGCGACAGCGGCGTAATCCTCAAAAACCGTATAGGATAAAACGATTTCCATATGGAGCAGCTCGTCCTCCAGGGTAATTTCAAGCGTTTGCGCCTCTTCTTTTTGCTCCACATACGTGGCGGGCAGACCCGCAAGAGGCTCTTTTCCATCGAAAATGCGGTGCGAACGGTAGGCGAAGGCCGATATATTGCTGCCGTTTGGCTGTTTGATTTCAAACGCGGGACGCCGGTAGTCGCTCGAACCGTAGCTTGGATATTCCTGCTTAATCTGGTCGAGGGAGAAAAACTTGTCCTCCTCGAATACGCCCGGTGAAAGCGGCCTGTACTGCAGCTCAAGCAAATGGGAAAAATCCGCCCTGTCGCGGATATACTTTCCAAAGTACAGCTGGCCGAGCGAGCCGTTTTTTAAAATAGTAAAAATATAGCTGATTTCTTTATTATAAAGATGAAAGGTCTTGCTATCCTCGTGAAAAACGATGCCCATGGTTTGTTCCTCCTGTTTCGATAAGCTGTTTCACTGCTGTTCCGGCCATCTTTCCCTTACAGCTACATTATAACCGCTTTCAAGCCTATAAACAGGTATGAATGTTGCATAAACCAGTCAAAATGTTTCCCGACAGCAAAAGGCGGCTTCGTTTATGAAGCCGCCTTTGATACAACATGAAGCTTTAAGTTCTGATACCCGCTTGACAAGGAAAACCGTTTTTCGATTCCTTTTGTAATATATACCTCATCGTCTTCGGTCAAAAGGATATAGTCAAAGCCACCGTATTGGTTATAATACTCCTGCGCACCCCGCGTTCCCATGATAAACAAAGCGGTCGAAAGCGCGTCGCCCACAACGGGGTCGCCGCAGACGACCGTTGCGGATTTCAACCCGCTGTCCGCGGGCATACCTGTGCGCGGGTCAATGATATGGTGATATTTTTTTCCGTTCTCTTCAAAATAACGTTGGTACGCGCCAGAGGTAATGAGCGAGGTTTCCCCTACATCTACCCTGGCAAAATGCTCCTGCGTTCCGGGATATTCCACCGCCACTCCCCAATTTTTCCCGTCCGGCTTCCTCCCGATGGTTTGTACGTTGCCGCCAAGATTCAATATGGCGCTTTGTACCCCGTTTTGTTTCAGCGTATCCGCTATTTTCTGCGACGCATAGCCCTTTGCAATCCCGCCCAAATCAACCGCCATATTTTGTTCCATGCTGACGGTGTTTTCGTCGAAATCGAGCAACAGCTTATTATAATCCACATGGGGCAAAAGCGCTTGGAGCGTTCGCTCATCTGGGACATGGCGTTCGTCTGTTGTAAAGCCCCATGCTTTCACAACCGGATATACGGTCACATCGAAAATTCCGCCGGTTTGCTTCGATACCGTCTGTGCCTTTGATAAAATTCGCATTACCTCCGCAGATACGGCGGTTTTTGTTCCGGCATTCTGATTGATTTTTGTAATATCGCTTTCATCCTTTGTAACTGAAAGCAGATTTTCAAGCCGTACAAGCTCTTCGTTCGCTTTTGTAACAGCCTGCTGCGCGTTTTCCCCGTACACGGTAATATCAACGACCGTATCCATACCGAATAGCTTTTGCGTTACCGCCTCATTCTGGCCGCTTTCGAGGCTGCACGAATTCAGGAAAAACAGCAGCGAGCAAAGCACAACAATCCCCAGTTTTTTCATCGCAGCCTCCCGCAACCGAATTTTACCCGTCCAGTGTAACACAAAACGCATAAAGCGGCAACAGAAAAAACGCGGGCCCTGCTTTCGCAGAACCCGCGCACCGGAAATAATTTCATGAGGAATTTATGAATCTAAATAGAAGATAAATTTTATGCGGCTGAATAATCGGGAAAACGGTCAATTGTTTTCGCAATAAATTTTTGCGACAGGATGACGTCCTGCATATTGATTTCGCCGTCGCAGTTTACGTCGGCGGCATCATGTGCGTCGCCCTCCAAAACTTCAATACGCGCCATATTTTTCTGGATATTTGTCACATCGCCGATGTTGATATTACCGTCGTGGTCGTTGTCGCCCTTTAATACAAGCGCCGCTTTTGCCGCTTCGACTCTTGCCAGCATTTCGTCAGCTTCTTCCTGTGTTGGAATACTGCCAAATTCCTGATAGACAATAACGCACGTGTTCGCATATCTGTTATAGGAATTTTTTGTATATTTCCAAGAAACTTCCTGTATGTCATATTGTTCCAGCAAGGCCGCACGCAGTGCGGAATAGTCCGCGTCGTTTATCTCCATCGAGGCAATCGCCTCCTGCAGCGTTCTTACGGCGCCTAGCAATTCTTCCGGCTCTGATTGATTATCAGCCGCCCATCCAATGGTATCATAAGCTGCCCGCATTCGATTATAGGACGCGGCAGTAATATCGTTGGGCAGAGGAATCCCGGTAAAGATGCACATATCTATATAGGAACGTGAACGCAAAAGATCTAACTGCAAATCTTCAACCTGTTCTTCTTCGCAGCTTAACATGGTCCCCAGAGCAAGATATGCGGCACGCAGGTTCTCCGTCGCCTCGTCTATTTGCTGCTGGTTTGCTTCAAGCTTGCCGTCACAAATTTCCTTTGCGGTTTGATAGGCAATTTGATAAACGGAATACGCGGGCGCCGTTTCATCGCAATAATTTAAAATCCATGGCGTAATATTGTTAATATTACCCGTAAGCATCCTTAATTCCAGTTTTGGGTCAGATTCTTGAGGTGCAGGGTCGCCGCCCTGGGCGGATACCGTGATACTGAAGGAAGAAATCAGAAGCATCACGACCAGGCAGACGCCTGCCACCCCTTTTAGATTTCTTTTAATATTCATCTAAAATCACCTCTTGATCAGTCGATTCAATTCGATACGTGCCATCTTTATTGACCACGAGCCGTTCGCCCGAGCGTAAAGCAATGCCGTCCTTCCCCGGTCCGGGGAGCTGATTGGTCACATCTGTAAACATGACGCGTATGTTATCCATGTCGGTTATGGTGTATTGGTACCACCACAGCCCTATGTTCGTCATGCTCGTTCCGGGCCAGCCGGTAAGGTCTGTATAGCTCGCTTTTGAATAGTAGTAAATTTTAATGTCTTTCCACCAGCTCGTTTGCCTGCGGAAATACACTTCTATGGGTTTTTTCGGCCTCGCGAACACGTGGTTATCCTTGACTGTGACAAGGCCCGCGGCCTTGAGCGTGGCTGTCTGATGACCGCTGCCGTCGCTGATAATGATGTTGCTTGCCGTCAAATCCGCGTCTTTGTATTCGTAGATTCCGTCTTCATTGCAGGTCATCGCAAGCTTTGAAGAGGAACGGTCGAGCAATTGAATATAAACATTGCTTCCCCAAGAACTGGGCTTACGGAACTGTACGTCAAGCGGCGTATTGTCCTCATAGAAAACTTCCCGGTCCTGATAGATAAAATTCTGCCCTGATTTTACTTCATAGCCGGGCTGGAGCAGGGCCGGCTCCTGGCGGGACGTGCCGTCTGTAAAGAGCAGGCGGACGTCGTCCATATCGGTTATGGTGTAGCTGAACCAGCCGCCGCCGTCGTTGTGCATGGCAAAACCGGGCCAGTACTTCAGCTCCACTTCATCCTCGTTATTACTATAATAGTAAACTTTGACGGTATCGTTCCAATTTACTGGCTTTTTAAACGAAATTTTTATTGGATAAGCTGCCCTTTTGACAATTCGGTTCTCGGCAAAGGTTACTTTGCCGCTTGCGTCAGCCTGCGCGCTCACATGGCCGGCACCGTCAGAAATGGAGAATGTCGCCCTTGTAAGGCCGCTTGCGGTATAGCCGAACACGCCGCCGCCCAAATCGGTCATTGCGAAGCTCCCGGCTTTTGCCGCCTCTACGTTCCAGAGCTTAATCGTTATATTATTATCCCAGCCCGACGGCTTATAAAACTTTATGTCGAGCGTTTCGCTGTTTTGCGTTGTAATGGGATTCGTATAGCCATTCAAACAAAAATTCCTGTGGCCCGTCTCCTGCTTGGCTGTCCAGTCCTCCCACGTCGTACCGCCGTTTACAGAAAGGAAGCTCGTTCCCGGCGTGGAGGGACGATAGGTCCATTGCAGCGGGTCTTTCGGATGCTGATAATTTTTCAGTTCGATTGGCACGCTGTAAATATTAGGTTTTCCTGGATTTTGGGTCATCACCTTGACCGCAACGGCGTATTTGCCACTGGAGTTTGCAAGGGAAACCGGAGTGTTGAGCGTAACCGTCGTGTAGCCCGGCGTTTTGATGGTACCGCTGTAGGCTTCAATGAGGCCTGTGTTTGACAGCGTGCCATCCAAGGGATTTACATATATCTTAATTTGGGTATTTTCATATAAAGTATAGACGCCGACCGCCTCGAGCTGCTGGCCGCTATCGCCCTGCAGGTCATAAACATTTGCATAAAGAGGCGCTTGCTGGGGATTTTTTACGTATGATTCTATCGGGTTCGTCAACGTATGGCTGTAGATGTTTTCATATCTCTTTGCCGACGACATATCAGAAACCGTCTTTAACGCGCCGCTGCAGACAAAGTAGTCTTCATAAGAAACATATTGGTAACATACACTGTCGCTTTGGCCGGTATTTTTAACTAGAAACGCGCCGTCATTTTCCGGCTTCAATGTAAAATTATCTTTACTGAAATTATCATCCCATCCAATAATATAAACGGAATGACCCGGCTCTACGACCTGTTCAAACGCCTCTGAAACAGGCATATAGGTGCAGTACGGCAGCTTTGACGTATTGGTATGGTTGCCGGCAGAACTATAGTCCAGCACACACCCGCCAAAATCTTTAACAAGCCGCTTGATTTCCTGTACCCTGTTCTGCATGACCTCAGGCGTAAGGCTTTCTTTTAGGTAGCCTTTTTTATATACATATCCATACAGATAGGCGGAAGGGTTCGTTTGAAAAATAGAGTCATCCTCCAGCACTACAGTGGATCTGGGTGTATAAGGAAATTCACTTTCAAGAATTGAACCCCTAAGGACGGCTGAATAAAAAATCTCCTGTGAGTTTACACCATAATTATAATTGACTCCAATGGGCCTGTAGGTTATAGCATAGGGATTAAATACGTCATTGCCGAACGTGTTGGAGCCCAGCATATAATCAAAATAGTTTTCGGACAAATCGTAGGCTTTATCAAGCTTGTTCGGCTTAATCGCAAAGGATTCCATACTGGCAAGCGCGCTGAAAATACCACAATTGGCCCTGAGGCCCTGGTCTTTTACAGGAGTAACCAAGCCAGATGTTCGCGGGTCATAGACCGCTTCGAACGTTTCCTGAGAAATACCGGAAAGGTACTGGCTGCTCGTTACCGCGGCAGAGTCCATAGGAGGAATGCTGTCGGGGACGACATCGCCGTATTTTTCCGTATCCCCCCGCTCTGCGGCAGACAGATAATCAAGATAGGCGCTGCTGTAAACAACGTCGGTTTGCGTAACCCCATCCGAAAGAATTGTACCGCCTTTTTGCTGCCCTGTGTCGGCCTGTGCGGCCGCGCCAAAGGAAGACATAAGGACCGTGGACGAAAGGATCAGAGTAAGTCCTGCGCGTAGATACCGTTTTTTCATGTTTACACCCCGTTTTTTAAAGTGGATATGGTTTCGAGTAACTTGATCCATGCCATATGTATATTCACTCATTTTATAAAAGATTCATCATCTTCTACAATTGTTTTTGAATGTAATACCATATTTCTGGATTACCTGTTATAGAATTTTCCTTACTCTATCTCCACTTTAAACCGAGTGAAACCTCACTCTTTTCCTGTCCCAATTCCCACTGAAGGTACAAATTGTATGATGAAACAATTTGCACCCCCCTTACAACATTATTATCTATTTTTATAAGTATATTGTCAATATTTATTTTGACGGTATTTTAAGTTTGCGAAACTTTAAGCATGTATAAAATAAACGAAAATTAAGCATTCTGTACAGACGAAATATGTTTGATTTTTATTGGATGTGTATATTTTTCACCTAACTTCAGAAAGAAAACGGTGCGTTATTGTTAAAAACAACAAAACGCACCGCGATATTTTTTCTTTTATATTATAAAAAGTCGACAAAACCTGTTCTTTTTTGACTTGTTCCGACAAAGGCGCAAACAGTTTTATCAGACCGGATGTACCTTATTCTCCATATCCACATGCCTGCTGTCGATGCCCGCCATCTTGTCACGGCGTTTCTTAAAGAAATCAAGCGCGACCTTCGGGAACTGCGCATAGGACAGAACATCCTCTTCCTGCTCAATCCACTGCGGGATTTCAGCGCGCAGCTTATCAAGCTCCGGCTCGAGTAAATCCGCGGGGCGGCAGGTTACAGGTTTTTCGTCGCCGATAATCTTCTTGCGGAATTCCGCTTTTACCGGCATCGGCGTGGAGCCGTATTTTCCAGCGACCAAATCCTTAAATTCATTGGTACACATCTTGTAGCGCTCGCCGGTGATGACGTTGAACACCGCCTGTGTACCGACAATCTGAGAGGTCGGCGTAACGAGCGGCGGATAGCCGGCGTCTTCCCTGACGCGCGGAACCTCCTGGAGCACGTCTGTAAGCTGGTCTTCCTTACCCGCCTGCTTGAGCTGGGACAGCAGGTTTGAAAGCATACCGCCCGGTACCTGGTAAATCAGCGCGTTTGCGTCGACCGCAAGCATCTTCGGGTCGAGCAGGCCGTTGTCAAGGTACTTCTGGCGCAGGGTCATAAAGTAGTCCCTGATTTCGTTCAAGAGAACCAGGTCGAGGCCTGTATCGTACTCGGTGCCATTAAGCGCGGCGACCATCGATTCGGTCGGCGCGTGGGAGGTGCCGAGCGCGAGCGGCGACATTGCCGTGTCTATAATATCGGCGCCCGCCTCAATACCCTTGAGCAGGCACATGGAGGCAAGGCCGGACGTATAGTGCGTGTGGAGCTGGATGGGCAGGTCTACCTGCGCCTTGATGGCGCCGACGAGCTTCCTCGTCTCGTATGGGGTCAAAAGCGCCGCCATGTCCTTGATGCAGATGGAATCGGCTCCCGCGTCCGCAATACGCTTTGCGTAATCCACATAATAAAGCGTATTGAATACGGGGCCGGTCGTATAGGAAATAGCGACCTGCGCGTGCGCGCCTTCCTTTTTCGCCGCTTTAATGGCGGTCTTTAAATTCTTGATGTCGTTGAGCGCGTCAAAAATACGGATAATATCGATGCCGTTTGCAACGGAACGCTGTACGAAATATTCAAGAACGTCGTCCGCGTAGTGGCGGTATCCAAGCATATTCTGGCCGCGGAACAGCATCTGCAGCTTGGTGTTCGGGCAATGCTGGCGGATGGTGCGCAGACGGTCCCACGGGTCTTCGTTTAAAAAGCGCAGGCAGGAGTCGAACGTCGCGCCGCCCCAGCATTCAAGGGAATGAAATCCGACCTTGTCGAGCTTGTCCAGAATGGGCAGCATTTCTTCCGTCGACATCCTGGTGGCAATCAGCGACTGGTGCGCGTCGCGCAGGACTGTCTCGGTTATGAGAATTTTCTTAGCCATATGTGTAATCCAATCCTTTCCGGTATAAAGTGAAAGCCCCGTCGGTTATTTCAGTGTAATAAGCACAGTACCGGCTTCTATGCTCTCGCCCTTGCTTACATTCACGCCCGCGATAACGCCGGCTCTGGGCGCCATGATTTCGTTTTCCATTTTCATCGCTTCAAAAACGAGGAGCACGTCGCCCTCCGCGACATTCTGGCCGGGCGCCACATTAATGGAAACCACGGTGCCGGGCATCGGAGCCTTTACAGGCTCTCCGTCAGAGGGAGCTGCCGGTGCGGGAGCAGGCGCCGCCGCTTTGACGGGAGCTGCCGCCGCAGGCGCGGAAGCCTGCGCGGGGGCGGAAGAAGCGCCGACCTCTTCAACCTGCACGTCGTAAGCCGTTCCGTTTACGGTAATCTTCAAATTTTTCATCATGTATCATTCCTTTTAACAGATTAATTTATAATAAAACAGATAATAAATGACAGGTTTAGATTGTGCCGTGCTTCTTCGGAAGGGTCGTCACACGCTTGCCAGCGAGCATATCGAGCGCCGCAAAAAGGTTTTGGCGGGTTTCCTCCGGGTTGATGACGTTTTCCACATAACCCTGTGCCGCCGCCTGGAATACGCTGCACTGGGTATTTTTATATTCCTCGACGAGCGCTTTCCGCTCGTTTGCGGGAACGTTCATTTTATCTTCCCATACAATGGATGCGCCGGTGATGGGAGCAAGCGCGGAAACGGAAGCGTCCGTCCACGCGAGCGTCAAATCGGTGTTCGCGCCGGTTCCGGCGACCGCCATATAAAACGCGCCGTACGCCTCGCCCGTGATGACCGTCGTCTTGATGGTCGTAGCGTCCGTGTAGGCAGCTGTAAGCTTAGCGGCGTCCTTTACGTTTTTAAAGCCTTCACAATCCGCAAAGGTAATCACCGGGAGCGCAAACGCGTCACAGAAGCGCACAAAACGCGCCGCCTTTTCGCAGGCCTCTCCGCTCATTACGCCGCCGTTTGTTACGATTACGCCGACACTGCTGCCATAAAGCCTTGCAAACGCCGTTACAACGCCCTGCCCATACTCCTTTTGAAGCTCAAAAAGGCTGTCACTGTCGAAAACGGACTGCATGACATCGCCTGAATGCGCGTCAGCCGCGTCAAACGCGTCGGCAACCGGCGCGACGCTCAGGTTATTGGCAGGCAGGTACGCAAGCAGATTTTTTGCCTGTGCGACCGCGTCCGCCGTATCCTTTGCCGTAATATGGCTGATTCCCTGTTTTGCGTTTTCCTTGACAGAAACGGCCTGTCCGTCCGTATTGAGGGAAAGCTCCGCTTTCTCGGAGAGGATGACAAAGTCCGCGCTCACGGCGCAAAGCGCCGCGGTGCCAAGGCAGGGGCCGAGCACGACGGAAATCTGCGGAACGACGCCCGACAGCGTGCCGATGCTGTTTAAGATACTTCCGAAAGAGGAGAGCATATCTGCGCCCTGCTTGAGGCGCGCGCCGACCGAATCGTAAAACCCGACGATGGGCGTCCCTGTTTTCTCCGCCATGTCGTAAAGCTTTTTAAGCTTTGCGGCCTGCGCCTTCGACATTGCGCCTCCGGCGATGTCGCTGTTTTGAGCAAACGCAAACACGGGGCATCCGTTTGCCGTACCGTATGCCGCAATCCCTTCTGTAAACCCGTTTTCGGATACCGTAAGAGCGTCTACCTCGGAAAACTGGCCCTCGTCAAAAAAGGCCACCAGCGTTTTATAAGCCGCTGTTTGTGAAAGTTCAGCCTTTGCATTTGCAAGCATCTGCTGTTTGTCTGCTTTATTCATCCGTAATCCTCCGTTCATCCTGCCAAAAATAGAAAGCTATACGATTTTATTATAAATAAATCGGCCGGGAACTACAAGCAAAATCACGTTCCGCCGCAATTTTCGCACTTTTTGAACAATACTTCGAGCGCAAGCCGATAATTCTGGTCAAATTGCTTAAATCCAAATTGCCGAAGCAGCGGCAAGGCCGGAATGCGCGCGCATTCCAGCACCGGAAGCAGCCTGTTGTACGCATAGTTTCCCGCCGCGCGGACAAGATATTCCGCAATTTCCAGGTCTTCCCCTGCCGGATGACCATAATCGGCACAGTCCGTCACTTCAAACACATGCAAAAACAGCCTGTCCGTTTTTTGTTCGACGTAAACGAACCCAAGCGTTTTTCCCTGTTCCTCGGCGGTCAAAAGCCTGCCCGCCTGCTCAGGCACGGATAGCTGGAATTGTTTTAGAACCGCCTGTACAATATTGGGGTCGTCCTGCGGTTTAACGCATAGCATCGGCTTTCCGTCCTTTCTTTACCTGTCTACCGTAGTATTCGGTGCCGCGGTCAGGCGCTTTACCTCGTCCTGGGTCAGCTCACGCCATTTGCCCTGTGGGAGCATGCCGAGCTTGACCTGCCCGATAGCCGTACGTTTCAGGCGCGGCACGGTAAGGCCCAGCTGCTCGCACATTTTTCTGATTTGGCGGTTACGGCCTTCGCGCAGTATAATCTCCAGCACGCAGCGCCCCTCTTTTTTCGTTATGACATGCACCTCGCACGGGGCGGTTTTCCTGCCGTCTATCACCATGCCGGCGCACAGCTGCGTTACCTGCTCCTCGGTGATTTCAGGGCGGACCGTTACGCGGTATACCTTATAGACGTGTTTCGCGGGATGCGTTACCTTATTGGCGAATTCCCCGTCGTTCGTCATCAGCAGCAGGCCTTCCGATTCCCTGTCGAGCCGTCCCACCGGATAAATCCGCGCGGGTACGTCCTCTACAAGCTCCGCCACACATTTCCTGCCCATTTCGTCACTCATGGTCGTCACGTAGCCGCGCGGCTTGTGCAGCATAATGTAATAATGCTTCGTTTTGCTGCGTCCCGATACCTTCCTGCCCTTGACGAGCACCTTGTCGTTCATCGGGTCCACCTTATCGCCGATACGCGCGACCCTGCCGTTTACCTTGACGCTGCCCTCTTCTATGAGCTGTTCCGATTTCCGCCTTGACGCAACGCCGCAGTCGGCAAGCATCTTCTGTAAACGGACGAGTTTTTTCTCTGCCATTGTGTCACCACTGTCTCTTATACACATCTCCGAGCCCACGAGA
>UQHH01000033.1 GCA_900540865.1 uncultured Oscillospiraceae bacterium
CTATAAATCGTTGCGTTACGGCGCGGCAAATTCAGAGTCAAAAAGGAGTGAATGGGGGAGACAATCTCTCAGCTTTTGTTATGATGAAGAAAACAATTTCTGTAATTTTATGTTTGTGCCTTCTGGTCTGCAGCCTTGGCTGTATTCCGGTATCAGCCCAAACGATGAATAACACGGTAAAACTTGCGCAGGAGACGTACGTTTTGACAGAAGGCGCTTCGCGTCCGGTCGGTACGGCTGCGCTGCCCGCAGGGGTAAAAACAGACAATCTTGAATGGAAATCAAGCAATCCAAAGGTGGCCAGGGTTAATCAGGACGGTGTGGTTACCGCCGTTTCCGCCGGTACCGCGACCGTTACCTGCAAGGTAGAAAAGAACATGCCGGTTAAGGCTGCCGACGAGTGCGTTATCAAGGTGAACGAAGGAAAGACAGGCGTTTCTCTCAACTGCTACGCGCTGAAATGGCCTGTAGGTAAAACAGGCAGCTACAAAGCAAAAATTACCAGCAACGTGCTCGGCGCTAAAAAGATTACTTGGACGTCAAGTAATACGAAAATCGCCACGGTCGACGCAAACGGCAAGCTCAAGGCGGTAGGGCCCGGAACTACGACGGTTACCTGTACCGTTTCTGCCAAAAACACGGGAGAAAAGCTTGCCACGAATACCTGCAATGTCGAAATTTACAAGCCGGTGAGTAAGGTCGCTTTAAACACGTATTCTATTAAATGGCCGGTAGGAAGGCAGGGGACATACAAGCCTACGGTTTCCCCCTCCAACGCAACGAATAAAGCGCTTTCCTGGAGCTCCAGCAACACGAAGGTTGCAACAGTAGACAAAAACGGCAAGCTCAAAGCGGTAGGCGCCGGCACGGCGACTATCACCTGTACTGCGAAGGACGGCAGCGGGAAAAAAGCAACCTGCAAGGTGACGGTTTACCAGCCGGTCAAGAGCATCAAGCTGAATACCTCCGCAATTAGCTGGAATGTCGGTAGGTCGGGAACTTTTAAGGCAACAGTTTCTCCCTCCAATGCAGCCAATAAGGCGGTTAGCTGGAAGTCAAGCAACACGAAGGTTGCTACGGTGGACAAAAACGGAAAGCTCAAAGCAGTGGGCGCCGGCACGGCAACCATCACCTGTACGGCAAAGGACGGCAGCGGAGCGAAGGCTACGTGCAAGGTTACTGTCAAAAAGGGCTATACAGACGACGACCTGTTCTGCCTTGCGGCAGTTCTGTATCAAGAGGCAGGAGCGCTTTATTGCAGCGATAAGCTGCAGCTGATGGTCGGCAGTGTGGTTATGAACCATGTCGCTCACCCAAGTTTCCCCAATAGTATACGCGGCGTCATTACAAGGCCCGGCGCATATGGTACAATGGGCTGGACGGGAGTAAGCCTGCCGAAGGCAAGCGATTCCTGGACGAAGAAGGCCATTGACCGGTGCTATGCCAATGCAAAGAAAATTCTTGACGGCGCGCGGTATGTACCGGAAAGTGTTATTTATCAAGCTGGGTTTGTTCAGGGCAGCGGTATTTACGATTACCGTGAAGGTATGTATTTTTGTTATGAATAAATAAGCTTAACAGAGCGCCATGTACAATTTTGTACATGGCGCTTTTTTAACTTAAAAAACAAAAAGTAAGAGGAATTTTCTTATTCCGGCAAATAAAACCAGAAATCTATATAATAAAATAGAAGAAAAGAATTAAAAGGGTGATTTTGTCTTTAAAAGATGAAAAAATTCTCCTATTGAAAAAATTTAGAGGAAATAATACCGAATAAGATAGAAATATTTAATTTTATTTATTCGGTGTTATAATTTTAAATGTAACCTTATTGAATAAAAGGCATAGGGGAGTTACTAAATGAAATTAGCCAAGAGACTGAAAGAGCAGCGCTTGAAAAGTGGACTCAAACAAACACAACTGGCACAAAAGCTGAGCCTGAGGTCGAGTGCGATTTCAAAATATGAAAAGGGGCTGACACAGCCAGGAATTGATACATTGATTACTTTGGCGAAAATATTTGATGTCAGCCTTGATTACCTGGTGGGTGTCTCTGATATTGAAAACCCTTATTCGATTGAACAGCTTACGCCGGCTGAGGCGAACATGGTTGCGCGTTATAGAAAGCTTAGCTATGAAAATCGAATCCGTATCGACGAGCGAATGATGATTCTTTCAGAAAAACAGACGAAAGATTAAAAAAGCGCCCCAAAACCTAAAGGTTCGGGGTGCTTTTACTGTGCTAGCGTACTTACAGTTCGTCGATTTTTTTAGCCAGATACAATTGAATTCGCAGCACGTCGTTCGTATCGATTTCTCCGTTGTAGTCTGAATCGCTGTTTACCATCGTAATTTCATCGGAGCCAATTATTTTGGCAAGATATTTCTGCAAGGTCAAAACGTCTGCTGTAGTAATTTCCCCGTCTCCGTCAGTGTCGCCACGTTGGACAGGGTATGAGACAAAGCTGTATGAGATCGAGTTTTCTTCTGCGTACTGCCGCGCGGTAGATTCGTCATTTCCAGACATGGAGAAATCCTTAACTTTTTCAATATAATTATCTCCATATTCGCTGATTGTCCAGTAATATCCAAACGCGTGCTCCCCTATTTCTGTGTTGCTGCCGCGGAATAAGACGTCTTTTAGTTTTTCGCAGTCCAAGAAGGCATTTGCCCCAACCCTTTGTAAATCTTTTGGCAATTCGATCTGTTCTAAAGCACTGCATTGTTCAAAAGCGCTTTCCCCGATTTCTAACAGATATTTAGGGAAGGATACGGCTTGAAGGCTCAAGCAGCCCATAAACGCATAATCGGATATATAACGGACTGCATATGGAATTTCTATTTTGCTAAGCGAGGAACAGAAATTAAATGTTCCGAACTCTATGCTTTTGAGCCTGTCAGGAAGGGAAATACTTTCTAAGGAAGTACAGCCATAAAAGGATTCTCTTCCCAGAAAAGTAAGCGCCTTAGGTAAAGCTACGTTTGCCAGGGAAGTGCAGCCACGGAATGCATTTTCATCAATCGTTGTAATTTGCTCGGGAAGGTCGATTCTTTTCAGGCTGCTGCAATTTAAAAAGGCCTTCGACGGAATCTCCTGAATTGTGTCAGGAAGAATAACACTTGAAAGGTTATCACATCCTGCAAATACACCACTCTTTAACTCGACGGTATCTTCACGCAGCTTGATTGTGGTGTTTGCAGGCATGTTCCCGTTATAGCGGTAAGCAACCTTACCCACATAAATCAAAATGTCCTTTTGGTTTTTAAACCATTTGGTATCCTCAAAAAGCCCCGTTCCCACTTGTGTAATACTATCGGGCAGCGTAATCTGCTCAAGGTTAACGCACTGATGAAACACGCTGCCTTCCAGCTTTTCCAATCCGTTTGGAATGACGATGCTTCTAAGCCCCGTACAGCCGGAAAACGCCGCGGTTCCGATTTCTTTCAGTCCAGACGGCAGTGTAATGCCAACAAGGTTTGCGCAGCCAATCAATGCCTGCTGTGAAATAGAGATTGTGCCGCTTTTTAAGGTGAGCTTTGTGTTTTTCGGCATATCGCCCTTGTAATGATAGAACACCTTACTAATATAGACAGGGCCGTCAGGCAGGCTGTCGTACCAGGCGGTATTGTAGAAACAGGACAGGCCGACGTAAGTGAGATTTTTGGAAAACGTTATATTTTTGAGCTTTGTACAGTTCATAAACGCCCGCGCTCCAATAGTGGTTACACTATTGGGGATTACTATACTGGTAAGGTTTTTCGCGTCAGAAAATGAGCTTCCTTGAATGGTTTTAATCCCGTTTGGAATTTGGATGCTTTCCGCTGGGGAGCAGAAAAAGGCGTTTGGACCAATACTGGTAACGTCTTTTCCCTCGATTTGTTCAGGTACTACAATATTTTTTTCCGTGCCGGTATACCTGTTAACAGACACCGTCCCGTCGTCCTCTAGAAAACAAACATAGTCTCCGCTGATGAAATTGCGTTCGGTCACATCGTCCGCCGCGTAAACGGGAACGGTAAACACTGTTAACAGCAGCAGTGCCGCAAGCAATAAAGATAAATGCTTTTTCACAAATCTATCCTCTTGTATTATGTAAAGAAATCAGACTAGATTATACACAGACCTTCGCGATGATTTTTTGAATCAGCAGCGCGTCATAAATGGTGATTTTCCCGTCGAGGTCCGCATCCGTCGCATAGCCCGGCTCGTCAGAAACCGCGGCGAGATACTCCTGAATCTGCAGCACGTCGTTGACTGTAAAATCAACCTTATTGGGCGTACGGCTATAGTCCATGTCGTAGTATGGGTTCATGGGAAAACCATTTTCATCGTAAAGGGGAGCTCCGTCCATCATAAGTGGCAGCTCAGAGATATTTCCATTCCTCGGGTCAAAATATACCCAGTCCGCTATACAATACCTCAGTGGTTCACCGGTAAACGGATCTGAGACATAAGATTTTTCCGGAATGCACAGGCAGCCGCACAAATCATCAATTTCCAATTGATTGAAAATCCCGTCTTCTACATTTAGGTCTATCGTTTGAAAAGCAGCCTGTGCTTTTTCATGGTTGTAGCCGGGGTCAGTGGGCAGGCCGCCGTTTATGCCGTTGTTCCAGATGATATTATTTGCATAGGAGGGGACAACAGCATAATAGATATTACCGCGGTTTGCAAGCTTTTTTGCGGGGATGCCAGGCCATTGCCCACAGCTTTCAACGCCGTAGTACCAGTAAAGGCCGATTTCAAAGCCCTCCTCTTTATATTCCGGGTGTTCAAGCCATTCCTCCGGCGCCTGAAAATAATAAATCCGATAATAACCGTCCCAGTCGGGATGCTGCTCGTCCCCCGGGAAACCTTGGTTTTGCATAACCCGTTCCGGCAGCTTTACGCTCGCGGGAAGGGGCAGGCCGCCCTTTCTTCCGTATTGGTCTAGTACTGTAGCACCGGCAGGCAGTGCGGTGAGCATCATCACCACAGCAAGAATGACCGTAAGATGTTTTTTTAATTTCTTCATAAAATCCAATCCTTTCTCCACATTTGTAGCTAACGAATGTTTAAGCTTGTGAATATTATAACATTTATTCCTGAAATTAACAAGTGAAATTTATACACAATCAACAATCGGACAAGAACAAAAATACGACGGGACATATATGTCCCGCCGTAAAAATGTAATTGATATATGATTACTGAAGCTTCCAGAGCTCTTTAGCGTACTGGAGAATCGTCCTGTCGGAAGAGAACTGTCCGGCATTCGCGACGTTCTTCAGGCACTTCCTGCCGAAGGCTGTCCTGTCGCTGTAGTCGTTGTTCGCCTTGATTTTGGCTTCCACATAGAGCGGCAGGTCATAAAGCAGGTAGTAATGGTCGGCCGCGTGCCAGGAGGCGCCGTTAATCAGGGATTCGTGCAGCTCCTTGAAGCTGCCCTCGCCCGTCTTGCCGCCGTCATCGAACGTGCCGTCGATGAGCGTGTCGATGACCTTTTTGAGCTCCGGGTTCGACTCGTAAAGCTTTTTCGGGTCGTAGCCTTCCTTCGCGAGACGGCTAATATCCTCGACCCTCGCGCCGAAGATATACTCGTTTTCCTCACCAGCCTGCTGGGCGATTTCTACGTTCGCGCCGTCGTAGGTGCCGAGCGTAACCGCGCCGTTGAGCATGAACTTCATATTGCCTGTACCGGAGGCCTCTGTGCCGGCTGTGGAAATCTGCTCCGAAATGTCGGCCGCCGGGGTAAGCTTTTCCGCATAGGAGACGTTATAGTTCGATACAAACATGACCCTCAGCTTATCCTTGGTGTCGGGGTCGTTGTTGACAAGCTTTGCAATCTCGTTGATAAACTTGATAATAGCCTTCGCCCTGGCGTAGCCCGGAGCCGCCTTCGCGCCGAAGATAAACGCCGTCGGGTTCCAGTTTTTGAGCTCGCCGCTCTTGAGCTTGAAGTAGATGTCCATGATGGAGAACGCGTTTAGAAGCTGCCTCTTATACTCGTGCAGGCGCTTGACCTGAATGTCGAAGATGAAGGAGGGGTCGACGTCGAAGTTGTCGTGACGCTTCATGTAAGCCGCAAGCTCCGCCTTTTTCTCGGCCTTGATTTCGTTGAACTCAGCAATCGTCTTGTCGTCAATCATATCGTCGAGCTTCTTGAGCTCGTCGAGGTTCCGAAGCCAGCCGTCGCCGATTCTGTCGGTGATGAACTTGGAAAGCTGCGGATTGCACAGCCCCAGCCAGCGGCGCTGTGTGATACCGTTGGTCTTGTTTTGGAAGCGCTCGGGATAAATGGCGTACCAGTCCTTGAGCACGTCGTTCTTAAGGATTTCCGTGTGAATCCACGCAACGCCGTTTGTAAAGCTGGAGGCATAAATCGCAAGCCTTGCCATGTGCACGACTCCTCCGTCGATGATTCTCATGTCGTCGAGCTTCATGCGTACGGGCGCGGGCTTCTTTTCTGTTTTCGCGTCCTTTTCGTCAGCCTCTTCCACTGCTTCCTCAGCCTCCGGCTGATTCTGTGCGGGAACATTCAGGCCCTTTGCGGTCAAGTCCTTGACGAGCCTTGCGTCGATTTTTTCGATAATGGCGTAAATCTCAGGGATAACGCTCTTCATCAGGTCGATGCTCCATTTTTCAAGCGCCTCGGCCATAACGGTGTGGTTGGTGTAGGCGAATGTCTTCTGCGCGATTTCAAACGCCTGGTCGAAGGTAAGGCCGTCGGCAGTAAGCAGGCGGATAAGCTCGGGAATCGCGCATACGGGATGCGTGTCGTTGAGCTGGATAGCGCAGTGCTGCGCGAATTTGCCGTAGTCGCTGCCGTTCTTTTTCTTATATCTCTTGATAATATCCTGAAGCGAAGCGCTGCAGAAGAAATACTGCTGCTTTAAGCGAAGTACCTTGCCCTCGTAGCTGTTATCGTTCGGGTAAAGCACCTTGCTGATGTTTTCCGCCGCGTTCTTCTCCGCGACCGCTTCGGTGTATTTGCTGTCGTTAAAGGCAAGGAAATCAAAGTTGTTGACCGCTTCCGCCTGCCAAAGCCTGAGCGTGTTGATGTTGTCGGTACCGTAGCCGATGACCGCCATGTCGTAGGGGACGGCGTTGACCACCTGGTCGGCGTACTTGACCTGCACCATGTCCTCTTCCCTGCGGATGCACCACGGGTCGCCGAAATGCTGCCAGTCGTCCGCGACCTCTACCTGGAAGCCGTTTTCAATCAGCTGCTTGAACAGGCCGTACTTATAGCGGATGCCATAGCCGTCGAGCGGTACGTTCTGCGTAGCCGCGCTGTCAAGGAAGCAGGCGGCAAGCCTTCCAAGGCCGCCGTTGCCGAGAGCCGCGTCGTCGACGTCCTCAAATACGTTGATGTCCACGCCCCGGTCCTTGAGCATCTGCTTGACGTCGTCGAGAATCCCCATGCAGTACAGGTTGTTGTACATCATGCGGCCCATCAGGAACTCTGCGGAAAAGTAGTAGGCCCTGCGCGCGTCTGCGTGGTTTTCCTTGCTCTGTTCCCATTTGTCGGCAATCTCGCCCATCATCGCCTTGCCAAGAGCCATGTGCAGCTCGGCGGGAGTAAGCTCCTCCACCTTCTTGCAATAGGCGTTCTTGGCTGTCTGAATAAGATTCTCCATAATGTTGTTCTGGTCCATTAATTCGTCATCCTCCAGTCTACCGTATGTCTTAGACAATTTCCTTAATCTATATGCTACTTCCTTGGTGAGGGCGCCGCGCTTGATTCTCCAAACCCAGTTGCCACCCAGCGTAGAGGGGATGTTCATCCTTGCCTCGCTGCCGAGCCCCAGGACATCCTGCAGCTGTATAATCGCGTAATCGCTTACGCTCTGGTATGCCGTGCGGATGATACCCCAGTGATAGCCCTCTTCCTCGGACAGATTGCAGTAGTTGACCGCAAAGTCCACGTCCTTCTGCTGGGCTGTGTTGAACCAGCCCATGATGGTGTCGTTGTCGTGCGTGCCGGAATAGACCACGCTGTTTTGCGTGTAATTGTGCGGCAGGTAATTGTTTTCCTCGGTGCTGTCGAATGCAAACTCCAGCACCTTCATGCCGGGATAGCCCGAATCCTTCAGCAGCTTGAAAACGCTGTCGGTCAGGAATCCAAGGTCCTCCGCGACGATTGGAATTTCGCCGAGCTTCTTTTTCATCAGCTCAAAAAATTTGATGCCTGGACCCTCCAGCCATTTACCGTTAATTGCGTTTTCCGCCGGATAGGGAATGGCATAGTAGGAGTCGAAGCCCCTGAAATGGTCGATTCTTGTTATATCGAAAAGCTTGGAAATACCGGCAATGCGCTTGAACCACCAATCGTATTTCGTTTTCTTTAAATACGACCAGTCATACAGCGGGTTGCCCCAAAGCTGCCCTGTGGCGGAGAAATAGTCGGGCGGGCATCCAGCGACACAGACAGGGTGCCTGTCCTTGTCGAGCCAGAAGACCTCGGGGTTCGCCCAGGTGTCGGCGCTGTCCATCGCGACGTAAATCGGAATATCGCCGAGAATCGAAATGCCAAGCGAGTTGACATATTCCTTCAGCTTTGTCCACTGTTCAAAGAATTTAAACTGTACGAACATCCAGAAGCGGATTTCATACGCGTATTTTTTCTGGTACTGCTCGACGGCCTTTTGCTTGCGCATGCGGATGTCTTCATCCGGCCACTCGAGCCAGGAGCGCATGTCGAAGCCCTTTTTAACCGCCATGTAGAGCGCGTAGTTCGGCAGCCAGTCCGCGTTTTCCTTGATAAACGCCTCAAACGCTTCCAGCTCCTTTTCGCCTGCTATTTTATTGAATTGAGAAAAGGCGGAATAGAGCACGTCGAACCGCGCGTTGTAGATTTTTTCATAATCGACCGTTTCCGGGTCGCCGCCCCAGTCATGGCCCGCAATTTCGTCCCGGCTTAACAGCCCTTCCCTGACGAGCGTGTCGAGGTCTATCATATACGGGTTGCCCGCATATGTGGAAAACGACTGGTACGGCGAATCGCCGTAGCTCGTGGGGCCCACGGGGAGTATCTGCCAGATTTTCTGGCCGGCGGCTTTCAGGAAGTCCGCGAAATCGTACGCGTCTTTTCCGAGAGAGCCGATGCCATAGGGGGAGGGAAGCGAGGTAATCGGCATTAAAATGCCTGCGCACCTTGCCATAGGACCAACTCCAATCTTTCAAAGTATGAAATTGATAATACGTCCGGGCAGCTTTCGGCCCGATTGTTTCCGTCCGTTAAATGATAGGAAAAACCGGCGGTAGGCATACTCTGCCATTCTGCCATCAAGTTTACAGTTTAGCATAAAACCGACTGCGAAGCAATAGGCATTTTGCCGATGCGCGCGCATTTTCGGAGGCCTGTCCGCCTTGACGGGAAAAGTGTAGAATTCAAGCTAACGCCCGCGCCGCCCTGAGCGCAAGGTAAAGCGCGATGGAAGAGGCCGCCTTGCGGATTTGTGCGCGGCCGTACTTTCCGCCGCCGTCAAGCTGCGCTTTGATTACCTGTGTTTCCCGCGCGGTGCTGCAGCCGATATAAACAAGGCCGACGGGCTTGTCCTGTGTGCCGCCCGTAGGGCCCGCGATGCCGGTTGTGGAAATGCCGATGTCCGCCTTTGCAAGCGCGCGCACGCCCTGCGCCATCTGCCGTGCGGTCTGTTCAGAAACGGCGCCGTGGGTTCTGAGCGTCTCGCCGGATACATGAAGCAGCTGCTCCTTAATATGGTTTGCGTAGGAGCACACGCCGCAGTCGAACACATTTGACGAGCCTGAAACCCCTGTTATACGAGCGGATACCAGCCCGCCCGTACAGCTTTCTGCCGAGGCGGCATGAAGGCCTTTTTCCGTAAGCGCCGTTACGAGCAGCTCCGGCAGGGATTCGTCCTTCACCGATTCCTTTTTTAATATTTCGTTAAATTCCGCGACTGTCATACAAAAACCTCTTTTCGTAAAACATGTAACATCTTAACAGAAGAATCGTATTTGTCAACAAAAGCCGCAAATTTTGCCGTTTTTCACAAGAAGCACGTTTGCAAAGCGGCGGTTTCTCTGCTATATTAGGTACGGATAAACCCATGGAGGCGGTATTATGGCTTGGTTTTTTACAGAACATATTGACGGTAAAACACACAGCATAACCGGGGAGGATGCGCGGCATATCGCGAAATCCCTGCGTATGGCCCGCGGCGAGGAGCTTACCCTGTGCGACCGGCAGGGCGTTGAACACAGGTGTGTAATCAAAGAAATAAATCCCGACGGTGTAGAGGTGCAGGTGCTCGAAAAATTTCCCTGCCAAAACGAGCCGGGTGTAAAAATTACGCTTTACCAGGCGCTGCCGAAGGGCGATAAAATGGATTTTATTGTGCAGAAGGCCGTAGAGCTCGGCGTTTACAGAATTGTTCCCGTCATTTCGAGCCGGTGCGTTTCGCGCCCCGATGAGAAGGCTCTCACAAAGAAGGTACAGCGGTGGCAGAAAATCGCGGCACAGGCGGCGCAGCAGTCCCACAGGGGGATTATCCCCGAGGTGGTGGGTTCGCTTTCCTTTAAAGAAGCGGTAACCGATGCGAAAACGTCCGGGCGCAGCGTAATTTTTTACGAATGCGGCGGGCAGCCGGTACGGGAAATTGTACGGGAACAGGAGGAAACGCTTGCCGTTTTTATTGGCAGCGAGGGCGGCTTTGCCGCTTCGGAGGTACAGCAGGTGCTTGACGCCGGCGGTAAAGCCGCAACGCTCGGCAAACGGATATTACGCGCGGAAACGGCGCCGCTTGCGGCTCTATCCGTACTGATGTACATTACGGGAAATTTTGAATAAGAAGGGGAAAGAAAATATGATTGGCATTATCGGCGCGCTCGACGCAGAGGTTGAGATGCTGCAAAATATGACCGAGGACAAAAAAGAAGAGGTGGTTTCCGGTACCACCTTTATAACTGGAAAGCTCCATGGGAAGGACTGCGTCATCGCACAGTGCGGAATCGGCAAGGTAAACGCGGCGGTCTGCGCGCAGACGATGCTCCTGCGTTTTCGGCCCGATGCCGTAATCAACTGCGGGATTGCGGGCGCGCTGCGCCACGGGCTTCGGATTGGGGATATTGTCGTAGCGCAAGACGCAGTCCAGTACGATATGGACACGACCGAATTTGGGGACAGGCCCGGGCTTCTGAACATTGGCAAGGAGAGCATGGTGGAAATCCCGTGCAGCAGGGAGCTTGCCGGAGCGCTTATGCAGGCGTGCGTTTCCCTTGGGATTGATAACGCGGTTACGGGCAGGATAGCGACCGGGGACCGGTTTATATCGAAGCCGGAGGCAAGGACACAAATCCATGAGCTGTTTGGGGCCGACGCCTGCGAAATGGAGGGAGGCGCGATTGCGCACGCCTGCCGGTTAAACGGTACGCCGTTTGCAATTTTGCGCAGTATTTCCGACAGTATGGATGAAAACAGTACGGAGGATTACTTAACCTTTAAAAATCACGCGGCGCAGTCCGCGGCGAAAATTATTTCGGCGTTTTTTGAGAGGCTTGCCTGATAAGAGATTCGATTTTTTCGACCGTATCCTTTGCTTCCTTATAGTCGAGGTTTTTGACCGTGAAGCCATGCCTGTGGTCGGAATAGATATAAACCGTTACATGGCAGCTGTGCGAGAACTTTTGGAACAGGCTTTGCTTTAAAACGAGGTACTGTACCTTTTCAAACGGAACCGCGTTTTGTGTGAGGTTCATTCTTTTAAATCCACAAGCCATGACCGCTTTGCCGTTAAAGGCCAGGGCGGTCTTTTTGTATGCAAAATAGCGAAAGCCAAGCCAAAGGAAAAGGACGGGAACGCCGAACAGCAGCATAAGCATAAGAATTTCCCCGTACAGCCCCAGTACACTTAAAATAACGGCGGCGGGAATGACACACAGGATACAAACCAGGGGCAGATATAGAAAGCCTATTACTTTGCGTTTTGGCGGCGTGATGCCCTGCTGGAAGGTTAGAGTCCGGCCGCTTAACCGCAGGAGCACGCGGTCTATGGTTTTGCTGCTCTGCGCGGCAATCAAAAGGCTTTTGTCGCCCTTTGCCTTGCCGGAGCCTATCGTATGGATGTAGACGCTTTTCAGGCGGAACAAAACCATTAGTAAGCTCTGGCGCGCGGAAACGGCGTTGATGTGCTCCGTTTCTGTAACAAAGGTGTTGCGGCTAATTAGCCCGCGGTTTATAATCACGCGCCCGCCTGTGCGCGATACGGAAAACCGCCCGTACCGGAACACCTGTACGAGGTAAGCGACAAAATAACCAAACACCAGGATGCCCGCGATATACGCCGCCGCCGGCGGCAGGCCGGTTGCCGCAAGATAGACGCCCAGGTTGATGCCCTCATACAGCTTTGCGCTGAATTCTTCGCCGAGCACCGTACCGGCCCGGCTGATAAATGGGGCAAAAATCAGCAGTCCTGTAATGGAATTCGACCACGTGGCGGCCATTACGAGAATGCGCAGGAACGAGCTTCTGTATAAAATGGTCACGTCGTCCTCTTCAAAAATACGGTCGATTATATGCCTTGTTTTCCGGCGGGAGAGAATCAGGCTGATATCGCTTTTATTTCGGATGGCGCCGGGCGTATCGATATGCACCTTGACCGCGCCGAACAGTGCGGGAAAAATGTTTTTCTGGATAGAAACCGATTGTATACAATTGGAAGGTACGTTCGCCGTGCGTTTTATGAGCCATCCGTGCCGCAGGTAAATGCCTTTCGCGTTGTACCGGTAGACGATACTGCGGTATTCCCCGGCAGCGGCGAAGATAAGCAGCAAAACGAACAGGATGTTCACACCGAAGGTCGCGATTGTTTCCGTAAGTGTCTGCGGCTGGAAAAGCAGGTGCTGCAAAAGCGGGATAATCAGCAGGTATGTAAACCTGGAGAGATAGGTAAGGATGGTATAAGGGTGTGCCCTGAGGTAGGTTTTCTTTTTTCTGCGTACATTTTTATCCTCCGGCACGGCAATCCCCCCTTTCCTTTATATAGCTTGTGTTTTTAAAGCCGTTTTCTTCCCGTAACAGAGCTGTCGCCCGTAAGCCGCTTGATTTTCATGACGTTTTTTTCACTGATTTGGCTGAGCATGACCATAGAGCCTGCCGTATGAAATACGGCGGAGTAAACGCGTTTTAACCGCTGTACGGGTGTTTGCAGAAACTCTGTGTATTGAATTCTCGACACGGGAAGCTTATACCGCTTGTGTAAAAATATACCCTTTTCTATGATAACCGCGTCCTTTTCCAATATAAAAAAGCATTTCCGGTAGAGCCATGGGAAATAGGCCGCCACAAATAAAAGATACACAAGCAGGCTCAGCGCCCCCAAAATAATGGCGAGCGCCGTGCTGAACACCCAGACCGCGCCGCATAAGAATGAAGCGAGAACCATCAGCGCGGTTGCGCGTATACGCCAGATAAACACGGCATGTTCCGAAAGCCTTTGCTGCTGCATGAGCGCCGCCTCCTTTTAATTCTTTCGATGCTACCATTATGCCAAAAATCAGGCGCGCTGATTTTCTCACAAAGAAAATAAAAAACGTATTGACAAAACAGCTTTACGTGTATAGAATATTATTAACAATTTAATTACCAGAAATGCTGGGACAGGGAAGAGTATTTCGGAGCTTCGGCTTCAGAGAGCCGCCGTTTGGTGCGAGGCGGCGCCGTATCCGAGAAGAAAATCACCCTCGAGCAGTCCGCTGAAGCTTTTGGGTAAGCGCGACCGGCATCCCGCCGTTATACGGGAAAGCATTCGGCAAACTGCCCGATGCTGTTAAGGGGCCTCTTTTTTTGAGGCAAACAGAGTGGTACCGCGAAGTCAGTCTTCGTCTTTGTAAAAAGACGGAGGCTTTTTTATTTTTCTGGCGGAATGGAAAAGCAATAATAGGAAAAGGTGATTTGATATGGAGCTAACAGGAGCTGAAATTATAGCGGAATGTTTGTTGGAGCAGGGGGTCGAGGAGGTATTCGGTTACCCCGGCGGCGCGGTGCTCAACATTTACGACGCGCTGTACCGGTACAGGGATAAAATCCACCATACGATGACGGCGCACGAGCAGGGCGCGGCGCACGCCGCGGACGGCTATGCCCGCGCAACGGGCAAGACCGGCGTCGTAATTGCGACGTCCGGTCCGGGCGCCACGAACCTGGTTACGGGAATCGCGTCGGCCTACATGGACTCGTCCCCGATGGTCGCCATCACGGGCAATGTGTCGCGCGACCTGCTCGGACGCGACAGCTTTCAGGAGGTCAACATTAAAGATATTGTAAAGCCTGTGACGAAGGCAAGCTTCCAGGTCATGGAGATGGAAGAGCTCGCGCCCACCCTCCGCAGGGCGTTTGAGATTGCGCGCACAGGCAGGAAAGGGCCGGTACTCGTCGATGTGCCAAAGGACATTACCGCATTGAAAACGGAATATGTAAAAACGGATATAAAGTATGAAAATAAGACTGTTTCCCTAGATAAAACACAAATAGAAGCGGCGGTAAGGCTGATTCAGAAAGCAAAACGCCCCATGCTATACGCTGGCGGCGGCGTAATTGGGGCGGACGCCGGGCGGGAGCTTACAAAGTTTGCGGAGCTTTGCGGCGCGCCGGTATTTTGTTCCTTGATGGGGCTTGGCGGTATCGACGCGCGCCATCCGCTGTTTTTCGGCAATATCGGTATGCACGGCATGTATGAAAGCGGGAGGGCGACGCAAAATGCCGATTTGATTATCGCGCTTGGCGCGCGCTTTTCTGACCGCGTCGCGGGCGACCGCGAGCGTTTCCGTGAAAACGCGGAAATCCTCCATATCGACATCGATGAAAGAGAAATCGACAAAAACGTAAAAACAAGCTGCCATCTCTGCGGGGATTTAAAGAGTATTTTAAGACAGCTCAACGAAGCCCTGCCGCGGCAGGCGCATACAGAATGGCTGGAACAGATTAAAGCTTGGAAAAACGAGCAGCCGCCCGTTGTAGCTTACGAGGACGGAATCCCGACGCCGCAGCATATCCTGCGTACGGTAAACAGCATGAAAAGCGGCGGGGATATTATTGTAACGGACGTCGGACAGCACCAGATGTGGACGGCGCAGGAATGCAGGTTCGAGCAGCCGCGCACGTTTTTGACCTCCGGCGGGCTTGGGACGATGGGCTTTGGCATGGGCGCCGCGATAGGCGCGCAGACGGCGCATCCTGAGGAGCGCGTCACACTGATTACAGGCGACGGCAGCTTCCATATGAACTGCAACGAGCTTGTCACGCTCAAATCGTACCGTCTTCCGGTCGTCGTATTGATTATGAACAACAGCGTGCTCGGCATGGTGCGCCAGTGGCAGAAGCTTTTTTATGGAAACCGTTTTTCCGAAACAGACCCGCACCGCGCGACCGACTTCGCCGCGCTCGCGAAGGCGTACGGCGTGGAGGGGATGACGGTAACACGCCAGCAGGACGTAGTGCCCGCGCTAGAAAAGGCGTACAGCTTGAACGCGCCGGCCGTAATCGACTGCCATATTTCACCCGATGAAAATGTACTTCCGATGATTCCGCCCGGTAAAACACCGGAGGATATGATTTTGACGCTCTGGTAAACAGGCAAGAAAGGACTGAATTCGATGGCTATCACCGTTGAACTATTCGATTCCACGCTGCGCGACGGCGCGCAGGGGGAAGGCGTTTCTTTTTCCGTTGAAGATAAGCTCGGCATCGTCAAAGCGCTCGACGAGTTGGGGGTTCCATATATCGAGGCGGGAAACCCCGGCTCCAACCCAAAGGATTTGGAATTTTTTGAACGCGCGCACAGGCTAGATTTAAAGCACGCGCAGCTTGTGGCCTTCGGCAGCACGCGGCGTAAAAATTGCAACGCGGCGGACGATACGAATTTAAAGGCGCTTATAGACGCGGGAACAAAGGCGGTCGCGGTCTTCGGGAAATGCTGGTTCCTGCATGTCAAGGAAATCCTGTCCACCACGGAGGAAGAGAATTTCCGCATGATTTCCGACACCTGCCGTTATTTAAAGGAACAGGGCAAAACCGTATTTTTTGACGCGGAGCATTTCTTCGACGGCTATAAGGACGACCCGCAGTTTGCGCTCAAAGCGCTTGAGGCGGCCGATAAAGCGGGAGCCGACCGGCTTGTGCTGTGCGATACGAACGGCGGTTGTCTGCCAAACGAGATTGACGAAATTGTTAAACAGGTTTGTAAACGCTTTCCGGGCAAGGTGGGTATCCATACGCATAACGACAGGGGAATGGCGGTTGCCAATTCCGTCGTAGCTGTCCAGGCGGGCGCAGTGCAGGTGCAGGGGACCTTTCTGGGCTTTGGCGAACGCTGCGGCAACGCGAACCTTTCTACCGTTATCCCAAACCTCCAGCTAGCCTGCGGACACGCGTGCATTCCGCGGGAAAATCTCTCACGTCTGACGGAAACGGCGCGTAAAATTGCAGAAATCTCAAATATTTCCATCAAAAAGAATGAGCCCTTCGTCGGGACCAGCGCGTTTGCGCACAAAGCGGGAATGCACGCGGACGGCGTGCTCAAGCTGTCGCGCTCATTTGAACATGTGTCGCCGGAAGCGGTCGGCAACGAGCGGCGGTTTTTGATGTCGGAAATCTCCGGCAGGACGCAGATTTTGGAGAAAATCAGGAAAATCGACCCCAGTATCACCAAGGACAGCCCGCAGACAGCAAAAATACTCAAGGAG
This sequence comes from uncultured Oscillospiraceae bacterium, assembly GCA_900540865.1. Taxonomy (GTDB): domain Bacteria; phylum Bacillota; class Clostridia; order Oscillospirales; family Acutalibacteraceae; genus Scatavimonas. The sequence goes on from UQHH01000033.1 coordinate 16,688, forward strand.
CTCAAGCGGCTTGAGCAGGAGGGCTACCAGTTTGAAGCCGCGGACAGCAGCTTTGAAATGCTCATCCGCAAGAATTTAGGCGCATACAAGCCGTTTTTTGAGATGAACAACTATAAAATAGTGACCGGGCGCCCTTGCGAGCAGGATTTCAGCGCGACCGCGACCGTGAAAATACGGGTAGGCGACAAGGACCAGCTCATGGCGGCCGAGGGCAACGGACCCATCAACGCGCTCGACAGTGCGCTGCGCGCGGCGCTCGAGGTGTTTTACCCTTCACTTAAAAAGATGCGGTTAATCGACTACAAGGTAAGAGTCATGGATTCTAAGCAGGCGACCGCCGCGGTCACGCGGGTTCTGATTACCTCTACCGACGGCAGCCGCATTTGGACGACAGTCGGCGTTTCCGGGGACGTTGTAGAGGCCAGCCGCCTGGCTTTGACGGAATCCATCGAATATAAGCTGATTCAAGACAAAGTCTGAATTTTGCAGGAATTATTCACGGATTATTCACAATTGCTGTTGGAAAAGAATTGTTTTTTTTCCTAAAATCATGTATAATAATCAAAAGCATTTTAGAAATCCGGCTTTTGCGGAAGCATTTTCCTTATGTTTTCAGGAAGGAGTGAGCAGTAATGCAGAACAAGAACAAATTCAGTGAAATTTCCCCGGAGGTGTTGGAGTTAAGCGGGCTTTGCAGGGCAAACAGCACGATTGACCCGACGCTTTATACGAAATATGACGTCAAGAGGGGCCTGCGCGACTTAAACGGGCAGGGTGTCCTGACGGGATTGACAGAAATATCAGAGGTTTGCTCGACTGAAATGGTCGACGGCAAGCGCGTACCTGTCGACGGCAAGCTCTTCTACAGGGGCTACGATGTGGAACAGATTGTCTCCGGCTTTATCAAGGACGACCGCTTCGGCTTTGAAGAGGTTACATACCTGCTTCTCTTCGGTAAGCTGCCAAAGCAGGAGGAGCTCAAGAAATTTACGTCCCTGCTCGATTATTACCGCACGCTGCCGACTAGCTTCGTGCGCGATATTATTATGAAATCGCCGAGCAAGGACATCATGAACGCGATGGCCAGAAGCGTGCTGACGCTTTATTCCTATGACGAGAACCCGGAGGATACCTCCATTCCGAACGTGCTGCGCCAGTGCCTGCAGCTGATTTCCCTGTTCCCGATTTTATCCGTCTACGGCTTCCAGGCGTACGGCTATTATCACGAGGACAAGAGCCTGATTATCCACACCCCGCAGCCGGAGCTTTCGACCGCGGAAAATATTCTTTATATGCTGCGTCCCGACAGTAAGTTTACACATCTGGAAGCAAAGCTTCTCGATATGGCGCTCGTCCTGCACGCGGAGCACGGCGGCGGAAACAACTCGACCTTTACGACGCACGTCGTCTCCTCCTCCGGCACAGACACCTATTCCGCCATCGCTGCGGCGCTCGGCTCTTTGAAGGGCCCGAAGCACGGCGGCGCGAACATTAAGGTCGTGCAGATGTTCGAGGACATCAAGGCGCATGTCAAGGATTACGCCGACGAAGAAGAAATCTCCGCCTATGTCCGCAAGATTTTACATAAGGAAGCGTTTGACAAGTCCGGCCTGGTTTACGGAATGGGCCACGCGATTTACTCGCTGTCCGACCCGAGAGCGCGCGTGTTCAAGCATTTCGTCGAAAGCCTTTCCAAGGAAAAGGGAAGGGAGGACGAGTTTATGCTTTACTCGAACGTCGCGAAAATCGCCGGCAGAATTATCGCTGAGGAGCGTAAGATATACAAGGGCGTCAGTGCGAACGTGGACTTTTACAGCGGCTTTGTTTACAGCATGCTCGATTTGCCCAAGGAGCTCTTTACCCCGTTGTTTGCGATTGCAAGAATCGCGGGCTGGAGCGCGCACCGTATCGAGGAGCTTGTAAACCCGAGCAAAATTATCCGTCCGGCATATATGAATGTGCAGGAAAGGCGTCCTTACGTAGGTATTGGAGACAGGTAAAACACATTCGGTATACGATAAATTTGCAGGCATGGAGGTATCTGTGCCTGCTTTTTATTTATGCAGTATCTGCCAAAAAACGGCTTAATAACCGGCTGGCTTACCGGTCGAGCCGCTAAATCAAGCTTTTTTATTGACTTTTTCGCGGCTTTAGCGGATGATGAAGAAAAACAAGTAAGAAGGGTGATTCGTATGGAGAACAAAAAGGTATTTGCAGATTTTATTACACAAAAGAGAAAAGCTTCCGGCCTTACGCAAAAGGAGCTTGCCGGGCGGCTGTTTGTTTCGGATACGGCCGTGTCTAAATGGGAACGGGGAATATCTTACCCGGACATTACACTGATTCCCGGCATCTGCAAAGAGCTGCAAATTTCAGAGCATGAATTTTTTACCGCGTGCGACGACCTGGCGGCAAGGGAAGAAAAGAAACAGGCCAAAAGCTACCGCAAAGCAAAAAAGGTTTACCAGTGGATTATGTATATAAGCTATGCCGCCGCGCTGATTACCTGTTTTATCTGCAATTTAGCGGTTGACCACACGCTTTCGTGGTTCTTTATTGTGCTGGCGTCTGTTGCAATCGGTTTTTCCCTGACAAATTTGCCGCTGCTGCTCAAAAAGCACAATACCCTGATTATCAGCGGTTGTGTTACGTTGGGTACATATCTCCTGCTTTTTGTATGCTACCTGCAGGAGCGCGGCCCCTGGTTATATGAAATTGCGCTTCCCGTTGCGACCTTATCCCTGCTTTTAGGCTGGCTGATTATGCTGACCATCCGTTATCTTAATATCAACGCGCTTTATAAAACGTCTGCCGTTCTCGCGCTCGTAGCTGTTTTTGTTCCTGTCATCAACAGCCTGAGCGACGGGTTTTCTGGGACGGAAGATTTTCTTTTTCGGGTTCGCTCCTATTTTGACTGGCCTGTCTGGCAGGGAGACGGTGGAACGCTCAGCAATAAAATAGCGGTATGGGGCCTGCTTCTTCTTGCCGTGGCATTCTTTGTTTCCGGAACAATCCTGGCTATTAAACATATCCGCAATAAGCAAAAACAGAGTAAAACAATGAGTATCATCCATGAAGATTAGGCGGCTTTTTAACTTCTCTATCAACTGAAAATAGTAGAGCTTTTTACATAAATCGCCGATTTTTTACAGTAATGCGCATGAAAACAGGGTTTTATGGTTAAAAATCTGTAGCGAGATGCACAATATTGTAATCTATTTGTTACGAATGGTTGACTTTCTGTAATCTTTTTGTTACAATTTGGAATGTACCAAAATGAAAACAAAAAGGAGACCATTTCACTTATGAAAATTACGAGAAGAGGCGCGGCATTGACATTAAGCGCCGTACTGCTTTTCAGTGCATTTCCCATAAGCGCAAATGCCGCAGATATTGACAGCAGCCAGTCGGGCGCCGTTACGGATGAATTCGTGACGGGAGATATAGACGGGGACGGCAGGCTTTCCCTCATGGACGTGCTCGCCGTGCAGAAGCACCTGGCAAAAGTACATATCCTGTCAAAGGAACAGATAACCGCAGCGGGTTTTTCAAACGATGGAACCGTGACGGTCCAGGACGTAACAACCATGCAGAAGCGGCTTGCTGCTGTGGATTTGGCGCCTGAAGAGGACCAGGAAGAGACGCTCCCTGAGGTTACGGGTATCAAGCTCGACAAGCTCGGCGCGTCCATTTATGCCGGCAGTAAGATAACCTTGCTTGCGACGGTAACGCCGGTTGAGGCAGGCAATCAGGCGGTATCGTTTTCTTCCAGCAATGAGAAAATAGCCTCTGTAGACGAGAATGGCCTTGTAACGGCTCTGTCTCCGGGAAAGGCAACGATTACGGCGAAGGCGGGGAACAAGAGCGCGTCTTGCGAAATTACGGTAATGGCGAAATCCTCGATTACCTTCTCCGGCTTTCAGAAAATGTCGGAAAATAAAATTGCGGTTGATAAAGCCTTTACGCTCAAGGGTATAGTCAAGTCGAATTATCCGCTCACCTCCGTTTGTGTACGCATCAGCGGCACAAAGATGACCAAGACGGTCAAGCTCGATAAGAGCAAGAACGTAAAGTCCTACGATATCAACCCGGCGTTCGACGACCTGATTTATTTCAGCCGCGCGGGTATTGGCAAGCAGAAGCTCGAGGTGCTCGCCACCGACACGGTGCAGACGAAGGCTAAGGTTGTTTTTTCCTACGACTATACCGTAACAGCCAACACCAGCTCAAAAAACCTCAAAGAGATTCTTTATAAAAATAAAACGTATCTCGTCCCGAAGGGTTATTCCACGGCCTACCTTTATGACCAGAGGGATTACGGCAAGTTCAATCAGGGCGGCACGAACGTCGGATGCAGCGCAACGGCGGAGGCCATCGGCGCGTCTGTCCTGTATGGCAAAAAAATTACGCCGACGAGCTCGCAGATTATCTGGACGGGCGCCGGAGCGGGCTGGGGGCTTGCCTCCAGACGCTACTATAACTGTTCTGCTTCCTCTAAGCTCAGCAGGGCGTACAACGAGCTGCTGGACGGAAAGCCATCCCTAATCAATACACTGAGCTCCAGCGACCATTGGGTGACGGTAATCGGCGTTGCCGCAACCGCGAAAAAAGGCAGCATAGGCACGGGTGATATTCTGATAGCCAATCCCTGGGGCGGTACGGTTACGACGCTGAATGACTATTTAAGCAGCACGGGACGCTATATCCCGAATTCTTATTCCATGCGTTGCTACTAATCAGAAATAATACGATTTGAGGCGAGGGCCGGCTTGAAAAACCGCCCTTTGCCTCTTTTTTTGCGCCCCGCCCCACATATTTACACTTTACACCGAGCAGGCGGTATGTTATAACTAACGAGGAAAAGAAACCGCGTGCTCCTATTTTTTAACAGGCTGTTAATTTTTTGACGCGCGTTATTTTGTGTTGAATTTAGAATTAAACGACTGATTTTCTATTATATAATATCTAGATAGCTTTATTAGGAGGTCGTACGCTTGAGGATAGGATTGGATATCGGCTCGACCACGGTAAAATGCGTGGTGCTGGGGGAAAAAAACGAGCTGGTTTATAAAACATACGAACGGCATTACTCGCAGATTACACAAAAAATTGCGGATATTTTAAATACGGTGAGAAAAGAAGTTCCCGGCAGCGAAAACGCGCTTGTTGCGCTCTCAGGCTCCGCGGGCATGGGCGTTGCGGACAGCTGCGGGCTTGATTTTATTCAGGAGGTATACGCGACGCGCGTCGCGGCGAATACCTTTATCCCCGGTACGGACGTTATCATCGAGCTCGGCGGCGAGGACGCGAAAATCCTCTTTCTTTCAGGCGGCATGGAGGTAAGGATGAACGGCTCCTGCGCGGGCGGTACGGGCGCGTTTATCGACCAGATGGCCACGCTGCTCAATGTCCCGCTCGAAGAGATGAACGGTTTGGCCGCACAGCATGAAAAGACGTATACCATCGCTTCGCGCTGCGGCGTGTTTGCGAAAACGGATATCCAGCCGCTTTTAAACCAGGGCGCGAGAAAAAGCGACGTTGCGGAGAGCATATTCGCCGCCGTCGTAAACCAGACGGTCGCCGGCCTTGCGCAGGGCAGGGAAATTACGGGCAAGGTCGTTTACCTGGGCGGCCCGCTCACCTTTATGCCCAGGCTCCGCCTGCGGTTCGACAAGGTCCTGCATACGCAGGGCATCTGCCCGGAAAACTCGCTGTACTATGTTGCGGCGGGCGCGGCGCTGTGCGCCGAAAAGGCAATCGATTTCGACGCGGTTATTAAAAAGGTGGAGCGCTACAGCGGCAGCGGCAACTTTGCGTTCAACCCGCCTCTTTTTGAAAGCAAGGCGGACTACGAGCGGTTTAAAGAACGTCATGAAATGGCTTATGTACCGAAAAAGGACATCAAGGCTTATAAGGGCAGGGTATACATCGGCATGGACGCCGGCTCCACTACGGTCAAATCGGTCGTTATGGGTGAAAACGGCGAGCTGCTTTATTCCAAGTATTTGCCTAACAGCGGCAACCCTGTCCCGATTATCAAGCAGTTTTTAGAGGAGCTTTATGAGCTCTGCCCGGATATTGATATTGCGTCCTCCGCCGTTACGGGCTACGGTGAGGAAATTATAAAAAACGCGTTCTGCGCCGATTTTGGTATCGTCGAGACGGTCGCGCATTTCACGGCGGCAAAGAGCTTTATGCCGCAGGTGGAATTCGTCATCGACATCGGCGGGCAGGACATTAAATGCTTTAAGGTGCACAACGGCACCATCGACAACATCTTTTTGAACGAGGCCTGCTCCTCAGGCTGCGGCTCGTTTTTGCAGACGTTCGCAAACGCGCTGGGCTATTCGATTGAGGACTTTTCGCAGCTCGGCCTGCTTGCAAAGCAGCCGGTCGATTTGGGCTCGCGCTGTACGGTATTTATGAACAGCTCGGTCAAGCAGGCACAGAAGGACGGCGCGACGATTGAGGATATTTCCGCGGGGCTTTCTATCAGCGTCGTCAAGAACGCGCTGTATAAGGTCATCCGCGCCTCGAGCCCGAAGGAGCTCGGCAGCCATATCGTCGTGCAGGGCGGCACGTTTTTGAACGACGCGGTTCTTCGCGCCTTCGAGCGTGAAATGGGCGTGGAGGTCGTCAGGCCGACCATTGCCGGTCTGATGGGCGCTTACGGCGCGGCGCTGTACGCAAAATCAAGATATAAGGGCGGTAAGAGCACGCTGCTCGACAGGGAAGCGCTCAAGACCTTTACGCATGAAATACAGGTCGTAAACTGCGGGCTTTGCAGCAACAACTGCCGCCTGACGGTAAACAAATTCTCCGACGGCAGGAGGTTTATCGGCGGCAACCGATGCGAACGCCCGATTACCAAAAAAACGCCGGACAAAACGCTCGACATCTACGACTACAAGCTGGAGCTTTTGCAGTCGTACAAGCCGAAGGCCGGCCCGCGCGGTAAAATTGGGATTCCGATGGGGCTCAACATGTACGAGCTGCTCCCGTTTTGGCACAGCTTTTTTACGGCGCTCGGCTTTGAGGCCGTATATTCGCCCATTTCCGACAAAAAGCTTTACGCGCGCGGCCAGCAGACCATCCCGTCCGATACGGTTTGTTATCCCGCGAAGCTGATGCACGGGCACGTTCAGGCGCTGATAGACGACGGCGTTCAGACGGTTTTTTATCCCTGTCTTTCCTATAACCTGGACGAGGGGCTTGGGGACAACCACTATAACTGTCCGGTTGTCGCGTATTACCCGGAGGTTATCTCCGCGAACATGAAGGACGTCAAGAACATTACGTTTATCAAGGATTACCTCGGCATCCACCGCCATAAGGATTTTCCAGTCAAGGCGCACGAGATGCTCTGTAAATATTTTGACGGTATCACCCTGAAGGAGGTCAAGGCGGCTGCCAAGGCGGCTTACAGCGAGTATGACGAATACTTTAAGAAGGTGCGCGCGCGCGGAGAAGCCATTATGGAGCAGGCCGAAAAAGAGGGCAGGGAAATTATTGTCCTTTCCGGCAGGCCTTATCATGTCGACCCGGAAATAAACAAGGGCATCGACAAGCTCATTACGGGCTTCCACTGCGCAATTATTTCAGAGGACGTCGTGAGCTGCCGCGTGAAGAAGTTCCGTACATCGGTATTGAACCAGTGGACCTACCATTCACGCCTGTACGCCGCCGCGAAATATATTGCCGGCCGCGACGACATGAACCTGGTACAGCTCGTTTCATTCGGCTGCGGGGTAGACGCGATTACAACGGACGAGGTCAGGGAAATCCTCGAGAGCGAAGGCAAGATTTACACCCAAATTAAAATTGACGAAATTACGAACCTCGGCGCGGTGAAAATCAGAATCCGCAGCCTGCTTGCCGCGATTGCGGAGCAGAGAGAGGACAGAAAATAAGAACATCCGCTGAAACCAGGACGCGCGGATTTGATGCAAGGAAGGATACAATGGCTCAATTAGTTTACGATAAAACGGGACGCCTGCTTTTTACGAAGGAAATGAAAAAGGATTATACCATTTTGCTTCCTATGATGGCGCCCATCCAGTTCAAGCTGATGAACAACGTGTTTGGCATGTACGGCTACAATACCGTACTGCTCGATACCGAAGGCCCCGAAATTGCGCAGGTCGGTTTGAAATACGTGCACAACGATACGTGCTACCCGGCCCTGCTCGTCATCGGCCAGTTCATCCACGCGCTGCAAAGCGGCAAGTACGATTTAAACAAGACGGCTTTAATCATTACGCAGACGGGCGGGGGCTGCCGCGCGTCGAACTATATCCACCTGCTCAGGAAAGCGCTTCGTAAGGCGGGCTTTGAACAGGTTCCCGTCATTTCGCTCAACCTGTCGGGCCTTGAGAAAAACAGCGGCTTTTCGCTTTCTGTCCCGATGATACGCCGCCTCATCGGCGCGCTCGTTTATGGAGATACGCTCATGCTTTTGAGCAACCAGACAAAGCCGTATGAGGTCAACAAGGGTGAGAGCATGGCGCTTGTTGATTCCTGGATTAAGACGCTGACGGAAAAGTTCAAAAACGGCAGCGGCTTTACCGTTAAGGAGCAGAAAAATATCCTCGACAATATCGCGGAGTCTTTTTCTCAGATTCAGCTAGACAAATCGACGCCGAAGGTAAAGGTTGGCATCGTCGGTGAAATTTATGTAAAATACGCGCGCCTTGGCAACAACAATTTGGAGCAGTTTTTGGCCGACCAGGGCTGCGAGGTGTGTGTGCCGGGCATAATGGGCTTTGCGCTGTTTAAGGTTGACAACCGCTTAGAGGACATCAAGCTTTACGGCGGAAGCAAAGTGAAATTCAATGTGGTAAAGATTTTATTTGACTATTTGGTCAAGATGGAAACGCTCATGATTGAAAGCACGGCAAAATACGGCTTTATTCCGCCCGGAAGGTATGCGCACACGAAGGAGCTCGTCAGGGACGTCATCGGGTACGGCAGCAAGATGGGCGAGGGGTGGCTTCTGACCGCCGAAATGCTGGAGCTTACCGAAACCGGCTATGAGAATATCGTATGCACCCAGCCGTTCGGCTGCCTGCCGAACCACATCTGCGGCAAGGGAATGATACGCAAAATCAAGAGTATAGACGACCGGGCGAACATTGTCGCAATCGACTATGACCCTGGCGCGCCGCGTGTCAACCAGGAAAACCGCATCAAGCTGATGCTTGCCGTCGCAAGAGAAAAGCTGCATGAACGGCAAACAGGAACAGAGAATATCAAAACGAAGCATACGGTCAAGGCGGCCGTCAAAAAATAAATACGGGCGGGCGCGGATACATGATCCGCGCCCGCCTTTCGCTTTCAAGGGGTAACAGCATTTAATAAGGGAAGGATGGTTTGTGCCTGGTTTATCGGAGGCTTGCTTGGTTTATTGAGACGCACCTTAAATATTGCAGGAAGGAAAGAAGCATGAGCCCAAAGAAAAACGCGCCGAAGGAAATTAGAATAATATCGATGACCGAGCTTACATCAAGCGTTGTAGCCAGCGCGCCGGTTCCGGTTAAAACTGTGCCCAGGATACCGAGCAGCAGGCAGCCAGACGTTTTTCCAGCACAGGCACTTTGCCCCGGGGGAGAGAAAAGATAGCCTGCGCCTGCCAGCAGCAGAATCAATCCGGCGAGGGCAATCGCAATTACAACAGCTATAATGATATTTGGGAGATACGCCATATAATAAAGCACGCCCGTCACAGCGGCAAATATGAGGCTGAGTACGATGCTCAGTACGCACGAAAAGCCGTCAGAGGAAGAAAATTTGAACGTTTCGATAGGCTTTGTCCTCCTTGTTTGAGTTCAGAGCTTTTCAGCTCCTTCTATACTATGCCGCTTGTCCCATTTTGGTGATATATTTCATATGGAAAATTTGTCGAACCTTGTCATATCATAATAAATAAAATTGGCTATATCATTGAAAAATGGAAAAATTTCTGATATGATAGAAAATAACTGGAATAGTCCGTGTGAATGAAGACAGCGTGTTTTGGAAGAGGAGTGAATGGTTGTGCGTATCGCGGTTTGTGACGATGAACGGGTTTTCGCGGAAGGCTTAAGAAATAAGCTCAAGGTACTGTTTGCGAGCTTTCTGCCGGAAGAAACCGTAGAGATTATCCTGTTTGGAGACGGGCAGTCCCTGATTGACGACGTGCGCTCCTCCCTGTATGAAGTGATTTTTCTGGACATTGAAATGCCGGGTTTGAACGGATTGGAAATAGCGGAGCAGCTTAAGGACAGCGACGAGAATTATATAATCGTCTTTACCACCAACCGCGACGACCTTGTATTTGAAGCGCTCGACAGCCATCCGGCCGGCTTCCTGAGAAAAAGCCACCTCGACCGCGACCTGCCGGATATGATTTCGTATATTTTGAAAAATAAATCATCCAATGAGATAAAGCTGACGGTCAAGCATAAAGGCGGTTACGCCAAGATTTTTATGTCTGATATCGTTTATCTGGAGAATATGGGAAATACCATGACCTATATTACGACGAAAGGAAAGCTTGAAACACGCGAAAGCGTTTATAAAAAGGAGAGCGAGCTGACGTCGTATGGCTTTGTCCGGATTCACGCAAGCTTTCTTGTCAATATGGACCATGTTTACCAGGTCAATAAAAGCAGCTTAGTAATGGATAACGGAGACAGCATCCCAATCAGCCGCAACCGTTATAAAGCAATCAAGGACAGATTCATTAAAGAAAGGGTTTTTGAAGATGGATAACGTAGTTTTATGGAATCTGTTTGAGCTGGCGGTAAATGTATTCCAGGGCTTCATCTTCATGTTTTTTTGCTATAAGTTCTTGGGCAGCAAATTTGAACGGAAAAAAGGAACGGTTTGTTTAGCCGCCGCCTCTGCGGC
>UQHH01000034.1 GCA_900540865.1 uncultured Oscillospiraceae bacterium
TCCTTATCTATTCTTAATCCTTTATATATACAAGCCCTAACCGCCGAACAGGTTTGCGAAGAAGTCCGCAATCGACGCAAAAAAGCCTTTCTTTTCTTCCTGTAATGGGTAGTCGCCGTCGGAAACCAAATCGTTTATCGCGACCGTTTTCCCGTCGAGCGTATAAATGACCTTGCCGAGCACCTGGCCCGCCTCCACCGGCGCGTAAACAAACGGCGGAAGGGACACCTCCCGCTTGATTTTGTCCTTATCTTCGTTTTTTACGACGACGCCCGCCGTCGTATAGGCGCTGACGCTGATTTGGTCCCTGTCCCCGCCTGTCAGCGGCAGCTTGATATGGTAAGCCGTATCGTCGAACGAAACGCGCGTAAGCTGGGAAAAGCCGTAGTTATACAGGTTCATATGGTCGTTCCAGTCGTCCGGCGCGTGCAGCGTAACCGCGATAAGCTTGACGCCGTCTTTTTCAGCGCTCGTGACGAGGCACCTGCCGGCTGTTTTCGTAAAGCCGGTTTTTCCGCCCGTACAGTACTCGTAGAGCGACAAAAGCCGGTTGTGGTTGCCGTAGGTATAGGATTGGTCCTCCGGCTTTAAAAAGCTTACCTTCATGTTCTTCTGTGAGCTGATTTTCGCAAACGTATCGTTCTGGTTCGCGCAGTCGAGAAGCAGCGCCATGTCGTGCGCAGTCGAGTAATGCCGCTCGTCGTCTAGCCCCGACGGCGTGACAAAATGCGTGTCGTTCATCCCGATTTGCCCGGCGCGCGTGTTCATCAGGTCCGCGAATTTTTCATATGTCCCGCCCACCGTGAGCGCCGCCGCGTTCGCCGCGTCGTTGCCCGACACCATCATCATGCCCACGGCAAGGTCGGAAAGCTTTAGCTGGTCGCCCGCCTTTAAGTACATGGACGAGCCCTCGGCGTACATCTCTTTTGTGACCGTTACCGTTTTGTTTGAAGCAGCGGCCGATTCCAGCGCAAGCAGCGAAGTCATGATTTTTGTCGTGCTTGCCATCGGCAGCCTTTCACCGGCGTTTTTCTCAAATAAAAACTCACCGCTGTTTACGCAGAACAGCGCGGCCGCCCTTGCGGAAACGCCGGGAGCGTTCTCTTCCGCAAAAGCCGGCCGGCATGAAACAGCCGTCAAAAAGAAAGCGGCAAGGCATAGTGCTGCTGTAGCTCTTTTGTGCTTACGCAAGGGCAATCTCTCCCCAAAAGAATTGATTGGGCGCAAAAGCGCCTAACAGCAATAAATATGCCTGTACCCTAATAAATTATGCCTCAGACCTCTGGGTCGTCGAGCTTGATTTCCGCTTCTTTTTCCTCTTTTTTGCCGTCCTTGTCCTTTTTGAACAGGCCGGAAATCTTATCAATCAGCTCCGGGACGAGCGAAACGACGCGGTCAGCCGTTCCGTCGTAATGCTCAATGTTCAAAAGCTCAACCTTTCCTTCGTGCACGGCAAGGAACGCAATCGGGTTAATCGAAACGCCCGCGCCGCTGCCACCGCCGAAGATGTCCTTATTCGGCGCGTTTTTGGAAGGAATATCGGAGCCGCCGGACGCAAAGCCGTAGCTCACCTTGGAGATGGGGATAATCGTCGTACCGTCCGGGGTGGAAATCGGCTCGCCGATAATCGTGTTGACATCCACCATTTCCTTGATTTTCTGCATGGTTACGTTCATAAGCCCTTCAATGGGATGATCGCTCATACAAAACACCGCCTTTACCTTTAATGTTTTTATATTTTAATCCACACCGTCCTTACGGACGGCGAGTCAATGAAACAGGAATAAATATTTATAGTATTCCCTTCCGTTTTGCTTTTATGATTTGCCTGACCGCCGTATATACGGCCTTCCCCGCGGAGCAGAGTACAAACAATGCCGGCGCCCTCAGGCGGAGCTTACACTGGATGCGGGTTTCTTTCCCGTCGTAATCGGGGCGGATGTCGACGCCGAGCTTTTTATAGCGCCTGATGGAGGACGTAATAATCCCGATTGCCGGATAAACCGCGGTACACACATAGCCGTAATTCACAGCGCAATCAGCCGCGTCCTCTCCGCAGACCGCTATTTGAAGCGTCAGCTCGGAAAGCGTCGCGTGGTGGAAAATCGCCTTGAGCGCGCCGCCCACGGCTCGGGCCAGTTCTTCTAAAATATCAAGGAACCCCGAGAGTCCCTCTTTTTTTATAATGTCCCAAATCGAGTTATTTTTTTCCGTCAGCTCTTCTTTTTCTTTTTTCGGAGGCGTTTTTTTCTTTTTTTTCGATTTTTCTTCTTCATGCGGCGCTATTTGATAACGAAAAAACAGGTAACGCAGCTCGGCAAAGAGCTCCGTTTGATAGCTTGCTTTTAAGGTGACGGGAAGGAAAAGCAAAATAGCAAGGACAAGCAGCACCAAAAGTATGATAATCAGCGCCGTCATTTCATTGCCCTCCCGTCCGTTTTATGTAAGATATGAAATCAGGCGGGCTGTGTCTCATTTTCCTCCGCCTGTTTTTCAGTTTCCCCGTTCTCGTCCTGTGCTTGTTCCTTTTCCGGCAAGGGCGGGAGGTCGTCGAGCGAGCTCAGCTGAAAGCACCGCAGAAAATTTTCCGTCGTGCCGTATAGCAGCGGTCTTCCGGGCAGCTCCAGGCGACCGCGTTCCTCAATCAGCCCCTTTGTCGTCAGGCTGCCGATTACGCCGGAGCAGTCCACGCCCCTGACCTGCTCGACAAACGCCTTCGTTACCGGCTGGTTATAGGCGACAACCGCCAAAACTTCGAGTGCTGCCTGTGACAGCAGCGTATTGCGCCGTAAATCCATAACCCTACGGATATATTCGCCGTATTCCTTTTTATTGCACATCTGGTAGCTGTCGTTGAGCTTTATGATGGTAAGTCCGCTTTCAGAGGCGTTATATTCTGTTATCAGCTCTTCCGCGGCAGATTTGACAGCCTTCAGCTCCGCTTCAAGCGCGTTTGCAAGCCTGTCCGCCTCGACGGGCGCGCCAGCCGCGAACAGTACGGCCTCGATTGCCGCTTTGATTTCCTGTTTCTCCATCGGGACATTCCTTTCCAGACACCTTTATTGAATCATTTTCACATCGGCGTTTTCGCCGTCGCCCTCGATGCGCACCCGCTTGCCCTTGACGAGCTCCAGCACGGCGAGGAACGTCGCGACGAGCTCCGATTTCTCGCTCCCGTTCGGGAAAAGCGCCTTAAAGCGTACGACCGCACCTTTATAGAGCCTGCGCATCACATAAATAATGCGGGAATTGACCGAAACGATTTTCCGGGATACGATACCGGAAAACGCGTCTGCCGGAGGCGGCAGGCGCTTCTTTCCCCTGCCCGCCGCTGACAGGTATGCCTGCGCAATGTCGGCGCTCTCATGAACGCGCGTGTAGGTCATGTCGTATTCAATTTCCGCCGGGGCAGACGCATATAAATCATAGGTTACGATTCCACCCAGAATCGCGGCGACCCTCCTGCATTCCTGGTATTCGAGCAATTGGCCGGTCAGCTCTTTTTTCAGCTCCTCGGCCTCCTCGTGCTTGGGCAGGAGCATGGCCGATTTGATGTAAACGAGCCTGGACGCCATCTCCAAAAATTCGCTTTCAATGTCCATGTCGTTTTCCTGCATGGCGTTTATCTGCTCCAGGTACTGCTCGAGTAGCTCGGAAATCTGGATATCGTAAATATTGAGCTTGTTCTTCGCTATCAGGGAAAGCAGCAGGTCGAGCGGCCCTTCAAACGAAGTCAGCTTATACTGTAGCACATGGGTTTCCTGCTGCACGGGTATGTTCCTCCTTCTGTCAATTTATTCTGTCCTTAAACAAATAGAAGGAACGGCAGGCGCGTCAGCCACATCACAAAGCTTTCAAGCGCCCCTGACAGGAAACTCAGCGGGCCTGTCAGGAACCCGATAAACAGCAACAGGTAGATTGCCAGGAAGAAAAAGCGTTCATACTGGTAAATTGTATAAACGATTTTATCCGGCAAAAACGCGAACAGAATCTTTGAGCCGTCGAGCGGCGGGATTGGGATAAGGTTGAACACCGCAAGAAATACATTCATACTGATATAAAATTTTAAAAACAGCGCGATATAGTAAAGAGCCCCGCCCGTTACAAGCATTACGCCTCCAAACACAATAATTGCGTTTAATATCAGGCCGCCGGCAATTCCGGCGATGATGTTCGCAAGCGGGCCGCACAGCGCGACGATGGCCATATCGGTCTTTGGGCGCTTGAAATTGCGAGAATCGACCGGTACGGGCTTTGCCCAGCCAAAGTTAAAAAGAAGCAGGCACAGCGCGCCGAACGGGTCGATGTGGGCAAGGGGGTTGAATTTGAGCCTGCCGCTGTATTTTGCCGTTTTGTCGCCGAGCTTGTAGGCCGCGAACCCGTGCGCCCACTCGTGGAAGGGCAGCACAAGGAAAATGATAAGAAGGCTCGCAAGAATCCCAATCAGGGCAGAAGTAAAACTAAGCTGGCCGCTTATTAAATCTAACAGCATATAAAATCCTCCGTAAAAAAGACGCTACTTTCCATTAAAATATTTAGCTTTTATTATACAGCAGGCTGATTGAAAATACAAGGGATTAACGGCGAATTAACACCCGTAAAAAACAAAAAGGAGCCTTTCGGCTCCTAAGTGTCAAACAATTTATCAGACTGCTCTGGTTACCTTACCGGAACGCAGGCAGCGGGTGCAAGCGTGAATACGCTTCGGCGAGCCGTCAACGATCGCTCTTACGCGCTGAACGTTCGGCTTCCATGTCCTGTTGGAACGTCTGTGAGAGTGGGATACTCTGATACCGAAAGCAACATCCTTGCCGCAGATATCACATTTTGCCATGTGTCTGCACCTCCTTATTCCATGCTTTTGAAATTACAACATCAATTATCATATCAGATGTTTTTCCAAAATGCAAGACATTTTTTCAGGTTTTTCAAAATTTGAATTCATTGCCGTTTGAAAGACTATATTTCTTATGTCCGGCTGTATTATCTTACAGGATTCCAGCCCCAAATGCAACCATATTCCTTTTATTCCCGAATATATACCGGAAATAAAAGGCTTTCCTGCTCTTGCATTTTGATTGCGGTTATAGTATAATAAACCCCGTCACCGGATTAGGCGGCAAGAAGAGCAAGCCAGAAAATAATTCGTTTATATATGTGGGCGGCAGGCCCTGTGCGATTGGGACCCGTGAACCATGTCAGGCGGGGAACCGAGCAGCATTAAGCGGTATGCCCGATGCGATGCAGTAAGTCTGCCGTTCTCATATACAAACGGGTTTTCCGTCTGTCTTGCTCTTTTTTCGTGCAGGTGTAGCTTTTAAACGAAAGGCGTGTGAAAAGATGTATCAGGTACTGTACAGGAAATGGCGGCCGCGGTTTTTCAGCGACGTTGCGGGACAGCCGCAGGTGACCGTAACGCTCCAGAACGAGCTGAAGGCGGGAAGAATTAACCACGCCTATCTTTTCACCGGCTCGCGCGGAACGGGCAAAACGACCTGCGCGAAAATCCTTGCGAAGGCCGTTAACTGCCTGAATCCGCAAAGCGGCGACCCGTGCGGCGAATGCGAGAACTGCAAGGGGCTTGAAAACGGCGAGATTATGGACGTCGTCGAAATCGACGCCGCGAGCAACAACGGCGTGGAAAACATCCGCAGCCTCATTGAGGAATCCGCCTTTACCCCGACGCGCGCTAAATACCGCGTTTATATTATAGACGAGGTACACATGCTCTCCATCGGCGCGTTCAACGCGCTGCTGAAAACGCTCGAGGAGCCGCCCGCGCACGTCGTCTTTATTCTGGCGACGACCGAGGTGCACAAAATCCCCGCGACGATTTTATCGCGCTGCCAGCGGTTCGATTTCCACAGGATTCCCCCGCAGGCGACCGCAGACAGGCTCCGATTTGTAGCACAGCAGGAAGAGGCTGAGCTTTCAGACGACGCGGCGCTTTTGATAGCGGCGCTTTCAGACGGCGCGCTGCGCGACGCGCTTTCCCTTTTAGACCGCTGTATCGGCGCGGGCAAACAGATTACCTCCGCCCTTGTGCGGGAGGTCGCGGGGCTTGCCGGGCGGGAATACCTCTTTTCGCTTGCCGACGCCGTAATCAAGCGCGACTGCGCGCTTGCGCTCGACACAATCGATACCTTATATAAAGAGGCCAAGGACATGGCGCGTTTAAGCGAGGAGCTTACCTCCCATTTCCGCGGTTTGATGCTGATAAAAACCATGAAGGACCCGCGCAACCTGCTCATCATGGCGGACGACGAATTTGAGCAGGCAAGCGCGCAGGCGCAGAAGCTGTCTCTGGCGGAAACCGTGCGCGCGATGGATGTGCTGCAAAGCTCCTATGAAAAGATGTTCCGCGGCGGCGACCGCCGCACCGAGATGGAAACGGCGATGATTAAAATTTGTTCGCCGCAGCTCGACCCGGACATGGACGCGCTGCTTGCGCGCATTGCAAGGCTTGAGCGCGCAGTCAAATACGGCGCACCCGCCGCGGCGCAGGAAGCGCCGGAAAAGGCATCCGCCACGCAGAAAGCGGATGCACCCACTGCTGACAAACCGGTACAGCCAAAGCAGGCGGCTCCCTCCCCCATACCGGAACCGCCGCCGGAGCCTGTAATCGAAGCGCCACTTCCCGCGCCCATCGTGGAACAGCCTCCCAAAAAGGAAGAGACCGCGCCCGCGCCGCCAAAACAGGCGGCAGCTCCTCCCGATTTTGAGGAAATCCTAAGAAACGCGCAGCCGTTTGAGGATTGGGCGGAAGTACTGCAAATCCTAAAAAAATATTCCAAAACGATTGCCGCCTCCTTTGAAGGGACGCAGGCGTATGTAAGCGGCGAGTTCCTTTTAATCGATTCAAAAAGCGACATTCCGTTTAAGCTGCTGCGCCAGTCTGCACAGCGCGATAAAATGCGCGTTGCTGTCAAGGAGGTTACCGGGCGTGTTTACAAGCTCGGCCCGTACAGGCGTCCGCAGGAGGAAGCAAAAAAGGAAGACCCGCTGCAAAGCCTTGCCGAGAAAATTAAGGAAGCCGGCGTACCGGTTACTGAGGAAACCGGTGAGTCTGATTATGATAATTAATGAAATAAAGCAGAGCAAAAGGAAAGGATGTTTATTATGAAAGCAAGATTACCCCAGGGATACAACACAGGCGGCACCCAGAATATTCAGCATCTGGCAAAGCAGGCGCAGAAGATGCAGGAACAGATGGACGACGCGACCGCACAGCTCGAGGAAAAGGAATATAACGCGTCCTCCGGCGGCGGAGCTGTAAGCGTGACCGTTACGGGCAAGCTTGAGCTCAAGGCGGTCGATTTAAAGCCTGAGGTCGTAGACCCCGAGGACGTGGAAATGCTCTCCGATTTGATTATCGCGGCGGCAAACGAAGCGCTGCGCGCGGCCTCCGACGACAAGGCGCAGACGATGGAGAAAATTTCCGGCGGGCTTAACATTCCGGGGCTGTTCTGATTATGGCGGGATATAACGTCGCTCCGCTTGCAAGGCTCACCGAGCAGTTTGAACGGCTGCCCGGCATCGGCGCGAAAACGGCGCAGCGCCTTGCCTACCATGTATTGAAGCTCCCCAAGGCGCAGGCCGAGGAATTCGCAAACGCCATCCTCGACGCGCACGAAAAAATCCACTACTGCAAGGAATGCTGCAACCTGACCGACGGCGACCTCTGCCCCGTATGCCGCAACGAAAAGCGCGACCATGCGACCATATGCGTGGTCGAGGACCCGCGCGACGTAATTGCGCTTGAGCGCACGCAGGAGTATAACGCCGTTTACCATGTGCTGCACGGCGCGATTTCTCCTCTGAGCGGCGTAGGGCCAGAGCAGCTTTATATTAAGGAGCTGCTTGCGCGCATTCAGAAGGGCGGCGTGCAGGAGGTCATCATGGCGACAAACCCCACCGTTGAGGGCGAGGCGACCGCCATCTATATTTCAAAGCTCTTAAAGCCGCTCGGCGTAAAGGTGACGCGGCTTGCCTACGGTATTCCGGTCGGCGGCGATTTGGAATACGCCGACGAGGTAACGCTCGCAAGGGCGCTCGAAGGCAGGAGCGAGCTGTAAAACTGAATAAAGCAATCCCTTCCACTGTTTAAATGCAGCGGAAGGGATTTGTTATTTTTGCCATACTTGTTGTAGCTACAATAAGTATTTATATTAAATATGTTGTGAATTCATTTCAACTTTTATTCTTTTCTTATGTTTTTCAGCTATGATAGGTACGAGAAAGGAGGCCCTCATTGTATCAGTCTATAAATACAATCAATCAAAAAAGCGGACGCTGCGCCCTCCTAGAAAGACAGCACAACGCCCTACCCCCAACACGCAGGCATAAGCCCGCCCGTGGTATAATTTATTATACCGCAGGTGAAAGCTTTCTGCAAGCGTGTACAACAAACAGCAGGAGGTCTTTATGAACGATACAATTAAACCCAAAAAATCCAAACCAAAAAAATTGAAAACCCCATTATACCAGCGGACAAGGATTGCCCTGTTTTTTGGCCCGGTTACAGTTGGGATATGGAAACGCTCTACGCCATTGGCTTTGCGCTCAATAGCTTTGAAACCTTTTTAGTTGCGCGGGATGAAACCTACGGAGATAAGCATTGGAACATCGCATTCAATGAATTCCTATTTTCCTGCCTTTATAACGCGAGCTACCGTACCGACCCGGAAACCCTGGCTTGTGGCGCGCGTGAGCAAATATTGACCGGCATGTCGGAGGCCGTCGGCAAACCACAGAAATAAGTAAATTTCAAAAAACGGGAGGTTTTCGCCTCCCGCTTTTTCTATATGCATTTAACTTACCGATGTCACCACTGCCCTGCAAACGCCCGCGCCTCACTGCACGCCTGTTCCATCAGCGCCCCAATGTCCGCGCCTTCAATATCGAGCCCCTCGGCGGCTATCGAATCGAATGCTTTGATTCCGAACATATTACATACATCCTGAAGATACGCAATGCCGGAATCCGCTTTTCCAATTTCACCGCCGCAGGTGAGCAGGTACAAAAGCTTCCGCGCGCGGCACAGGCCCTCCGGCCCATTCTCCGTGTAGTGGAACGCAATGCCGTTGACGCTCACGTTTTCAATGTACACCTTCAAAAGCGCGGGGAACGACTTGTCCCAGTAAGGCGCGCCGACGATGATTTTATCCGCCCGCGCAAAGCGGCGGGCATAGCGAAACAGCTCGTCGTCATAACCGCCCTTCCCAATCAGCCCGTCTCGTCGGTCGAGCTTTGGAACCGTCATCCAGGAAAGCGCCTCCTGTTCCAGTACAAGCTCGCTTATTTCATCCTGCGGATGCGCCTGTTCATAGGCTTCTATGAATGCGCGGCAAAGCGCAAGCGTACGGGAATTTTCTTTTTTCTGGCTGATACAGCAGTTGACAAACAAAATATCCATGCAATATGCCTCCGAATTCCTTTTGCGGTATATTATACCATATTATTCCGCACGCATTCAACGGCAAAAACTTTTTCTGAATAATAAGGATAAAAGCTGTTTATTTTTTCCAGGCACGGTCAATCCTATCATAGAGGTGACTTATGATGGAATCGATTTGGAGCAGGGAAACAAACATAGAGCCGCGCAAGCCGCTTTACGGCGACAAGCGGGTAAATACGGTAATCATAGGCGGCGGGCTCGCGGGTATTCTGACCGCGTACCGCTTAAAGCAAAAGGGCATAGAGGCGATTGTTTTGGAGGCTTCCCGCATTGGAAGCGGCCAGACGAAAAACACGACCGCGAAGATTACGTCCCAGCACGGCGCCGTTTACCATAAGCTGATAAAAACCTTTGGTAAGGAAAAAGCGGAGCTTTACGCCCGCGGCAACGAGCAGGCAATCGGTGAATTCCGCCGTATTATCAATGAAAATCAGATAGACTGCTGTTTCGAGGAGCTGCCCGCCTGCCTTTATACTAACAGCCAGCCCCGGCTTTTGGAGGATGAAGCACGCGCCGCGCAGTCGCTTGGCATCAGCGCGCGCCTTACAAAGGAAACGCCGCTGCCGTTCGAGGCCGCGGGCGCACTGTATTTTGATGGGCAGGCACAATTCCACCCGCTTAAATTTTTGGAGGCAATCGCGCGTGAAGTCACAATCTATGAGCAGACGCGCGTTTTAAGCGTGGAGGAAAACAGCGTCGTCACGGCGGACGGCATGGTCGTGAAGGCGGACCATATCGTCTTTGCGACGCACTATCCCTTTATCAACGTGCCGGGCTATTATTTTGCGCGCATGCACCAGAAGCGCAGCTATGTGCTCGCGCTTGAAAACGCGCAGCCGCTTTCGGGCATGTTCCTCGGCATAGACGAGGATGGGCTTTCCTTCCGCAACGCAGGCGGCCTTCTGCTGCTCGGGGGCGGCGGGCACCGCACAGGCGAGCATTCCGCGGGCGGCAGCTACAAAACGCTCCGGCAAAAGGCAAAGGAATTCTGGCCGGAAAGCGCGGAGACAGCGCATTGGTCGGCGCAGGACTGTATTCCGGCGGACGGCGTGCCGTATATCGGGCGCTACGCCTCCTCCACGCCGAACTGGTATGTCGCGACCGGTTTTAACAAATGGGGCATGACGAGCTCCATGCTGTCAGCACAGATTATTACCGGGCTGATAACCAGGGAGGAATCCCCCTATACAGAAATTTTCAGCCCGCAGCGTTCTGCCTCCCCGCCCGGCGCGAAGTCGGTTCTGGCGGAAGGCCTGCAGGCGGTCAAGGGCCTTTCAAAGGAGCTGTTCCACATCCCCAAAACGGAAATAGACATGCTGCCCGCAGGCCACGGCGGTGTTGTGGACTGTAACGGGGAAAAGGTCGGCGTTTATAAGGATGAGCAGGGAGAAACCTACCTTGTACCAACGCGGTGCCCGCACCTGGGCTGCCAGCTCGAATGGAACCCCGACGAGCTCAGCTGGGACTGCCCCTGCCACGGCTCGCGCTTTGATTACAAAGGGAACCTAATCGACAATCCGGCACAGGAGGATATAGGCCATGCGTAATTTTCATGGAAAATATAAAACCCATCCTTTTTTTGAGGGCTGGTATTTAAAGCACCAGAGCAAGGATACAACCATCGCGTTTATTCCGTCCTTTCACATCTGTAAGGACAGAAAACGCTACGCGCAGATTCAGGTCGTTACGGAAAACGGCGCCCACTGCTTTCGCTTCCCTCCCACCGCCTTCCATGCGGAGGAGAACCGGTTTTATGTGCGCGTAGGGGCAAACGCCTTTTCAAGCGCCGGAATCAACGTCGATTTACAGGGCAAGGGCTTGAGCGTAAAGGGCACGCTCCAATACGGCACGTTCACACAGCCCGAAACGGATATGATGGGCCCGTTCCGCCATCTCCCGATTATGCAGTGCAATCACGGTGTTTTAAGCCTGACGCACGAGCTTACAGGCACACTTGAAATAAACGGGCAACCGTTTGATTTTACAGGCGGCACGGGCTATATTGAAAAGGACTGGGGCTGCTCCTTCCCAAAATCCTACCTGTGGGCGCAGCTCAACTGGTTTGAAAACAGAGACTGCTGCGCAATGCTTTCAATCGCGGACGTTCCCGTTGCGGGAACGAGCTTTACCGGCTGCATCGCAAGCGTGTATTACGGCGGGCGGGAATACCGCCTTGCCACCTACCGCGGCGCGAAGCTGCTGAAATATTCCCAGAAGGAAGCCGTGGTCGAGCAGGGGCCGTACCGGCTGCGCGTACAGCTCATTGAGGACAGCGGCGCGCAAAAGCTGCAGGCACCGAAAAATGGTGAAATGGCGCGTATAATTAAAGAAAGCCCGGCGTGTACGGTACGATTTCATTTTACGGTCGGGAAAATCACGCTGTTCGACGTAACGCGCAGCAACGCAAGCTTTGAATTTTGCGTACAGGAGCTTACAAGCCGAAGCAGGCCGCAGCCCATCCCCTCTTCGCGCGTGGAAACCTGATAAAACAACAGAAAAATCGGCCGGAGCACAATTACTGCTCCGGCCGCCGATATAAAGCTAAGGTTACGTTTGTGATATGGGAATAG
Organism: uncultured Oscillospiraceae bacterium; assembly: GCA_900540865.1. Lineage (GTDB taxonomy): Bacteria > Bacillota > Clostridia > Oscillospirales > Acutalibacteraceae > Scatavimonas. The sequence goes on from UQHH01000034.1 coordinate 12,028, forward strand.
AATATTCCTGCGTGCATCCGTCCTGGCTGTTGTACACCTCATAAGTGACTACCAGGCTTCCGCCGTCCGACAGGGTCAAGTATTTATCGAGGATTTCACAGTCGTTATAATCCTCCTCCAGCTCCGGGTGCTTTTCCATCAGCAGGGAGGTGCTGTCGTTGAACGTCAGACTGCTGTCGCGGTAGCTGTCATACCTGCCGCGGTTGAACATGGAACAGGCATAAATTTCGCCGGTCGCGCCCCGCACCCAAATAATACACTCGTCGTCTGTTTTAATGTCGCCGATATATGACGCGTAGGTGATGTGATACATATTCGACTGGTCGCAGTACATGCTCTCATATACATACTCCCTCTGGTCTTCCCCAAGGGTTTCCATAAGGTAAGCGTCCGCAATCCCGCGCGCCTCTATCTCTGAAAGAAGCTTGCCGTTTGTTTCCAGGGAAGCGCCCGTCTTCAAAAAGCCGCAGAACAAATCGGAATCCGCCAGGAACACATACTGGGTATCCTGTTCGTCCACATAAATGTCGTAGCTGCCGTATTTATCGGCCCGCTCGCTCATTGGCAGGTCGCTTTGATTCATGGTTTCTTTATATTTCAAGTTTGTACTGCTTTTACTGAATAAAGACATCTGCTTTGTACTTGCCATTTTTTCCTGCCTGACCTGTGGGCCGAGGAAGCCGCCGGACACCCCGGCGCTCCTCCCCGAAAGAAGAAAGCCGGATAACACCACGATTGTAAGGCTTGCCGCAATAACGGCCGCCCATTTATATCCGGTCATTTTTTCGAGGAACCCTTTCATAATTATACCTCCTCTTGAAGTATGTGAAATATACACACATAATCATAATTTTTTTAAATATAGCCGGTTGACTTAAATTTCCCAACATTTAATTTTTGATGTCGATGATGATTCATTTCATTAACATTATATATTTTTTATTTTATAAAGTCAATGTTAATAAGGAAAAATAAAATAATATATTTTTTATGTCCGCTCTGTTTTCATTTTTTGTAGAATATGCAAATTCGCGAATTGAAAATAATACCGATTTCGTATAATCGCAACAAATAAAAATATGGACTACCGGCATTTTGACGGCAGCCCATAAACTATTTGCTTTTAATTCTACTTATCCCACAAATTGGATTTTTTATTATTTTAACATTTTTTGTTTTTCCGATAAATTTATGTTATAAAAACGCCCTATTTGCAAAGCTGCTCAGGGGAGCGCACCGTTTCGGAAAATGGAAATACAAATACGCGGATTCCGCTGGAATAAGGCGCAATTTCATATTCCTGATAGAAGAAGGCAAGCCCCTGCGGCGTACAATAAAAATTCTCATCGTCAAAATTTTCGGCGGCCAGCTCTTCATAATTTTCAAAATAGATTTCCGGCTCCCTTTCAATCTGTTCCTTTATCCCGCTGAGCAAAAAGTCTTTGTAATCAGACGGCTGGGCAAAAAACTCACTGAGCGCTACGCGCCCCCTGCCGCTTAGGTTCCACGTCTGCGCGCTGCGAAGCGTATTGCCGTGCGCACCGCCCGTATATTCGTACTGGTCCGTATAGAGGCTCAGGATACAGCCGTCATTGCAGGTGACGGTAAATTCGCTGATGGCCTCGTAGGCGGGCATCGGGTAATTTTCCTTCTGCGCTTCACGGAACTGCTCGACTGCCTGCGGGTATAAATCGTTTACCACATGCTCCCTGAACCCGCGCGCCCGGCACCGGTAATATTTATTGATTGCCATCAGCGCCGCGTTATACCGGCAAACGACAAATTCGGGAAACGAAATACGGTAGGTCAAAACCACCTCGCCCCTGTACTCCATTTTCTTTTCCTCTGTATGTGTTTTTACTGTAATTTGGCCGTTTTGCAACAGTACCACCCCCATTTATAAGTATGGGCGGATTTTCCTCTGTATTCCCCCTTACCGCGCCTGCTTTCGCCCGTTTCAATATGCACGAAAGCCATCCTTTCATCTTTCATAGTTTTTCGTTGAAAAAGCGCAGAAGGTTTTACTTGAAAACATGGCTATTTATCTGTTAAAATATAGATATGAAGCAACCGTGCAGGCAAAAACGGCAAGCGGTTCCAAACCGCCGAAAATAAGCGCGCCTGCCAGCTTGGATTGGCTCAGCCAAATAAAAGGAGTGAGACAAATGCACGCGGCCCACAGGGCAATCCGCACGGACGACGTCAACGCGCATTTTGAATTCTGTGCTTTGCCCGATTGTTCGTATCTATCGATGAAAGGCAAGTGCGATAAGCTGGACGTGCCAAAATGCCTTGGAAAAGACTGCCCGTTCGTCCGCATAGCGGGCGGCGGCGCGCAGGAGGAGGAACGGTGGCGCAGGCGCCTCAAGAGCCTCGACGAAACGAAACAGGCCGCAATAGCGAATAAATACTACGGCGGCAATATGCCATGGAACGAAGAGAAGGAGCAAAGGTGACTTATATGTTTTCTATCAACGACACGGTCATGTACGGGAACTCAGGCGTATGTACCATCGTAGACATCCGGCCCGAAAAGCTGGCAGGCAAAAAAATGACGTATTATATTTTAAAGCCTGCCGAAAACGAGAATATGACGATATACTGTCCGGTGGACAGCGACAAAATCAGGATGCGCAGGCTGCTTACCCTGGACGAGGTCAACCGCTTAATCAGCATTATGCCCGACACCACGGTCGAATGGATTGAGGACGACCAGAAGCGCAAGGAGGCGTTTACCGCGATTGTCAAAAGCGGCGACCACCGGGATTTGGTCAAGATGATAAAAACACTCTATTTCAAGCGCGAGGAAAAGCTGGGCGAAGGTAAAAAATTCCACGCCGCCGATGAAAAAATCATGAAGGACGCGGAGGATATGCTGTACGGGGAATTTTCGAGCGTGCTGCAAATCCGGCGCGAGGAGGTCATCCCGTTTATAATGGGAAAGCTGGAGAACGCGGGTGATTTTATTGCTCAGCCGGTCTGAAGCGATGGAGCTGATTGAGCGGCTCCCCTACATCCGCACGTTCCAGGCGCCGAACGAAAAGCTCCTGGAGGAGCTTTTTGAGGAGGCGGCCGCAAAGGACGACCCGCTCGAGTGGGTCAAAATCATCAAGACATGCTACGTCCGGCAAAACGGCGTTACTAAAAAGGGCAGGCCGCTGACCCAAAAGGAAGCCGAAGCCGGAGAAAAGGCGGCAAGGCTGTTCCGCGGGCAGATAGCGCAGGCGCTGGAGCTTGAGGAAAGCGGGGCCGACGCGTTTATTGAACGCTATCTCGCGGACAATATGTAACGTTTGGCAGACGATAAGCAGGCAAACGAAGGCAAGGGGCTTTCGTTTTGCCTGCTTTTATTTGTTTGGATGGATATATTTCCCACGTATGCCCGGCAGATTCTCCCGCGTTATTACCAAAATTATGTTTTTCTTATCTTGCTATCAGGAAACGCAGTTGGTATAATGTAATATGTATGGCATAGACAAAGCCACCCTGCAGTACTTGCAGGCAAAGGAGAAACGGGATGAATCGGGATACTTTACTGATTGTAGACGATATGGAAATCAACCGCGCGGTTCTGCGCTCCTTGTTCGAGGCGCAGTACGATATTATAGAAGCGGAAAACGGCGAGCAGGCCCTTGCCATTTTAAGGAAGCACCACGGCTCGCTCGCGGCGGTGCTGCTCGATTTGGTCATGCCTGTAAAGGACGGCTACCAGGTTATGGCGGAGATGGCGAAAAGCAGCCGCCTGTCGAAGGTTCCCGTGATTGTGATTACGTCGGAGGATTCCTCTGAAAACGAGGTGCGCGCGTTCGACCTGGGCGCGTCTGATATTATTATGAAGCCGTTCGAGCCGCATGTGGTAAAACGGCGCGTGCAGAACGCGGCGGAGCTCAACCGCCACAGGCTGCACCTGGAGGAAATGGTAGAGGAGCAGTCGCGCAAGCTGCGTGAATCGCGCGAAATCCTGATGGACGCGCTTTCCTCCGTCATTGAGCACCGCAGCGTAGAAACGGGGCAGCATGTTCTGCGCATCCGTATGTTTACGAAGGTGCTTCTGGAAGAGGTTATGAAGCATTACCCCGAATACGAGCTCAACGACCGGGTGATTACCATCATCGCAAGCGCCGCGGCGCTGCACGATATTGGAAAAATATCGATTCCCGACGCTATCCTCAACAAGCCCGGGCGGCTTACGAAAGAGGAGTTCGACATTATGAAAACCCATACGGAGCAGGGCTGCGAGATTTTGTCCGGCCTCGACCGTATGGACGACAAGGAATACCTTCAATACGCGTTTTTGATTTGCCGCCACCACCATGAGCGCTGGGACGGCAGCGGCTACCCGGACGGCCTTACGGGCGACGATATTCCCATCTGCGCGCAGGCCGTGGGCATAGCGGACGCTTACGACGCGCTCACCACCGACCGCGTTTACAAAAAAGCAATCCCGTCCGGCGAAGCGTTCGATATGATTCTCCGCGGGGAATGCGGCGCCTTCTCACCCAGGCTGCTGGAATGCTTTGCGCGTGTCCGCGCCCAGTTTTCGGCGCTGTCAAAAAAATACACGGACGGTCATTCCCCTAAAGCGGATTCCAAGCAGCTGACCGTTTAAAAATAAATCACGATAGACTTCCCCGGCCTCCGGCACGCCTTCCTGAAACGACGGGACGCCGCCCGCGGTCCAAATGATTTTTCTGAACAGGACGATGAAACAAGACCGTACTACCGGACAAAACAGGAGGGGTAGCAAATGGCTGAAGCATTATCTGGAAAAACGAACGACAGCGGCGCAATGCAAATCACCAAAAATTACGAATACAACACGCTGATGAGCATGCTGCAAACGAGCGTAAGCAAGCATCTGCTGGACGAAGCCTTTACCATGGTATGGGCGAACGACTTTTATTACCAGCTCATCCGCTATCCCAAGGACGAGTACGAGGAAAAATTCCATAGCCGGCCCGACCTGTATTACCCCGCGCACGGCTATGAGGACGAGCTTGCAAAGCTTACCGAAACGGTGCTCCGCGCGCTTTCACAAGGAAAGCCCGGCTACAGCGTCATCAGCCGGATGCCTGTAAAGGGCGGCGGGCACGTATGGGTGCGCATGGTCGCGACGTTTGTAGACGAGTATATCGACGGGTACCAGGTGTCTTATACCGCGATTACGAATATCGACGATTTGGTCCGCGCGCGCATGGAGCAGTCGATTACCTACAACAGCATTCCCGGCTTCGTGGCGAAATTCCTGATTAAACGGGATATGCAAATCGAGCTGCTGGACGCGAACGACCAGTTCAAGGCCTTTTTCGGCACCGATTACGATTCCCAGGCCGTATTGCAGTTAAACCTGGACATCAACCGCGAGGCAATTGAGCCGCAGCTTGAAAACGCGTTTGCCGGAAAGCCCGTGCGCCTGCTGGCACAGATGAAAAACGAGCAGGGGCAGGTTCTATGGATGCAGGTCAAGGGCGAATGCGTGGACTGGCTCGGCGGGAACCCGGTTTACCTGCTGGTATATATCGATATTACCGACCTGACGGAGCTGCGCGAAATGCAGCAGAAGCTCGAACACCAGGCGGAGCAATTAAAAACCGCCCTGCAGGCGGCGGAAAGCGCCAGCCGCGCGAAATCGGACTTTTTGTCCCGCATGTCGCACGATATACGCACCCCGATGAACGCAATCGTCGGGATGACGGAGGTCGCCTCCTCCCATCTGGACGACCCCGGCAAGGTCCAGAGCTGCCTGAAAAAAATTTCAATATCGAGCCAGCACCTGCTTGGGCTTATCAACGACGTGCTCGACATGTCTAAAATAGAAAGCGGCAAAATGTCGCTGAGAAGCGACGAGATGTTCTTGCCAGAGGTAATGGAAAACATCGTCGCGATTTTGCAGCCGATGGTCAAGGCCAAACGGCAGCAGTTCTCCATCCGGCTGCGCCCCCTTGCGCACGAGCGGTATTTCTGCGACTCTCTGCGCCTGCGCCAGTGCTTTATCAATATCCTGTCAAACGCCTCGAAGTTCACGCCGGAGGAAGGGCGCATCACGGTTGACGTGGAGGAAGCCCCCTGTGAAAGGGAAGGGTTTTCAAACCTCGTCTTTACGTTCAAGGATACGGGAATCGGCATCAAGCCGGAATTCCTCGGCAATATGTTCGACGCGTTCACGCGCGAGCAGGACACCCGCGTGGACAAAACCGAGGGCAGCGGCCTGGGCATGGCGATTACGAAGAAAATCGTTGATTTGATGGGCGGCGAAATCACCGTAGAGAGCGAATACGGCAAGGGCACGGCCTTTATTGTAAAGCTCCCGCTTCAAATCGACGAAACGGAGCAATGCGGATGCAGCCTGCCGGATATGAGGGTGCTCGTCGTGGACGACGACGAAACCATGTGCGACTACGCCGCGCAGATGCTCGCCTCCTGCGGCGTGAAGGCCGATTGGGTCAGCAGCGGCGCGGACGCCGTGCGCAGGGTGACGGACGCCCACAACGCAAACGAGGGCTATGACGCGGTTATACTCGACTGGGTCATGCCGGGCCAGGACGGGCTGGAAACGGTGGAGCAAATCAGGGAGCGGCTCGGCGGCAGGCTCCCTATCCTGATTATCTCCGCCTACGACTGGACGGAAATCGAGGACGACGCGGCGGGCGCGGGCGTAAGCGGTTTTCTGCCGAAGCCGCTGTTTCGCTCCACGCTATGCCGCGGCCTGCGCAAATATGTGCTGGGACAGGAGGACCATACGCTCTTGCGTGACTCTGAAAAAACGTATGATTTTACCGGGAAGCGTATTTTACTGGTGGAGGACAACGAGCTCAACCGCGAAATCGCGGAGGAGCTGCTGTCCGCGACCGGGGCGCAAATCGAAAGCGCGCCCGACGGCGCGCAGGGCGTGGAGAAATTCTCCAGGTCGCCGGAGGGCTATTACGATTTGATTTTAATGGATATACAGATGCCTGTCATGAACGGCTACGACGCGGCGCGGGCAATCCGGCGCATGGCGCGCGGTGACGCCGCCGGCGTCGTCATCCTCGCAATGACGGCTGACGTATTTTCCGAGGACGTAGCCGCCGCGAAGGAGGCGGGCATGAACGGCCACTTGTCAAAGCCGCTCGACGTTTCCGCCATGAAGAACGAAATCCATAAATTTATAGGCCGCGCCGAATAGAGCGGCACAGGCCGCCGGAAAAGCCGCAGCCGCAAGTGGCTCTCATATACACTCATGTCACCCGTTTATTTGCTGGCTTGCCGCCTTGTCCGCACGATTGCTCCCGGCTTGACAGTTTAACGCTTTTATTTATAACGAAACCAAAAAATCTCCCCCGTACGCGAAAAAGCCGCGTACGGGGGAGATTTATTTTCACATTACCGGGCGCTAGCCGTTCTTTGACTTGAACGCGCCCGCCATTTCTATCATGATGTCAATCTGCCTTTGGGACAGCCCTTCCACAGATATTTTCCTGATATTCTCCAAGCCGAGCAGGTAATCGCTCGTCGTATCCAGAATAATGCACAATTCGTATATGACCTCGGCGGAAGGAATGGTCGCGCCCTTCTCATACGCGGAAATGCTCGACCTCGACAGCCCCGCGCGTTTGGCGAGCTGTTCCTGCGATATTCTCTTTTGTTTGCGTAAAATTTGTAGTCTTTCGCCCAAATCGCTCAACATTTTGCATCACCTTCTTTCCAATTTTATCCAAGTGTATGACATTCACACAAGATTATTTAAAAATATTTGCTCGAAATACTGGACAAATGTAAAAATATAGTATATGATTGTCATAAAGGAAGAAATAAATGTTTTTCGCGGGGATTTAGTAAAAATTTAAATAAGAAACACATATGTAATAGGAATCCGCAAATATTCGCGGCAGGCCGGGCTGCCCGCCCTTACCGCGCGGCGTGTTTGCCGCGGGCGCTCCCCCCTCTGCCGGGTACGGCGGACAGGTTTTTTATTTGCGTACACGCGGCGGGTTTGGCTGCGCCGCCCTTCAAAAGCGAGGGAATAAAACATGCTTACATAAATAGGACGCAGGAGAGAGGGAAAATACAACAGGCTAGGCAGGGATTTTTTATGATATTTCTTTTTACGACCGAAGAGAACGCAATTTTATCAAAAATTTTTCGGGACCACTACTCTTTGATGAACTATATGGCGTACAAGATTACAGACGACAGGTTCGCCGCGGACGATATGGTGCAGGACACGATGATTAAGCTCATGGATTACCTGCCCACATTGCTTAAGCTCAACAAAAACGAGCTTGCCTCCTACTGCGCGCGGACGGTCGAGACAGTTTCCATTACGTACATGCGCAAGGAAATCAGCAAGAAGAAGCGCCAGGGAACCCAAGACAGCCGCGTTCCGGCGATTATGCCGGAGGAGCTGATTGAGCAGGACGACATCAGGCGCGCGGTAAACACCATGCTCACAAAGCTTTCGCCGCTCGACCGGCATCTGCTCATATACAAATATTTTATGGGCTACCGGTACAAGCAAATCGGAAAGCTGCTGGGAATCGAGCCGAAGTACATCGGCACCTATCTGCAACGGGCGCGCGACCGCGCCAAAAGATTATTAGGAGGAAAAGGTGATTATTTATGAAAGATAAAAAATTGAACGATATTCCAGAAAGTGGTAATATAATAGATGAAACTGCTTTCTGCGAAAAGGTTCATGAATCGATTGAGGAGGAAGGGAGGTATTACCTTGAGCTAAACGAACAATTAAAGAAAGACCCGCGGTACCAGCTGACACCTGAAAAGCAGTACGCGATGGAAAAACGGCTGGAGCACCCCTACCTGCGGCTTGGGCGCAGCCGCGTGCACAGCTACCGCAGGCTGAACAAGGTGACGCTGTGCATTCTGGTTTTGCTGATACTGCTGATTGCCGGGGTTATGTCGGTTTCGAGTTTGCGTGATTACACGATTAATTTTCTTTTGGGGCTGAATGAATCGCACGGCGATATTTACCAGATGCCCAACGGGATATTGGTCGGGCAGGAGGATGTTCAAGCGCCCTCTTTATTACCTGACGGTTATACTGTTGCATCGTTTCAAACTACTGACGCTTCAATCATGATACAGTATACAAATTCAGATGGTGATATACTGATTTTCACGCAAGAACCAACTGATAATTCGGCAACAATTGACACAGAGAATTCTGAGGTGAAAGAGGTAACAATTAATGGGTACGAAGGAAGGTTGAGCGTTGGTACAGACGGTCAAGCCTATCTGGTCTGGATGACTGAAGATTATTTATTTACTTTATCTGCTTCAAATAACACAATTGATTTGGTGAAGATAGCGGAAAGCGTTTCAAAAAATTAATAAGGAGCTGATAACATGGCTAAGGCTAAGAAAGCAATCGCTTTTTTTCTAGTCCTTGCAATGTTCACCTGTTCATTTTTGAGCGTTTCCGCACAAACAATTCAAACAACTGATGATAACACTTATGTCTGCTATGGAAGTACGGAAGAAATACAACCGAGACTTGCATACTTTGGTACAGTTTCTGTTGGCATTTCTTTAAAAAATGGAAATGTTGTAGGCAATGGAAGCTACACCAGTTTTGCCGACGGAATTGACGTTACATTCATTGTGGCTATTGAAAAACAGTCTGGCTCTACATGGACTCAAGTTCAACACACTACGCGTACATATTCTCCGGGTAAGGGAGGGAATTTACTTTCCACTACATACAAAAATCCTCCATCTGGAACATACCGCGCCGTCGCCACCGCTTTGGCAATAAATTCAAAGAATGTAATTGTCGAATCAGTAAAAATATACTCAACAAAAACCGTTAGGGTTTAACACCTTCCCAAACGACAAGGAGCTGATAACATGGCTAAGGCTAAGAAAGCAATCGCTTTTTTTCTAGTCCTTGCAATGTTTACCTTTTCATTTTTGAACGTTTCCGCACAGACATTACAGACAACTGAAATTCCTTTAGATTATTATGGTAGTACAGCAGACATTCAACCTCGTTATTCATATTTTGGTACAGTTTCTGTTGGCGTTTCTTTAAAAGATGGAAATGTTGTAGGTAACGGAAGCTATACCAGTTTCGCTGATGGAATTGATGTTATGTTTATTGTAGCAATAGAAAAAAAATCCGGTTCATCTTGGACTCAGGTTCATTACACTTCACGGACATACTCACCGGGTAAAGGCGGCAATTTACTTTCTACCACATACAAAAACCCGCCCTCGGGCACATACCGCGCTGCAACAACAGCAATGGCTGTTAATTCAAGTGGTAAAATTTTAGAAGCTATCAAAATTTATAGTGCAAAAACCGTAACCGTCTAACCCCTTCCCAAAACTGACAAGGAGCTGGTAGCATGGCACATGTGAAAAGATTTCTGCATCCCCCCTTCCCCGCGCGATGTTCCTCCGGCGGCGGCCTGTTATGAGCCATACCGGCAGGCGCCCGCCGGAGGACGCCACCTCCCACACTTGCATTGGGAGCACGCGGGGCCGGCGGCTGAAATTCTTTGAAGCGGTTTCCTGCGAAATCACCTTTCGGGACGGCCTTCTCTGTGCCGGCTGCCGCTGCGGCATGAAAACCGCCGCCAGCGTACAGCTTTGCCTCATTCTGGAAAGGCAGGGCCGTTTCTGCTGGAGGCATCTGCAGACCATCACCCAAACGTTCGAGCCGGGCAAGGACGGGCATCCGCTTTCTATCCCGCTCCCGAACCCACCGCCCGGCGTTTACCGCGCCGTTTCATACGCGCTTGCCAGGGATAGCTCCGGCAGGCTTGTAGAGGGCGTATGGGTGGCCTCGGCAGAAACCATATCAATTTAATCATCATACGGCCAGGCACATTTGAACCTTTTCGCAGTTTCACAAGCTTCATTTGCCCGCTGCCAGCCGTATTTTGATAACGCGGGATATGCCCCTCCATCCGGGTGTATCCCGCGGCCATAAAAGACGGAACTTTAACACAAAGGACAGGTTCGCTATGGATAAAACTTTCGGAATAAGGCTCAAGCGGCTTCGTAAAGAATATGGGCTGACACAAAAAGAGCTTGCGAAGGCTTTATCGGTCTCGAACGTCGTCATTTCAAGCTACGAGCTGTGCGCCCGTTACCCCACGATTCAGTCCGTTATAAAAGCGGCGCGCTTTTTCAACGTGACCGCCGACTACCTGCTCGGCCTGGACGACATGCACGTAATCAGCGTGGAGGGGCTGCAGGAGCACGATTACACATTAATCAAGAAAATCATAAAAAGCCTGGCTGCGGGCACAAACAAGCGCACGGGCACGAGCACGGAGGCGGTCATGCTGGAACACGATTACCCCAACAGGCTGCGGGAACTGAGGGAGTCCCGGAGCATCAGCCAATATGAGATGGCAAAATCCCTCGGCGTCCACCAAACGACCTACGGCAGCTACGAAACCGGTAAGCTCGCCATCCCTCTGTGCAACCTGGTCAAGCTCGCCGATTATTACGGTACCTCCATCGATTACCTGGTCGGGCGCACGGATAATAAATAGGCGGAAAATATAGCAAAAAGCTGAAAACATCACAAGCCGTAACCCGGCAGTAATATAAACATACGCGAACGCCGCTCAAACAGAAAGCGGCGCAAACATTCCAGTAGTGCCAGACCATGGGCAGGCAGACGGTCGGAAACATTCCAGTAACAGCCGACTGCGCAGGCAGGCGGCGGAAACATTCCAGTAGTGCCAGACCGCGGGCAGGCAAGCGGCGTAAACGCTCCAGAGCCAAATCACGAGTAGGCGTGCGGCTTAAATGTTCCAGTAACAGCCGGACGCAAGCAGGCAAGCGGCGCAAACGTTCCAGTAGAGCCAGACTGCGAGCAGTCAGCGGAAACATTCCAGTAGTGCCAGACTGCGGGCAGGCGGCGCGAACGTTCCAGTAGAGCCAGACTGCGGGCAGGCGGCGCAAACGTTCCAGTAACAGACTGGCAATAGGTATTTACTTGACATAAGGTTCCATTAGCAAACAGACAGCAACAGCTGGCGGCAATTCCTTCTTTCTCTTACCAATGACTCTATGATTCTTTCCGCATGAGCCGCCGGCGTCAAAAGGGGCCCTGTATGGCAATTACCGCCATACGGGCCCCATAGATAAAACGCACCTGATGATTTATTGCGTGCGCAGTACAAGCCGCACAGCGGCGAGAAAGGCGTTAAACCATCGCCAGCACAGAGGTATAAGCATTGCAAACCACCGTATAGGCACAGCGCACGGGTACAACGCGAACGCGGTAGATAAAAAGCATGCGTACAAGAGCGTACATAGAACAACACGCCGGACACAGCCACAGTTCGTACACTGGGCACGGCTGCGGTACACAGCGCGCAACAGGCATGTCTACAAGTGGCGCACAGTGCATAGAATTAGTGTGCCAAAAGCCATAGCGCAAAACGTGCCACAACAGCGCACAAGGCAAAGCGCCACAGTACACGGCGCGCAATAGGCATGTCTACAAGTGATGCACAGTGCATAGAATTAGTGTGCCAAAAGCTATAGCGCAAAACGTGCCACAACAGCGCACAAGGTACGGCGTACAGCGGCGCACGGTACATGGAACTAGTACGCCAAAGACATAATGCAAAGCGCGCTGCAACGGCGCGGCAAGCACAGCGGTTTCCCAAAAGGGCGCCGCCGGACAACATCGTTATATTTTCTCCCCCGCCGGGGCCGGGCAACCAGGCCGGAGGCACGGCCCCGCGCAGGGTGAGTAAAATATAAAACAGCCCCTCGTTTATTTTTTCTTGTTTTTTTAAACGAGGGCGCACTGAACTTTTTCAGGGGAGGCGGAGCCATGGTGGTGGCTCCGCCTTCTCATGCGCGGGTTTTTAAACGCTCACGCTGTTTTCATACCATGGACGGCGCGCAGGCGTATAGCTTCCGCCGGAGCAAGCGAAGCGCCCGGTACAGCCCGGTCATGTAAAGGCGGTTTTCCTTTGCGCCTGTTTCTCCGTCGCTTTCTATTCGTCCCTGCTTATCAACCTTTTGCCGGAACGCTTGGTTTAAAAACAGGGTGACAATTATTCTTTCAGCTGTTCGTCCAGCCAAGCCTCAAAATCCATATCAAATAGAGCGCTGTCTTCATATGCCGTTTTGAGATTGTTATAAACAATTTTCGTATTTGGGTGCGCAGGGCCTAGCTTTTTTATAACCACTTTATACGACCGTAAGTAATAGTCTAACGCCTTTTTATAGTCGCTTTGGCCATAATATACTCCCGCCAGGTTGTTGTACGTCCCCGCTGTATCAGGGTGCTCCTGACCCAAAGCTTTTTCTCTGATTTTTAGGGCTTTCTCATAGAAATCCTCCGCTTTTTCATAGTCGCCTTGGGCTTTATATACTCCCGCCAGGTTGCTGTACGTCGCCGCTGTATCAGGGTGCTCCTGACCCAGAACTTTTTCTCTGATTTTTAGGGCTTTCTCATAGGTTTCCTCTGCTTTCTCATAGTCGCCTTGGGCATAATATACTCCCGCCAGGTTGTTGTACGTCGCCGCCGTATCAGGGTGCTCGTAGCCCAGAACTTTTTCTCTGATTCTCAGGGCTTTCTCATAGGTTTCCTCTGCTTTCCCATAGTCGCCTTGGGCTTGATATACTCCCGCCAAGTTGTTATACGTTATCGCTGTATCAGGGTGCTCCTGACCCAGAACTTTTTCTCTGATTTTTAGGGCTCTCTCATAGAAATCCTCCGCTTTTTCATAGTCGCCTAAGTCTTGATATACTCCCGCCAGATTGTTGTACAGCGACGCTGTGTTGAGGTGCTCCTGGCCCAAAACTTTTTTAACAATCTTTAACGCTTTTATGTAGTATTCTTCTGCTTTCCCATAGTCGCCTAAGTCCTGATATACTCCCGCCAGGTTGTTGTACGTCGCAGCTGTATCAGGGTGCTCGTAGCCCAAAACTTTTTCTCTGATTCTTAAGGCTTTCTCATAGGTTTCCTCCGCTTTCCCATAGTCGCCTTGGGCTTTATATACTCCCGCCAGGTTGTTGTACGTTGTCGCTGTGTCGGGGTGCTCCTGGCCCAGAACTTTCTTTGCGAGCTTCAGGGCTTTTATGTAGTATTTCTCCGCTTTTCCATAGTCACCTTGGGCTTTATATACTCCCGCCAAGTTGTTATACGTCCTCGCTGTTGAAGGGTGCTCCCAACCCAAAACTTCTTCTCTGATTCTCAGGGCTTTCTGATAGGTTTCTTCCGCTTTCCTATAGTCGCCTTGGGCTTTATATACTCCCGCCAGATTATTGTACGTCGTCGCTGTGTCGGGGTGCTCCTGGCCCAAGATTTTCTTTAAAATTTTCAATGCTTTTAAGTAGTATTCCTCCGCTTTCTCATAGTCGCCTTGGGTTTTATATACTCCCGCCAGGTTGTTGTACATCGTCGCCGTATCAGGGTGCTCCTGACCCAGAACTTTTTCTCTGATTTCTAGGGCTCTCTCATAGAAATCCTCCGCTTTTTCATAGTCGCCTTGGGCATCATAAACAAATGCCAGGTTCGCGCTTAACGCGGCGATTTCCTGCGTTTCTTCTTTCATACAGGCCAAAAAATCCTCTGCCTGCCGGAGGTACGGCGCGGTATATTTGTTTACATCCGTTTGATTATAATAAGTATTTTTCAATAACGATTCTAGCAATTGCCCGCAATCCGCCTGCACCGGCTGCAGCTCAATTGCCAAAACTTCCGCAATCACATTGTGCATGGTTACGGCCTTCCCGTCCTCTGAAATCCGAATCCAGCCCTTCCGGTTCAGGCTTTCCAGCTCGTTATAGGACGATAGACCCAGCCAATCGTGTAATGTTACAATATCGAACCGGTCCAGCGGTATCGTGCATAGGTTCTTTAAAATGTGCTCTTCCTGAGAGCCCTTTTCTATACCCGCAAGGCCGAACAGCTTTGTCATGTGCTCAATAAATCGTTTACTCTCTTTCCCGTTTTCCCGTATGACCTCTTCCTTGATTCCTTCCAAATTGAACCCGCTTTTCTGGAGCGCTTTATAAAACTCCCCGATTGATTTACGCGATGTT
>UQHH01000035.1 GCA_900540865.1 uncultured Oscillospiraceae bacterium
TCTACAATAAAATGATGTGCCAATCGGTTGTAAAAACGAGACAAAAGAGAAAAGATATTATTTTTTAACTAAAAATGAACAAAAGAAGAGGGGGTTCCATGTTCGTTCAGACGGCAAAATGGAACCCAAGACCCTTCTAATTTAACAAATATGTGCAATTGCTATCTGTGTGTTCCCAGCTTTCTTTTTGGATAAGGCTCCCTTTCATTGGTTCGGCCGATTAAATAGTCTACGCTTGTCCCATAAAAATCTGCCAATTTACTGAATGTTTCTATCGGTATGTTGATTTTTCCATTCTCATAATCAGAATAGGTCGGTTGGGTAACGTTTAAATAATCCGCCAGCGTCATCTGTTTGATTTCTCTGTCCTCACGCAGCTCGCGTAGTCTTGTCCTTATCAAATGTGTCACCTCTCAGCTTATTAAAGGCCAGGTCAGAGCAGTAAAGCCATGTGCAATGGACGAGGAATGTCGTTTTTGTCCGCTTGACAATATAATCAATATTGCCTGATAAATATCAGCGAAATTTTATAAAAATTTCTATTGCAATATTTATTTTTTCGTTTTCATAATCGCTATATGTTAGTTGCGCAATGTGTAAATTTTGGGCTACTCATCCTGTGAATAATCATGGCCTTCGCGGAGTTCCCTCAACCTTGTTTCTATTTAATAAACACCTCGTTTAATGCGATTATATGTGATAGGCATTGCCTATACTTTGTTTTATAGGCAACGACTATAAAATATGCGGTAAGCTGAATCAGGTCGCAGAAAATTCTGCAAAAAGAAAACCACCCGTTCAATAAACGGGTGCTTCCATTAATAATTCATCTGCGGAAACTCCGAGGACTTTCGCAAAAACCTTTAGTTCTATATCGGTAACAAACCGCGCACCGCTTTCAATCTGCTGTACTGCGTTCTTTCCAATATCCAATCCTTGCAGCTGAAGCTTTTCCGCAAGCATACGCTGTGAGGTGCGAGGGCTCTTCTTTAGCCGGTAATATTTTATCATTCTGCCACTTATATTATTAGCGCCTCCAGGCGCTCTGTTTTTAAACACTATTATCATCCCCTGCCTGAGCCCCAGGCGCGCCATTGCCTCCGGTGCATGAAAACGGCCGCCTGTAGCAATCTACCGTCATTCAAGAAGCTTTTCATATGGCGTATTTAACACTTTAGCAATTGCTTTCAGCTCAATATCTGTAACAAAACGGCTGCCGCTCTCGATTCTCTGCACGGCATTTTTATCCAAATCGACTCCATAAAGCTGAAGCATATCTGCAAATTTTCGCTGAGAAGTTCTGGGAACCATCTGTTCTCTTAGCTGTCTGATTTGTTCCCCACAAATATTGTTGCGTGTGCCTGCCCTGTTTTTATACATTCTTTTCACCTGCCTTTGACATTTAGTAATAGTCATTTCCAAGTATAAAATAATTCGGGACATAAATGACATTAACTAAGTGTCAAACGCATAAATAAGCCGCTTTCTTTGTAATAAGCAGCAAGCACATGTTGGTTTATTCTATATTCACATAAAAAATAAATTTATTTTTCTTTAAATAAAAAATAAATAGTTTTTATAAAAACAATACATTTCGTTAGGAGCCGAAAAAACAGGGTATCTTTAAATTCAAATTAATCTTATTTTGTCTCACTTTCGACACCAATCGAATCTTTTGTATGCTATAAAATCTAATCAGGTGCAAAAAATGATACAAAATATCAATAGAAAGTGATGTAGAAAACAAAAAAGATAGAATTTTAATTGGAAGTGATAACCGTATGCCAAAACCTAGAGCAAAAGACGGGAGAAAGAATTTAATAGGGGTTCAGTTAAAAATTTTACGTCACGAGGCGGGAATGTCTACACGCGACCTAGCGACTCAGCTTCAGTTAAACGGGGTTGATATCGACAGAAATGTAATTAGCCGTATAGAGAATAATAAACGCTATGTCACTGATATTGAAATCAGGGAAATTGCTAAAATTTTTCACATTACATATGAAGAATTGATTGACGGCTGATTAAAACAGATTTGCACTCATTTAAGGAGTAACGGTAAAAGAATAAATAAAAAAAGAGAAGGAAATGAGTGATTTCCTTCTCTTTTTATTTGGAAAGCGCCGCGCACGCGGCATCTATAATTTTCTGTTTCGCGTTCACAAGCGGACCGTCGATGGTGCAGCCTCCCGCCGCAGCATGACCTCCTCCTCCAAACAGCGCACAGAGCTTGCTCGCATTATAGCCATCGGTCGTACGAAGGGAAACCTTGTACGCGCCATCGCGCCGCTCTCTCAGGGTAATCCCAATACAAACGCCCTCAACCTGGCGCGGAAGCGACGCAAGACCTTCAAGCTCGTCATTTTCGGCGCCGCTTTCATCTATCATCTTTCTTGTAATACAGATAAGCGCACAGCGGTCCTGCGCGTAAAATTCCATAGAGTCGAGCACCATACGCTCAATTTCCAGCCTGGCACGAGATTTCGTGTCAAACATTACACGGTTGATTTCCGCAGAACGCGCGCCGCATTCCACCATCTCCGCGGCAGTTCGGAAGCTCTGCGCCGTGGTATTCGTGTAGCGGAAGCAGCCTGTGTCGGTGGTAATCCCAGTAAAAATACAGTCGGCAATCTTCTGGGTGACAGGCGCCTTCATTTGGCGGATTATCTGTATAATAATCTCCGTCGTCGCGGCGGCTGTGCTGTCCACAAGGGATTCGGCCGCGTAAAGAGTATTTGAACCGTGATGGTCGATACAAAGGTTGATTTTTCCCTCATACCTTTCCTTTTCCATACCAAGCAGGCTTTCGTCGGCAATATCCACGCTGCAAATAAAATCCTCATCAAACTGGAGCTGCTCCATCCCGTCGCACAGGTACTCAAACTTCTTTGGCAGCTCGCCCACCACGCAGACTCTGGCCTTTTTTCCGAGCGATAAAAGCGCCCGGCAAAGAGCAAAGCCGGAGCCGAGCGTATCACCGTCCGGAAAATGGTGGGTGAGTATGAGAATGTTATCTTGCTGAAGCAGCGTCTTTGCCGCCTGTTCAATCGTGATCATTTGAACCGTCCTTTTCAAGGTCGTGCAGGATGCGCGAAATATTCGCGCTGTATTCGATGGAATCGGTCGCCGTAAACTGCAGCTCCGGCACATGGCGGAGCTTTAGCCGCGCGCCCAGCTCGCGCCGGATGTAGCCGCCCGCTGACTTCAGCCCTTTAACCGCTTCTTTTGCGGCGTCTTGGCCCTCCATCGCGCTGATATAAATTTTACAATAAGACAGGTCGTTCGTTACTTCTACACGCACAACGCTTACCAGGGCGCTTTTTACGCGCGGGTCCTTGAGCTCCCGAAAAATCGCGGTAAGCTCGCGTTTGATGTCCTCCGTCGTGCGGTCGATTCTGTGTCCGCTCATATTGCCTCATCCTTTAAACAGGTATTTCCTGTTTATTATTCCTGTCCCGCGCACAAAACGCGCACGGAATGCTGTGGTAATTTGTAACAGTTGATTTTATATTATTCAGTATATTCCTCAATCGTATAGGCTTCAAAAATGTCGCCCTCTTTGATGTCGTTGAAATGCTCGAGGCCGATACCGCATTCGTAGCCGGCTGCAACCTCCTTGACGGAATCCTTAAAACGCTGCAGGGAGCCGATTTGGTCGTCCGCGATTACGATTCCGTCGCGCACGACGCGCACGCTCGCATTCCTATTAATTTTACCGGAAAGAATATAGCTGCCCGCAATGTTTCCAATGCTTTTTACCTTGATGACATTGCGGCATTCCGCACGGCCGAGCTCAACCTCACGCGTTTTCGGCGCAAGCATACCCTTCATAGCAGACTCGATTTCCTCTATGCAGTCGTAAATGACGCGGTACAGGCGCATATCCACGCCGTCGCGCTCCGCGTTCTCCGCGGCGACCGGGTCCGGGCGGACGTTAAAGCCGACAATGATAGCGTTAGACGCGTCCGCAAGCATAACGTCGGATTCATTGACCGCGCCGACACCGCCGTGGATGACATTGACCCTGACTTCCGTGTTTGAAAGCTTTTCAAGCGACTGGCGCACCGCTTCGACGGAGCCCTGTACGTCCGCTTTGACGATGAGCTTCAGCTCCTTTACGTCTCCGAGCTGCATCTGGTCGAACAGGTTGTCGAGCGTAACCTTCGTCTGGCGGCTGAAGATTTCTTCCTTCTGCTTCGTCTTACGCTGCTCGACAAGCTCCCTTGCAAGGCGTTCGTCGGAAACGGCGTTGAATATATCGCCGCCTGCCGGTACGTCGTCAAGCCCCGTAATCTCAACCGGATAGGACGGGCCGGCGGTTTCTACCTTCTCGCCCTTGTCGTTGGTCATTGCCCTGACCCTGCCGACAGCCATACCCGCAACGATAATGTCGCCGGTGTGGAGCGTACCGTTCTGCACGAGCATAGTCGCGATGGGACCCCTTCCCTTGTCGAGGCGCGCCTCAATGACGGTTCCCTTCGCTGCGCGGTCGGGGTTCGCCTTGAGCTCCTTCATTTCAGATACGAGAATTACCATTTCGAGCAGGTCCTCAAGGCCCTGCTTTGTCTTTGCAGATACGGGAATGCAGGGCGTGTCGCCGCCCCATTCCTCCGGTACGAGCTCATATTCGGTAAGCTGCTGCTTGACGCGCTCGATGTTCGCGCCTTCCTTATCGATTTTATTGATCGCGACGATGACGGAAACGCCCGCCGCCTTCGCGTGGTTGATTGCTTCGATGGTCTGCGGCATGATACCGTCGTCAGCCGCGACGACCAGAATGGCGATGTCCGTAACCTGGGCGCCCCTGGCGCGCATAGTGGTGAACGCCTCATGGCCCGGCGTGTCGAGGAACGTAATGTCCCTGCCGTTTATCTGCACGCGGTACGCGCCGATATGCTGTGTAATGCCGCCCGCTTCGCTCGCGGTAACGTTCGCGTGGCGAATGGTATCGAGCAGGGAGGTCTTGCCGTGGTCGACGTGGCCCATGACGACCACGACCGGCGCCCTGGACTGGAGGTTCTCATCGTCGTCCTCGCTGTCGTCGATGATGCGCTCTTCGATGGTAACGACAACCTCCTTTTCCACCTTCGCGTGGAATTCCATCGCGACAAGCGTCGCGGTATCGAAATCAATCACATCGTTGACCGTAACCATGGTACCCATCAAAAACAGCTTTTTGACGACCTCGGCTGCCGTTGCCTTCAGGCGCAGGGCCAGCTCACTTACTGTAATCTCGTCGGGGATGGAAACGGTAATCGGCTTGCTCTTACGCTCCGCCGCAATTCTTCTCAGGCGTTCCGCCTCTGTCTCCTTGCGGGAATTACGCGGCCTGCCCCTCTGCTGGGAGCGCTGCGTAATCTTCTGCTTCTGGACGGTGTTTTCCGTCTTGATTTTCTCAGAGGCAAGCCGGTCGTATTTTTCGTTGTACCGGTCTATATTCACGACGACCTTGCTGGTATCGACAACCCTCTTATCGGGTTTGCCCTTAAACGGCGTATTGTTATTCGCACCCGCCGCGTTCTGCTGCGGTTTATTCTGCGGACGCTGCTGCTGTGCCGGGCGGGCAGGATTTGCCCCCTGCTGGGGCCTCTGCCTGTTTTGCTGGGGCGCAGCCTGCTGCTTATTACCCTCTGGTTTTTGCTGAGGCGGCTTTTTATCTCCTCTGAGCGCTTTGAGCGCCTCTTCCTTTGCCTTCTGGGCGCGCTCCTGCTCCTGCTGCTTTTCGCGGGCCCTTTCCTCAGCGTGCTCCTCGATTGCGCGGTCCCTTACAGCAAAGTAGCCGTCAAAGTTTTCCAGCGCCATCTGCTGGGTATAGTAATCGAACACGACGTCGAGCTCATCCTCGTTGAGCGCCGTCATATGTTTCTTGGTCTCTCCAAAATGCTTTTTTAAAAGCTCTACAACGTCCTTGCTTGGGACGTTCAAATCCTTTGAGACCTCGTGTACCCTGTATTTAATAAACATAAATTACATTCCTCCCCGTAGTTCTTGCTGCCCTGCGTAAAGCTTTTTGATTTTCTTTGCAAAGCCCGCGTCGTTTATGGAAACGACCGACGCGTATTTTCCCAGAGCCGTACCGATTTCATCCTTTGAGCTGTTAAGCCGGATGAGGTCTGTGTGATATTCTTCTATCAGATACATAATATCTTTTTCCGTATTTTTGGAAATGTCGCCCGCAAAAAGCACGAGCCTCGTCTCACCCTTTAGTATGGAGCTTTTTACCGGGTCGCAGCCGATCGATATTCGCCCGGCGCGTCGGCACAGCCCCAATAGGGACAGTATCGGATTATTCATCGCAGGCAAGCTCCTCCTCCATTTTATCGTATACCTCGTCCGGTATACGGCAGGAAAACGCGCGTTCAAACCGCCTTGCCTTTCTGGCCGCCTTGAGGCAGCCGAGGCATTTACAGACATAGGCGCCGCGTCCGGGCTTTTTCCCGGTCAAATCAAGACTGATTTCTCCCGGGCCGGTAATTTCCCCGGTCTCGTTCTTCCGGTCAGGCGCTTTGACCACCCGGATGAGTTCTTTTTTGGGTTTCATTTCACCGCAGCCCGTACATTTGCGCAGCGGTACCTTCTTCTGTTGCACTAGTTTCCCGCCTTTCCTTTGCAGGCCTTCAGCAATCCTTTTATACTATTCCTCCGCCTGAATCTCTTCAGCGGATTCGTTGTTGTCTTCCGTTTCAGGAGCGGCGGCCTCATCTTCTCCATAGAAGCCGCTTTCCGGGCGGATATCGATTTTCCAGCCCGTAAGGCGCGCGGCAAGGCGCGCGTTCTGCCCCTTGTTGCCGATAGCAAGCGAAAGCTGGCCGTCCGGCACCGTAACCCTGCATGCCTTGGTGTCGTCCGGGGCAAGCGTAACGTCCAGTACCGTCGCGGGAGAAAGCGCCGCGGCAATGAATTTGACCGGGTCGTCGTCATATTCTACAA
This sequence comes from uncultured Oscillospiraceae bacterium, assembly GCA_900540865.1. GTDB lineage: Bacteria > Bacillota > Clostridia > Oscillospirales > Acutalibacteraceae > Scatavimonas. The sequence continues at coordinate 6,931 of UQHH01000035.1, forward strand.
TATCAATTTTCTCCCCGCCGAGTTCGTTTACAATCGTGCCGACGCGGGCGCCTCTTGCGCCGATGCACGCGCCGATTGGGTCGACGTTGCTGTCCTTACTCCAGACCGCAAGCTTCGTACGGGAACCCGCTTCCCTGGAAACGGACTTGATTTCGACCGTACCGTCGAAAATCTCGGGAACCTCTGTTTCAAACAAACGCTTTACAAAATCGGGATGTGTGCGGGAAATGACCGCGCGCGGACCCTTTTCGCCCTCGCGCACGTCGACGATATACACCTTGATATGCTCGCCCTCTGTAAACGTCTCTTCCCCCACTTGCTCGCTCTTGGGAAGCACCGCCTCAGCCTTGCCGATTTTGAGCGTAACGTTGCCGGTTCTGGGGTCGATTCTTTCAACTGTGGCCGTAACGAGCTCCTGCACCCTGCTCTGGAATTCCTGGAGCATCTGCCCCTTTTCCCCGTCACGGATGCCCTGCCTGATAATACTGCGGGACGTCTGTACGGCGATTCTGCCGAACTGCTTCGGGTCCAGCGCAATCCCTACCTTTTCGCCTACCGCGGCGGTCGGGTCGATTTCCCTTGCCTTCTCCGCCGAAATTTCAAAATCGGGGTCCTCTACGTCTTCAGCAACTGTTTTAAACAGGGTGACTTCAAAGTCCCCTGTATCCTTATCCATAACAGTCTTTACGTCCTCATTGCCGCCGTATGTGTTTTTGCAGGCGATTACAATTGCCTTTTGAATCTGTGCGAGCATATAATCCTGCGGAATTCCTCTTTCCTTTTCTAAAAGCGCGAGCGCTTCAAACAATTCGCGGTTATCCATTTTCCTCCATCAACCTTTCCATATATTACTCTTTGCTCATTTTCCTTATAACGCGGTTACAGGTCAAAATCGTCAAGCTTTACCCATGCCGCGTCCTTTTTGTCGATTGTAACCTGCTGGCCGCCGCTGTCGGCGATGGTAAACGTCAGCTTGTCGCTTGCTGTCAGCGTGCCGCCAAATTCCCTGCCGAGCACGGGCAGCGGCCTTATCATTTTAACCAGGACCTCCGAGCCCGTGAAGCGCTCATAATGGAAATCCCGTACAAGCTCGCGTTCAAGGCCGGGGGAACAAACCTCCAGGCAGTAGCTTTGCTCAATTATATTCGCCTGGTCGAGCGGTTCGTCGAGCGCGCGGCTGACCGCCTCGCAGTCCTCAATGGTAACGCCCGTTTCCTTATCGATAAATATACGCAGGTACCAGTTCGCGCCTTCCTTTATAAAACGAACGTCCCAAAGCGTAAGCCCCAGTCCTTCAACAAGCGGCTGCGCAAGCTTCCACACCGCCTCAGCGGTATTTCCCAAGCCTTTTTTTGCCATGAGCCTATTCCTTTCTTCAGGCGGCAGGCCGCCTGCTTTTTCTTTTGCTCAAAAGAAAGGAGCGGGTTTTTGTTCCCACTCCTCGACTTTACACTATTCAACTGTATTAGTTTACCACGGTATCCGTAAAAATGCAAGCTTTTTTAAATTTTACGGCTGTTACGGCAGCGCAGCCGCCATTCGCTATTTTGTAATAACCTGCATTTCCCGCATTTGAAATTGAATCATCGCCGTAAGCTCCCGCGCGGTTTTCTCTGTGTCGCACAGCGCGCGCAGGCTCTTTTCATGGCTTTTAATAATAACCGCGCTTTCATGGCAGGAAATGTCCTGCACATCCTCCAGCCGGATATCAAAATCCACGTACCTTTCCTTCCCGTGTACGGAGGCCGCTTCCTGTACCGCCCTTCCCCGAACGCCCCCGTCGTATAAAATGATTTCAGATTTTGAAATGGACGCCGACCGGTAAAGCAGACAGCCGCCGCTGAGGATAAGCAGGGCGGAGATTATCAGCGCAATCCCTTCCGGCCAAACGGATACCTCCGGTTGCCGGCTCATGATAATTCCAATGACCGCGGCGCCAACGGCCGCAAGCACGCCGCCTGCCGATACCTTCCACGCGGAAACCTTCGGCTGCGAAGAAGCAATAATTTTCTGCTGGCCGTTATACACCGCTTCTTCCCATCCTCTCATCAACGCAATCCGCTTTTTATCTCCATCATCCATATCATTCTGTTTTTGTAGGCTCTTTTATGTGAGAATCTACATAATATGTTTACATTTTAATGAAGAATCTTGCAAGTGTCAAGGAAAAGTAGAAGATTTGCCATAATATAAATTCTGAAATTGCGGAAACTCTATAATAAAGGCGGGTGATTATTTATGATCGGTGAGAGATTACAGGAATTGCGAAAAGACCGCGGTTATTCCCAACAGGAGCTGGCAGAGCTTCTCGGCGTTTCACATTTTACGGTTTCCTCTTACGAGTGCAACCGAAGCGACCCGGACGACGCGCTGAAGGTGAGAATCGCGGAGATATTCGATATCTCTATTGATTATTTGCTCGGCCTGGTGAGAGAGCCTTTTTCGTATAAACGGGACCGGAAATGCCTTTATCTGGCTGACGGACTTGACGGCGAGGATATTGCCGCAGTCAGGCTCTATGTTGAATTTCTTAGATTTAAAAAGGCAGCCGCCAAATAAGGGGCCGGCTTTTTCAACATGACGTTATATACAGAAAAACATTATTGATACAAAAAGCTGGGGGGCGGTTCAAAATGAACCGCCCCCGCTGTAATTTGTAAAGAAAAATTATCCCTTGACCGCGCCTGCGACAACACCCTTAATGATGTATTTCTGGCAGGAGAGGTAGAAAATGACGACCGGAATAATCGCAAGTACAATCATTGCCATCATGGCGCCCATGTCGATTGCGCCGTAGCCGCCGCGCAGGTACTGGATTGCCATCGGCAGCGTGCGGATATTCGGGTCAGAGCCGAGAATGAGCGTCGGCAGCAGGTAGTCGTTCCATATCCACATGGTGTTGAGGATCGCTACCGTAATCGCCGTCGGCTTGAGGATTGGGAAAACAATCATGAAATACGTCCGCAGCGTGCCGCAGCCGTCAATCATGGCCGCTTCCTCGATTTCGAGCGGGATACTCTTACAGAAACCGGTAAACATGAAGACTGAAAGTCCCGCGCCGAAGCCCAGATAGATGAAGATGATGCCGAACATGTTGTCCAAAAACAGCATATTGGCGACCTGCGTCATCGGGTACATGACCATCTGGAACGGTACAATCATCGAAAACGCGCACAGCAGGTAAAGAAGGCTCGTATACCACGTCTTTACCCTGACGATGAACCACGCGCACATAGAGGTGCACAGCACGATAAACGCCACGGAAAACACCGTGATAAACAGCGATACGCCGAACGCCGTGAAGAAGTTGATTTTTTCGATGCCGCCGAGGTAATTGTCGAGTCCCGCGAAGGACTCGGCGCTCGGCCACGCAAACGGCTCCGTACTGATAAACGCCTTTCCTTTAAAGGAGTTCATCAGCACCAGGAAAATCGGGGCAAGCACCGCAATGGCAACGACGATGAGGATAACTACCTTTACCCAGTCCCTGCCGCGCATTTTCGTCTTGATTTTCTGGTTTTTCTTGTTGTTCTTGGGAGCGGAAAGCTCCACAGCATTTTGTGCCGCCATCAGCTTTCCACCTCCTTACGCCTTGTCAGGTAAAGCTGCGTCAGCGCAATCGCCGCGACTATGACAAAGAAAATTACTGCCTTGGCTTGTCCAACGCCCTGCCAGCCCGGCCTTCCGTAGAAGGTGTTGACAATATCGAGCGCGAGCATCTGTGTCTTTTTGCCCGGCGCGCCCGCGGTGAGGGCCAGGTTCTGGTCATACAGCTTAAACGAGTTGGTAAGCGTTAAGAACGTACAAATTGTAATAGACGGCATAACCTGCGGTATGGTGATTTTAAAGAGCTTCTGGAAGCTGTTCGCGCCGTCGATGTCGGCGGCCTCCAAAAGGTCAGGCGAAACGTTTTGTATGCCCGCGATATAAATAATCATCATATAACCGACAAGCTGCCAGTTCATCAGGATGACGAGTCCCCAGAAGCCATAGGCGGGGTCTGTCGTGATGGTCGCGTTGGAGTAGTAAAGGATACCGTTGATTATCATCAGCCAGATATAGCCCAGGACGATGCCGCCGATGAGGTTTGGCATAAAGAAGGTCGTCCTGAACAGGTTTGTTCCCTTTATAGCCTTTGTTAATAACAAAGCCAAAAGGAAAGCCAGCACATTGATGGTGATGACGGAAATCACGGTAAACTTGACCGTAAACCAAAGCGCGTTGACAAAATCAGGGTTGGAAAAGGCTTTGATGTAGTTGTCGATTCCGACCCACTTTGCGTTGGTCACAGTGGTGAATTTGGTAAACGAAAGATAAATACCCATGATAAACGGGATAACGAACGCAACCAAAAAAGCGAGCACTGTGGGGAGCGCAAAGACAGGAAACCACTTTTTTATCGTTTTTTGCATACAATCCTCCTTTTTTGTTATTAAGAAAAGCTATTTTACCCAATCCACCCCGTACCCGAAGGCACGGGGTGGACCTAACGTACATTTTCAGTTCTAAGTCAGGATTAACAGGATGCCGTGGCTATAATCAGGCTGTTGCCGCCTTCTCAGCCGCCCAGGCGTCGACGACTACCTGTGTTACGCCTTCCCAATCCTTCTGGCCCTGGACATACTCGAGGAGAGCCGCGCCCATATCGTTTTTGAACTGCTCGCTCGGGAACGCCGTGAAGAGCCATTCGAGGTTGTGGATGTCGCCGCTTTCCTTTGCCTTCCAGGCAAGGACTTCCTTAGCAAGCGGATCGTCCGGCTGGTCAGCGTCTGTAAAGGTGTTGAACGGGGTGATGAAGCCGAGGTCGTTCGTTACGGTCTTCTTGCCGTATTCGCTTGAGAAGAGCCATACGAGGAAGTCGATGGAAGCCTTCTGAGTCGCTTCGTCAACCTGGCTGTTGATTGCGAAATAGTTTTCTGTGCCGATGCAGATGCCCTGCGTCTCTTCGCCCTTCATGCCCGTGTAAATCGGGAGGAATTTGACGTCTTCGGCCTTTGTTACGTTACCCTTTGTAGCCTTGACCGTGTTCCAGCCCCAGTTGCCGTTCTGAATCATGGCGCACTGGCCGAGCGCAAACTCGTTCATGGAATCGTCAACCGTCTTGGAGGATAGCAGGTTCTTGTCTGTAACGGAGTTGTTGATGTAAAGGTCAAAAATGTTCTGATATTCTTTGTTGTACTTGAAGGTAATTTCCTTTGAATTCAGGCCGGCAAGAATCGGGTTGTCATAGTTCTTGTCTTCCTTGAACTCATAGTACAGCGGAATGTTCGCAAGATGTGTCTGCCATCTCCACTGGTTGCCTTCCGACATAGAGGTGCTGCCAAATACGCCCTTGATTCCGAGCTCGTCCTTGAGCTTGGTCATATCTTCGACAACAGCCTGCAAAGCCGCGAAGTTTGTAATTTCGTCAACCGATGTAAAGTCTGTGCCCTTATTCTCAGAAGCAAAGTACTTATCCATGATTGCGTTGTTGTAGATGATGCCGTAGCCTTCGATTGCGTACGGAATGCCGTAAACGCCGTCGCCGTCAGTTACAGCAAGGCCCTTGTTCTCATCGGTGAGCATTTTATAAAGCTCGGAATCCTTGAGGTCCGCGCTGTAGTCTTTCCAGTTCTGGTAGCCAACCGGTCCGTTAATCTGGAAGATTGTGGGCGGATTGGATTTTGCGATTTCAGAGGTCAGGGTTTTCTCGTACTCGCCGGAAGCCGCGGTAACGACCTTAACCTTGACGCCTTTTTCCTGCTCATACTTTTTTGCGATTGCGTCGTATTTCTCAGAAATCTCGGGCTTGAAGTTTAAGAAATAGATTTCCTTGACGTCGCCGCCCGAGGCGCCGCCGCTGGTCGTACTGCTGGTATTGTTGTTGTTACAACCCGCGAAGATCGTAACCGCCATGCAGAGTACCATAAGCACTGCCAGAATTCTTGTAACCTTGCGCATGTGAATTTCTCCTTCTTGTCTTAAAATTTTATTTGGTTTTTCCCCTATAAAGCCGAGGCTTCGGCTTAATAAGCAATGTTGCGACAAGTTTTTTGTAAGTTTTTTACAAATTTTTCCAGGAACGCTTGTCTTCATGAGTTATATTAACATTTTGGGGCTTTGTTTGCAACAGTTTTTTCTGTAACGATTGCTGACAATATTGTAACAAAATAACAATGAAAATTTTTCACCACAACATCTTGTGAGTTTTGTAATCGTTTTCTATATATTGTGTTTCCACTCCCTCAAACTATACAAAAATTTCAAACGATTTTTGTGCGCGCACCATGCGCATACAAAAAGAGGAGCCGCAATCCTGCAACGTCTCTATTATTTACCAGAAGGTATCAAAATATTTTCTCATCAAATAAAACAACAAGTATTTCTTGTTTTATAAAACTCTGCCACAGCCAAGGCATGTACTTACATCCTTCCCGTTTTGTTCGCCGCAGACCGGACAAAACCTTGCGCCGCTGCTTTTTACAAAAACCGCGCGCTCCAAAATGGAGCGCGCGGTGTGCCTTTGGCTTCTTTATTTCGTAATCGCGTTAATCAGCCCGCCCTTTTGAATAATGTTCTGGATAAATTCAGGAAAAGGCTCTGCCTGATAGGTTTTCCCTGTGGTTTCGTCGGTAATGACGCCCGTATTAAAATCGACGTTCACGGTGTCCCCGTCCTTGATTTCCCTCGCGGCCTCGTCGCATTCGAGTATCGGCAGCCCAATGTTTATGGAGTTGCGGTAAAATATGCGGGCAAAGGTGGAAGCGATTACGCAGGAAATACCCGACGCCTTGATGGCAATCGGCGCGTGCTCCCTGGAGGAACCGCAGCCAAAATTCTTTTCCGCGACCATAATGTCGCCGCTGCTTACCTTATTTACAAATTCCTTATCGATATCCTCCATGCAGTGGGAGGCAAGCTCCTTGTGGGAGGTGGTGTTCAAATATCTAGCTGGGATAATGACGTCCGTATCGACGTTATCGCCGTATTTATGTACTGTACCGTGTGCGTTCATGTAAATCCTTCCTTTCTATATATCAGGTCAAACCTTTGCCGGGTCTGTAATATAGCCAGTGACCGCGCTGGCCGCGGCCACAGCCGGGCTTGCAAGGTAGACCTCGGAATCCACATGGCCCATCCTGCCGACAAAGTTACGGTTTGTGGTCGATACGGCGCGCTCGCCCTGCGCGAGAATACCCATATGCCCGCCCAGGCACGGTCCGCAGGTCGGTGTGGAAACGACCGCCCCCGCTTTGACAAAAATGTCGAACAGCCCCTCATGCATGGCCTGGAGCCAGATATTCTGCGTGCCCGGGAAGATAATACAGCGCACGCCCTTCGCAAGCTTTTTGTCCTTTAATATTTCAGCCGCGATGCGCAGGTCGGTCATCCTGCCGTTGGTGCAGGAACCAATGACCACCTGGTCGATTTTTACTTCACCGACATCGTCGATGGTTTTGGTGTTTTCGGGAAGGTGCGGGAAAGCGACCGTCGGGCGCAATGCGGATAGGTCGATTTCATACACAGCGTCGTACTGCGCGTCCTCGTCCGCCGTATATTCTACGGGCGTACCCTGGAAGCGGCCGTCCGTATAGGCGCGCGTGATTTCATCCACCGGAAAAATACCGTTCTTCGCGCCCGCCTCGATTGCCATATTCGCAATACAAAGCCGGTCGTCGATGTTCAGGTAATTGAGCCCGTCGCCCGTAAATTCCATCGATTTGTACAGCGCGCCGTCCACGCCAATCATGCCGATGATATGTAAAATAACATCCTTGCCGCTTACATAAGGTGCGGGTTTGTTCTTTAATACAAATTTGATAGCGGAGGGTACCTTGAACCACGCCTTGCCGCTTATCATGGCTGCCGCCATATCGGTGGAGCCCACTCCCGTGGAGAACGCGCCGAGCGCGCCGTATGTACAGGTATGGGAATCTGCGCCGATACAGAGGCTCCCGGGGCCGACAAGTCCTTTTTCGGGAAGCAGCGCGTGCTCGATACCCATTTCGCCTACGTCATAGTAGTTTTTAATATCGTATTTGTCGGCGAACTGCCGTACCTGAAGACACTGCTGTGCCGCTTTTATATCCTTGTTTGGGGTAAAATGGTCCATAACCATCGCAATTTTTGTATTGTCAAACACGCCCTTCGCGCTGCTGTCGTTGAACACATTGATTGCAACGGGGGACGTAACGTCATTGCCGAGCACCATATCGAGCTTTGCCTCAATGAGCTGCCCCGCCTTGACCTGCGGCAGCCCGGCATGCGCCGCCAAAATTTTCTGTGACATTGTCATACCCATAAAAATAACCTCCTGAAGATTGATTGCAGGGGTATTATCTCACAGCGCTTGATAAAAGAATGTTAACTATGCTACAATTTAAAAGAACCTCGCAAATCATACGATAAGGATGGGCTTTTATGGAACGTACGATGGCTTATTATGGAAACAGCTACGCCGGTTTGCCGGTTGAAATACGCGGCGTATTTGAAGGTATGCAGACCGGCAGACTGTATGCGAAAAACCAAATGATTTATACGCAGGGTGAAATGGCTGGCTGCTTTTACTATTTAAAAGAAGGCCAGGCAAAGATTTTTTTCAGTTCCCCGGATGGAATGGAAAAAACGCTAACCGTCGTGGGCGCCGGGGCTATTCTGGGCGAGGCTGCTTTTTTTGACGAGATGCCGCGCGTATCCTCCGCGAAGGCGCTGCAAAGGAGTGTCATTGTTGCAATTGACAGGAACCGCCTGCTCGCAAAGTTTCGTGAAACGCCGGGGCTTGCCATGCAGCTTTTGAATCTTCAGGCGCGTTCCATCCGGATGTTATCCGCCCAGGTGACGAGCATTACCTTTTTACAGGCGGACTGCCGCATTGCGCGGCTTCTGCTCCAGGCAAAGACCATGCGTCCCGACGGCAGCGCCGCGGTCGATTTGACCCATGAAGAAATTGGCAGCAGCGTGGGTGTTTCGCGCGTTACGGTCAGCAAAATATTAAACGGCTTCGCTCGTAAGGGCATGATTCAAACGGCTTACCGCAGTATATTACTCAGAGACATGGACGCGCTCGCCGAAATTGCGGATTTTGAATAAAAAGGTTTAAATTCTTCAATTTGTTTATAAAATTATCGAATTTGTTAAATATTAAAATTTAACTTGCAAATTTGAAACCATATTGGTATAATCAGGTTGTGCCAAAATTTTGCCTACGACCCGCATACATATTTCTCCAACCCCCTCCATACATATTGTATGGAACCTGCCTTTTAACAGAAGGGGCGGCCGTTTAGCGGCCGCCCCTTCTGTTTTTATTATTTACTGCGCCGTCATGGCCTGCCGGGGAGAAATTTTCATCATACTGCGCAAAAGCGTCAGCTCGCACAGCAGCGGCACAACGATTGTAAGCAGCAGCGCAGCAGCACACAAAAGCAGGAAATCCGTCCAGCTAACCACATAAATCCGGTTGACGAACGCCCCGTTTGCGTTGATGAGGTTCATGACAAGCACGGCAAGCGCCGAAATCCCTCCGCCGATTATAAACGCGCGCAGGCCGAGCGCCGTCTGCTCTAGGTAAAGGCACCAGAATATCTGCCGGTTTTTGTAGCCGATTGCCTTGAGCAGCCCGATTTCCGCCTTGCGCCCCAAAAGGCTGTTTGAGGTGGAGAGGAACAGGTTAATGACCGTCAGCAGTAAAATGGCAGCGGTAAAGAAGTTTCCCGCCGCGATGAACACATTTGCAAACGGCCCCACCTCGTGAGGAATAAAATGTTCAGTCCCCGGAGATACGCTGATTTTCATATCCTCCAACATGCCGCGGACCTTTTCTACATTTTCCGCCCGGTCCACCAGCACGGTAAAGCTGTGCAAATCCGTCCGGTTGAGGGCGTCGTAATATTCCTCCATATAAATCTCGCTTTTTGTGGCATTGACCGCCATCCGCTCGATTTGGTTTGCCGTCTCGTTCGACACATAAACGGTATTCGGATTTCCGCCGCCTTCATAGGAGGCATGGTACACGCCTGCCACCCTGAACTTGTATTCCAGCGCCGGGAGGAAATCCCACTGCATAATATAAACGCCACCGCTTTTTTTATAGTCCAGGATTTCAAAGGATTTTCCCTCTACCTTTACCGTAAGCGTCTTGTTCAAATAATCCGTCCCGCTTTGTATTACATCATTTATGGCATCCTCTTGTAAGTTATAATCAGTAACAGGATAAAAAGCATCCGGCACGATGCAGGAGAAAACGGGGCTTTCGTCGAGCCGGTTGCCCGCGACGACGTCCATTTTCTGTGTCTTGTAGAGCGCCCATGTCTCTATTGAGGTATTCTCAGGCGGCACGGGCAGCATACCGGTACAGTCCCCGTTCTCGTCTGAAACCTTGTTGATTTTAAAAAACTGATAATCCATTCCGTCGTTCATATCGACCGACTCCACGTGCTCCAGCCTGCTAATTTCCTCAATCAGCTCCGGAGTAAGGATTTGCATACCCAAATCAACAAATGTGCTATCTATACTTAGCCGCCGTGCCGGGTCTTGGTTTTTAAAGCCGTCTAAAGCACGGCTGAGCGTAGCCGTAAAGCTCATAATCAGCGTAAGGGCAAACACCGAAAGCAGCAGCAAAAGAAATACGGAACCGCTTCTTTCGTTCCGCCTGCTGTTGGCCTTTACAAGAAAGTTTAACCGCCAGAGCTTCATACGCGCTTCCTTTCCGCCGGGCGCGAGAAACCACGCCCGGCTTTTTCCTCTGCTTAATAGGTTTGCGTTGTTGTCAGGGAGGATTTAAACCCTCCGCTGGTATTTTTGTAATAGTGCAGGCTTGACCCTTCCGGTACTCTTCCAAAATAATAGGTCGGGTGGGAAGACTGGTTGGCATATAGGCAATACGCTTGTTCTCCATATCTTATTCCATTTTGTTCCACCCTACAATTCCCCAAGGTTTTGTCTTTGCCGTTGTAGATGGTGGGATAAGACCCAAATGAGTCGGAGCGCGTGCCCTTATGGTCGGCTACAAAGTTAAATGATGTACTACCTGTCGCGGAACAGCTGATGGTATGGTTCCATGATTCTACCGCCGCGGAAGCCGAGCCGATGCAGCCCGCCGCAACCAGCATAGCAATCATAATTGCCGCTGCTGTCCTCTTTGTAAATTTCCGCTTTGCTGTTTTTTTGTTTTTCATTATATTATTCAGTCCTTTCTTTTTTGGTTTAATTGATTGCCCTTATTTTTCCGCGGTTTCCTGCGGAGGAATGGCTGTCCATTGGAACCGCCCCCATTACTATATTTTCAATTAAATATTATCATTTTTTGTATATAAAATCCACTGTTTGTGATGTTTGGTAGTTATTCTGGTAGCTTTGGTATTTTCCGTAAGCTCTTAATTACAGAAATCGACATGTTTCGCACTGGGTTATATACAAAAAAGCCGCGCAGCGTTTTACTGCACGGCATCCTCACGCTTTTATTTAGATTACTGCGCCGCCATGGCCTGCCGGGGAGAAATTTTCATCATACTGCGCAAAAGCGTCAGCTCGCACAGCAGCGGCACAACGATTGTAAGCAGCAGCGCAGCAGCACACAAAAGCAGGAAATCCGTCCAGCTAACCACATAAATCCGGTTGACGAACGCCCCGTTTGCGTTGATGAGGTTCATGACAAGCACGGCAAGCGCCGAAATCCCTCCGCCGATTATAAACGCGCGCAGGCCGAGCGCCGTCTGCTCTAGGTAAAGGCACCAGAATATCTGCCGGTTTTTGTAGCCGATTGCCTTGAGCAGCCCAATTTCCGCCTTGCGCCCCAAAAGGCTGTTCGAGGTGGACAGGAACAGGTTAATGACCGTCAGCAGTAAAATGGCAACGGTAAAGAAGTTTCCCGCCGCGATGAATACGTTTGCAAGCAGGCCAACGTCATCGGGGACGGATTGTGGGGTAGATGGATACACATTTACCTTCATGTCCTCCAACATGCCGCGGACTTTTTCAACATTGTCCGCCCGGTCCACCAGCACGGTAAAGCTGTGTAAATCCGTCCGCTTGAGCGCGTCGTAATATTCCTCCATATAAATTTCGCTTTTTGTGGCATCGACCGCCATGCGCTCAATTTGGTTTGCCGTCTCGTTCGACACATAAACGGTATTCGGATTTCCGTTCCCTTCGTAGGAGGCATGGTACACGCCTGCCACCCTGAGCTTGTATTCCAGCGCCGGGAGGGAATCCCACTGCATAATATAAACGCCGCCGCTTTTCTTATAGTCCAGGATATCAAAGGATTTTCCCCATACCTTCACCGTAAACGTCTTGCCCAGGTAATCCAAACCGTTTTGCATATAACCGTCCTTTTTGCCGCCCTGCGTATCATAATCGTCAACAGGACAGAAGTTGTCCGGAACAATACAGGAGAACACGGGGCTTTCGTCGAGCCGGTTGCCCGCGACGACGTCCATTTTCTGCGTTTTATAGAGTGCCCATGTTTCTATCGAAGCATCCTCAGGCGGTACAGGCAGCATGCCGGTACAGTCCCCGTTATCGTCTGAAACCTTGTTGATTTTAAAAAACTGATAATCCATCCCGTCATCCATATCGACCGACTCCACGTGCTCCAACCTGCTAATTTCCTCAATCAGCTCCGGAGTAAGGATTTGCATACCCAAATCAACAAATGTGCTATCTATACTTAGCCGCCGTGCCGGGTCTTGGTTTTTAAAGCCGTCTAAAGCACGGCTGAGCGTAGCCGTAAAGCTCATAATCAGCGTAAGGGCAAACACCGAAAGCAGCAGCAGAACAAAAACCGTACCTCCTTGTCTGTTGCGCTTTCTGTTAGCTTTTGCAAGAAATTGATAGCTTTGCAGCTTCATACTATCACCTTTTTTCAAAGCCAGGGCACCGCCCGGAAATTGAATCACCGGGCAGCGTTTGCAGCAATGGATAATTGAATTAATACTGTTGTGCGGTTACAACAGACGAGCTGAATCCACCGTAGGTATTATCGTAATAATGTACGCTCGAGCCGTACGGTACCCTGTCAAAATATATTGTCGGGTGCGAGGGAGAATTCCCCTGTAAGTAATAAGCCTGTTTTTTATATGTTTTCCCATTTAAAACAACCTTTGTTACTCCCTTACTATAGCTCTTTCCGTTATAAATTGTTATATATGAATTAAACGTATCGGTTCGATTACCGGTTTTATTCGCATTGAACACGAACGATGTGCTCCCCGTTGCGGCACAGCTTACCGTGTGCGTCCAAGACTCCGCAGCCGCTGACGCCGAGCCAATACAGCCCGCCGCAACCAGCATGGCAATCATAATTGCCGCTGCCGTCCTCTTTGTAAATTTACGCTTTGCTGTTTTTTTGTTTTTCATTATATTATTCAGTCCTTTCTTTTTTGGTTTAATTGATTGCCCTTATTTTCCGCGGTATCCGCGGAGGAATGGCTGTCCATTGGAACCGCCCCCCTCTTTCTATATTTTCAATTAAATATTATCGTTTTTTATATATAAAATCTACCGTTTGTGATGTTTGGTAGTTATTCTGGTAAGTTTGGTATTTTTTGTAGGCTCTTAATTACAGAAATCGACATGTTTCGCGCTGGGTTATATATAAAAAAAGCCGCGCAGCGTTTTACTGCACGGACGTTTCATTTTTTATTAATAACCTATTTATCAAACAGAATCCGCTCGTTTTTGTCCTTTGCTCTTTAACCGCTTCGCCTCCAGGCCTGGGTTATCAGTCTAGCAAACCGGCCCTCTAAACGGTTGGTTTCCTCTCTAGATTTAGTTTTTCTACAATCCAAGTGAGAAAAAATAGAAGAAAGCGAACTTAATCGGGCAAACAGGAAGATTTGTAGGTATTTAGCCATTTATGTAAAGAAATTACCGAAAAACCTGCATAAAATTAACAGTTTGTTTTTTGATTTTTTCGTCGTTCTCTGATATAATGACTCCGAAGGTTATGAAACGGCCAACAGGGCCAAAAAATATGAAAGGGATGGTTACGGAATGAACATAATCATGCTTTTAAAACCGAAGTGTGATGTATCTTTCCTATACGACGACAACACTCTGCGCCAAGGGCTTGAGAAGCTGCGTTATCACGGCTATACGGCAATTCCTGTGATTACACGCGACGGCTCCTACGCCGGCACGGTGACGGAAGGCGATTTCCTATGGCATATGCTCAAGAGGGATTCCTTTGAAATCAGGCAGCAGGAAGAATTTTTTGTGCGCGATATTCTTAAGAAGGGTTGGAATCCTTCCGTTAAAATTACGACCACAATGGAGGAGCTTTTACTCAAGGTAATGGATCAAAACTTTGTACCGGTTACCGACGACAGAGACGCCTTTATGGGAATTGTCACACGGCGGGATGTGCTCAAGCATTTTTACCATCTGCAAAAACAGCCGCAGGCGGTCTCGTAAACTTAAAAACAGCCGCCCTTCCTCTTGTGGGAAGGGCGGCATAATTTTTGGCGTCAGTCCGCAAATGGGACGTCGTCTACCGTGGTATCCTCAATATCATCCGGCCCCAAAACAGGTTCGGCCGGAAAGCGGTCGATTATTTTTGCAATGTACTGCTGGATGAGCAATACATCGTAGACGGAAATTTTTCCGTCGCTGTCCACATCGCCGTATTTCTGCTCACCCGCTGTCAGCACAAGCATTTTCGCAAGCGCTTTTTGCAGATGGAGCGCGTCGGGAAGCGTTACGGAACCGTCACAGGTAACGTCGCCGTATTTGCCGTAGTGCGGCGCTTTTGAGTCGTCGCGCAGGTACGATGCATATTCCGTAAGCTGCCGAAAGGCGGACTCAATTTCTTCAGGGGAAGCCTGTTCCCCCTTATCTGAAACAACGGCAGCGGCCTGATATACGCCGAGGAATGAATCGAAGCCGTCCTTCGCAAAGCGTTCCGGCTGCTGCGATATTGCTTCGCCCCTGCCCAGCAGAAGCCCCAGTTCCTCCATAGTAGGGGCAAACCGTGCGTCAGCCTCGGCGGTAAGGGACTTGAATTCATTTGACATATACTCATAGTCGGACAGGGTAAGATTCTTTAGCTGTTTGACATATCCCTGAAACAGTTCGATTGCCTGCAGATATGCGCCTAATACATCCTTTGTTAGCGCAAAGCCCGCAATATCCAGGGCGTTTTCTGTAATCCTCGCTGTTTCCGCAAGCATGGAACGCACAAGGGGAGACTCTATCTGCGCCTTGAGCCCATCCGCGGCTTCTCGCAGCCGGCTGTCTGTTGCCGAAGGCTCATCGTATACTATTTTTGCAGCCGCAAGGGACTGCGAAAGAGCTTCACGTTCAGCGTCGCTGGGAACAAACGCGTTATCGGTTAAAATTTGTTCCGCCTGCGCGATAAATTCGCCCAATACATCACGGTAGCCGGAACCGCTGTCCAGCTGTGGAGGGGCCGCAAATACAGCTACTACAGCCATGCTGAGCACCAGAACGGCAGCAAGCAGGATACTGATTATTTTTTTCATTACGTTTCCTCCGTTTCTGGCGGTTCTGTTGCGGTCAGGTAAACCTACATGGTTTCCTTTTTCCTTTTACTTGCGGCAACAAAGGCCGCCGCGAGCATTATAAGAGAAAGTGTCATGACAACCGCCGCGCTGCTGTCGCCGGTCGGAATATCGCCCTTGCCGTTCCCAGTGTTTGTCGGAGCAGAGGTCGGGGAGGGAGTAGGCGCGTTTGTCGGGTCGGAGACAGGAGCCTTAGTGGGCGCCTGTGTTGGGTCAGCGGGGGTAGGCTCCTCGGTCGGCGCCTGCGTGGGGTCAGTTGAGTCTTTGCTGGGGTCCTTCCACTCAGGCAAAAGCTCGTGAAGACCGTTATATGCTTCCACAAGTTCTTCTTTCGTTGCCTCATCATTGCTATATACAAGCTGCGCGGCGTCAATTGCGGATTCAAGCCCGCCCTTGATTTCTTCCGGGCAGAGGCCGCTGCCGATATATTCACGCGCCCTGTCTATTTCGAGTTTTAGGTCGTCCTTTGAAAAGAGGGAAAATTCGCCGTTATAAAAAAGCCAGTACACCGCCTCGTCACAGAAAAATATTTGATTATAGTCGTCTTCCGTAATTACGTCCTTTTCCAGAATCCCGGAAAGTGTGTCGATGACGTTGTTCATTATTTCCAGCTCCTCGTCCGTCATAAGGTAACGGTACAAATCAAGGTAACCGGTATACAGCTTGATGTCTTCGCGGATTTCCTGGCGCGTTTGTTCGGTGTCATATGGGTTAGTTGGGTCAGTCGGGTCTTCGCCAAGCTTAAATAACGCTATCAGCTCCTCCATAGACCTTTCAATATCCGTCTGTGTTGCGCTGGGGTCGTTCGCGATTGACTCCGCATTCTTCATAGCGTTTTCCAGCAGGGCGATTTCATCCGCAGTCATCGCACCAGCCATACCGTTGCTGAGCGCCGTTCGGTACGCCTCGCACATAATAAGGAGTGTCTGCGGAGGGAGTTCGTCGGTAGGGCGTTCGTTTACACACTGCGCCAGCGCATTGTAAACATTTGTGAGCCTAATCAAAGACGTTTGGATTTGCAATTTTGTTACGTCTTCGCCGTTTATAATAGGCTTTGCCTCTTCAAGCACTTGGTCAATTATATCTACGAAATCCGGCGGAACGTAAAGCCCATCGATAGTAAGCGTAATTGGAATGATGTTGGATAACAGGCTGATAACAGGGACAGGGTTTTTCGGTCCGTTACGGATTATGGAATCTAAAATGTTCGAGGTGCTGGGCCGCTTAGCTGAAACGGTTACCGGCACGGTGACACACAGGCTTAAAACCAGTACGACGGATAGGATAATGCTGAGAACCTTCTGCGATTTTTTCATGTCCTTTTCCCCCTTGCTTTTTCTTTCCTGGATAATTTCCAAATATACTATACAATATTTTATTAGATAAATCAAACAAAATTTTGTATTTATTTACAGTTGTGAAATATATTCTCACAACTTTTTTAATCAATATATTATAAATAAAGGGACCGGTGCGGCTGCGCCAGTCCCTTAAAGTGCATAATGTTGGATAGGTTCGTCTGGCCTTCATGCTTTTTCACCGGCAATATGTGCTGCCGGTATAGCCTGGCTTAGACGGATTCTTTCTTTCTTCTGACTGCAACCACTACGGCTGCCGCCGCGAGCATCAGCAGGGAAAGCGTTGCGACGGCCGCTGTGCTGCTATCGCCTGTGGTAACGTTGTCTTTTCCGTTTTTATCATTTGTCGGCGCGTTAGTCGGCGCAGTGGTAGGAGCGTTGGTCGGTGCGTCTGTCGGCGCGCTGGTCGGCTCTTCCGTTGGGTCCTCAGAAGGAGCTTCTGAGGGCTCGGTCGGGTCTGTCGGCTCCTCTATTTTCTCCAGCAAGCTCACCGCTTCCTGGAGATTCAAGAAAGCAATATAAATATCCTCTGTGCTGGCTGCTTCGTCGTCATAAACAGCCAGAGCGTCGTTAATCGCAAGCTCAAGCTCATCGCGGCTTTCCTGCGTATACAGCTCGCTGCCGAGATATTCCTGAGCCTTATCAATAAGCTGCTTCAGGTCGTCTTTTGTAAGGTCATTAAAGGAAAGCATACCATACAGCTCGATGACGAGAAGCGACGCCGTGTTGTAATCCTCCTGCGTGATTACATCCTTGCCGGCGATTTCCGCAAGCTTATCGAGTGATTCGTTCACCTGTGCGAGCTCGTCCTCGGTAAGAAGAAAACCGAACGTGTCGCGCAGCTCTGTCAGATATTCCAAATCGGCCTGAAGCTCTTCAAGAGCGGCGTCCGGGTCGAACGGGACATCGGGTCCGACGGAGCCGATTGTTTCCATCAGCTCTATGTATGCGTTCTGAATATCCTCCTGTGTGGCGTTCGGGTCGTTCGCGATTGCCTCCGCTTTCTCCATCGCGGCCTCAAGCAAAGCAATTTCATCCGCTGTCAGTGTATCCGCCATGCCGCTGTCGAGCATCATGCGCAGGGTTTCACACATAATGAGTATCACCTGGGGCGGCATCTCATCGGAAGGCAGCTCCTGCATATGCTGCGACAGGATGGTGTAAGCATTTAAAAGGCCCATCAAAGCCGTCTGAAGCTGTAAGTCGGTCGCGTTTTCATTTTCGATGACAGGCTTCGCGGCCTCCAGGGACTGGTTGATAATATCCAGTGATTCCTGCGGAATTTCGAGCCCGTCGATTGTGAGCGCAATTGTAATAATGTTGTAAAGCGATTTTACAACCGCTGAGGGGTTCGCGCCCTCCACTGCTGCCGAGAGCGCTTCAGAGACGTCATCCTGCTTTGCGGATGCCGTTGCCGGAGCCGCGGCACACAGGCTGAGCACTAAAATGAGCGACAGGATAACGCTTAACAATTTTTGCATTTTCTTCATGTTCTAAATCCTCCATGTTTAACTTTGACTGTTCTTTTCTCTTCTTTTGGGTATCACCCGAATATACTATACTACACTTTATTGGTAAAATCAAACAAATTTTTTACGAGTTTGTATTGTTGTGAAATATTTTCTCACATGGGGAAACGGCCGAAAGTAAAAAGAAGGGCGGCGCTTCTGCGCCATCCCCCAGACCGTCGAAAAAGTCGTGCAGCCGCAAATTAGCTATGCTTATTTGCTTACTGCGTTAGCCGCACTTGCAAATTGCACTCATATACATACGGATTACTTGCTTATTTGCAAGCTTGCCGCCTTGTCTTGCGCGATTTTTCCCGGTCTGACAGTTTATCGACAAGCAAGGGGGCGGCGCAAAAGCGCCGCCCCCTTTAAAAAGGATTCTGCAAGTTTATTTCTCTGCCATCTTTTCAAGCTTTTCGTACCGCTTTGCAGCGTAGTCCTCGGCTTTCTCAAAGAGCTCCTCTGCTCTTTCCGGGAAAGCGCGGGTCAGCGCGTTGTAGCGGACCTCGCCCATGATGAAGTCACGGTAGCTGGCGGAAGGCGCCTTGCTGTCGAGCGTGAACGGGTTTTTGCCCTCGTCCGCCAGGCGCGGGTCGAAACGGAAGCAGTTCCAGTAGCCCGCGGCTACCGCCTTCTTCTCTTCCTCCTGAGCCTTGCTCATGCCGCCCTTGATGCCGTGGTTGATGCACGGCGCGTAAGCGATGATGATGGACGGGCCGTTGTAGCTTTCCGCCTCGTTGAACGCCTTGATGCACTGGTTGTAGTCGGCGCCCATCGCGACCTGCGCTACATAAACGTAGCCGTAGCTCATGGCGATTGCCGCAAGGTCCTTTTTCTTGGTCGCCTTGCCGGCTGCGGCGAACTGCGCAACCGAGCCGACCGGGGTCGCCTTGGATGCCTGGCCGCCTGTATTGGAGTAAACCTCGGTATCGAACACGAGGATATTGACGTTTTCGCCGGAAGCGATGACATGGTCAAGGCCGCCGAAGCCGATGTCGTAAGCCCAGCCGTCGCCGCCGAAAATCCAGACGGATTTCTTAGCGAGGCAGTCCTTATCCTGAAGCGTTTTCTTAGCAAGCTCGCCCGCTTCACAGGAGCAGTCCTTGATTTCCTCGAGCTTTTCGATGAGCGCGTCGGCCGCCGTGCGGTTCTTGCCGCTGTCGGTCACGGTGCTCAGGTAATTCTCGCAGGCTTCCTTAAGGTCGGCCTTATCGGTGCCCTGCGCAATCTTCTCTACATATTCGCAGAGCCTTGAACGGATTGCGTTCTGGCCAAGCGCCATGCCGTAGCCGAACTCGGCGTTGTCCTCAAACAGGGAGTTCGCCCAAGCCGGGCCGTGGCCCTTCTTGTTGACCGTGTACGGCGTTGCCGGTGCGCTGCCGCCCCAGATGGAGGAACAGCCGGTCGCGTTCGCGATAAACATCCTGTCGCCGAACAGCTGGGTCGCAAGCTTTGCGTACGGCCTGTCTCTTATACACA
>UQHH01000036.1 GCA_900540865.1 uncultured Oscillospiraceae bacterium
ACACCCCTTTTGTTTTTCAGTATATCATACTGTCTAACAAATGGGGTGCAGTTCAGTTTTGTGCCGCGGCGGATTTTTTTATTGTGCTGCACACGGAATACGTATTTCTTTTCCGGCATAAAAATATCTATGATACTCAATTGGAAATCGGAGGATATATTTATGATTACGGCGCTTACCATAAAAGAAGAAATTCCAAGGGGCTTGTGTGGGAAGGTTGGAGCGTTTTTCAGGCCGAACCCGCCCGTTTCAACCCTGAGCACAATAGACGACACACTTGCTGTACTTCATGTGGAGTATGCAAGGAAAAGGGAGAAAATTGCGTGGGATAAAATTGAAAAGCAGCTTGGGAACGGGAAAAAGGAAGTGCTGTACACCGGGGCTGTTCCCCTGCCGAAGGGATTTAAGCGTTACCGTTCTCACGCGCTGATGCACCGGATGGCGGAAAACGCGGCGCTCGAGGTTTTGTCACGGCTGAAGCTGCCGCCGTACCGGCTGCGTCTCGGCCTGTTCGACCCGGACGGCGCAAACGACGGAATGCTCCGCCTGCTGCTGCCGTTTTCCACCTGCATCAACGCGGTCAGCGGGAATATGAAAACGTACATTGACCGCGCGGACGAAATCATGGAGGAAAGCGGCGCCTTTATTTCTGTACATAAAAGCATCGGGTGCCTGGAGAGCTGCCATGTCGTAATCGCGCCGGAAAAAATACGCATGGAGCTGCCGCTTTCGGACAATACCGTCGTGTTTACAGGAGATAAACCCGCTGTCAGCGTGCGCGGGGTCGTGTTTGACAGGTATGCCCTGTCCCTGCCTCAAGAATATGAGCAGCTGCGGCCCGATTCCATCAGCCGCGAATATTTTGCCTGCGCGCTTTACGATAAGGGAAGGCAGTATGAGCTCGGTTCCCTTATTCCGCGGGGGTGTGTTTGCGCGGGTAAGTCTTTGCCGATGGATGAGGTTTGCCGGTTCGTCAGGACGCAATGTGAAATACTTTAAATAGATTTGCCTGTGCTTTTCACTTAAAAGAAATGAAGGTATTTCACATTTTTGAAACTTTTTTATTTATTAATAATATAATAAGGCTATATCATAAACAGAGGAATAATAGTAAGGGAGGCGGCGCCTTATGGCTGACGAATTTATCGACGCGTTTATACAGGCGGGCTGCAGTTTCCGCCCAGGAGAGGAAAAGCTCACGGGCGAGCAGCGGCAGGCTTACGAACAGCAGAAGGCGGAGTACGATGAGCTGTTTGATGAAATAGAAAAAAAGCTGGGGGACGATTACCGGCTGATGCGCCGGCTTGAGGAAACGGCAAATTCCGTTTACAGTACGCAGGAGGAGTGGATTTACCGTAAGGGCTTCAGCGATTGTATCCGTCTGCTCAAATGGATGGATGCGTTTGAATAAGGTATGGCGGTTTTGTTCTTTAACCCGGGACAAAACCGTTGTTTTTATTTTTCGTAATAGATAAAACCGCCGTAATTAAAGGACACGGCGTTGACATTATTTCTTTTTCGGTATAAAATAAATTCGTATGTAAATTTTAAATTTAAAGGGGTGAAAAAAGATGGACGCAGGAAGTAGCAGCGGCACAGTACCCGGGCGAAGCGGCGGTAAAAGAAGGTGTGCGCGCCCGCGCGTCCGCTTTTTTTGACCCTGACTGTTTTGGCCGGTTCTTGTGTCGTACTTCTGCCTAATACCAAACGTACAAGTTAGGAGGAGAGACCAATGGAAAGGAATCCGGTGACCTTTCAGGATACGATTACATCGCTTCTTGAACAGAAAAAATACGCAACCCTCAGAGATATTCTGACCACGATGAACCCTGCCGATATTGCCGCGCTGTTCGACGATTTGGAGGACGACGCGCTTCCGTTGCTGTTCCGGCTGCTTCCAAAGGAGCTGGCGGCGGAAACCTTCGTCGAGATGGACGAGGATATGCAGGAGCTTTTAATCCTTGGCTTCAGCGATACGGAGCTCAAGGAGGTCGTTGACGAGCTATATGTCGACGACGCGGTCGACCTGATTGAAGAAATGCCGGCGAACGTCGTCAAGCGCATTTTACGCCAGGCTGACCCCGATACCAGGAAAATGATAAACGAGATACTGAAATACCCGGACGACAGCGCCGGCAGTATCATGACGACGGAATATGTCAGCTTCCGGCCTGATATGACGGTCATGGAGGCGATTAAGCGAATACGCAGGACGGGCGTCGACAAAGAAACGATTTATACCTGTTATGTCATTGAAGACAACCGCAAGCTGGTGGGCATCGTTTCTATCCGTACGCTGCTGTTATCAGAGGAAAACGACGTTATTCGAGACATTATGGAAACGCATGTCATTGCGGTCGGCACGCTGGACGACCAGGAGGCCGTCGCGCATATGTTCCGTAAATATAACTTTCTCGCCATGCCGGTCGTCGACGGGGAGAACCGTCTGGTCGGCATCGTAACGGTCGACGACGCAATCGACGTCATGCAGGAAGAGGCGACGGAGGATATCGAAATGATGGCCGCTATCACGCCGACGGATAAGCCGTACATGAAAACGGGCGTATTCGAGACGTGGCGCAAGCGTATCCCATGGCTTTTGATTTTGATGATTTCCGCGACGTTTACCGGCATGATTATTACCTCGTTTGAAGACGCGCTGGCCGCTCAGGTGGTCCTGACGGCCTTTATTCCCATGCTGATGGACACGGGCGGCAATTCGGGCAGCCAGGCGTCCGTAACGGTTATCCGCGGCATATCGCTGGGGGAAATCGAATTTTGCGACCTGCCTAAGGTAATTTGGAAGGAAAGCCGCGTCGCAGTGCTGTGCGGCGTTACCCTATCGGCCGCCAACTTTTTAAAGCTGATGTTTTTTGACCGGGTAAGCATGCATATTGCGGCGGTCGTCTGCCTCACGCTCATCTTGACCGTCATCGTCGCAAAGGTAATCGGCTGTACGCTGCCGATGCTCGCAAAAAAAATCGGCTTCGACCCGGCGGTCATGGCAAGCCCGTTCATTACCACAGCGGTTGACGCAATTTCACTGCTCGTTTATTTCCAAATTGCAAAGCTGCTGCTTGGCATATAACGGAAGAAAAAACAAAGGGGAGGATAAGCGCCTTCTCTTGTTTGATACGCAATAGAAAACAGAGGGGGTATAGCTGCCCCAAATTTGGAAAAACCGCCAAAAATGGCGGTTTTCCTTGTTTCATACCCGGAAATGCGTTATGATATGTTCAGGAGAAAATCTACGCGAGATGTTATTTTCCGCCGTCCGGGGCAAGGCAGCCACCAAAGAGTTTCCGGGCGGGGCTTTATCCGTAAAAACGAAAACATGTTAGGACGGGGCCGGGCGTATAATAAAGTGGAGAAGAAATGACCAGGCAGGATATTTTAGCGCTTTGTACTTCCTTTGAAAACAGCGTTTCAGACCAGCCCTTTGCCGACGAGCATATTGTCGTCCGGCACGCGGGCAGCAAAAAATGGTTCGCGCTGATTTTCACACGCGACGGTAAGCTGTGCGTCAACCTGAAATGCGACCCGCAGAAGGCCTGCTTTTGGCGCGGCGTATACCGGGCTGTCACACCCGCGTGGCATATGAACAAAACGCACTGGAATACAGTGGAGCTCGACGCGGGCGTGCCGCGTGAGGACCTTATGGAGATGGTCGCCGACAGCTTTCATCTGACCGCCCCCAAAAAACGGGGGAACAAATAAGGCGGAGGAGTAATGGCTTTGAAGGATAAAGAGAGAAAACGAATCGAACGGGTAATTGTGAAAAAGAATATTAAGGAAAATAAAGGGAAATTTATTTTTTATATCCTAATCCGCCTGTTCGTCGTCGGCATGATTGTAATCCAGGCGCTCAACCGTAACTTTGAAAATGTGTTTGTCTGCGTGCTGACGCTTATCCTGTTTATGATTCCGGCGTTTGTTGAGCGCGGCCTTAAAATCGACCTGCCCAACACACTCGAGGTCATGATTATCCTGTTTATCTTCGCTGCCGAAATCCTGGGGGAAATCAATGAGTTTTATGTGCTGATTCCCGGCTGGGATACGATGCTCCATACAATCAACGGCTTTTTGATGGCGGCAATCGGCTTTTCACTCGTCGACATTTTCAACAGGAGCGAGCGCACAAAATTTTTTCTTTCGCCCGTGTTCCTTGCTGTCGTGGCGTTCTGCTTTTCCATGACCATCGGTGTTCTCTGGGAATTCTTTGAGTTCGGCGCCGACATGCTCCTGCATACCGATATGCAAAAGGACACGTTTTTAACGCAGTTTTCATCCGTATCGCTCCATCCGGAGGGCAGGAATATTCCGGTTCCCGTCAATGACATTACACAGGTCATTATCAGGACGGCGGACGGGACGGCATACACGCTGGGCGCTTACCTGGATATCGGCCTGCTCGATACGATGAAGGATTTGATTGTCAATTTCTTTGGAGCGGTTGCGTTTTCGATTATAGGGTTCTTTTATATCAAAAGCCGCGGAAAAAATAAGTTCGCCGACCGCTTTATTCCAAAGCTCATGCCGGAGGATGACGAGGAGCATATTTAAAATGTGTTGGAAAAAATTGAGGGGGTGCCTCCATGCTGGGTGCTGTAATCGGCGATATTGCCGGAGCGGCCTATGAGTGGAACAACGTCAAAACAGATGATTTTGAAATGTTTGGGGAAGGCAGCCGTTTTACAGACGACACGGTGATGTCCTGCGCGACGGCGGAAGCGGTGCTCTGCCTGAAAGAGAAAAACGAAATTGCCGAGGAGCATACCTCAAAGGTATACGCTTCGCTTTATAAGCGGTATTATATGCGCTACCCGGACGCGGGCTATGGCGCAGCGTTCGCAAAATGGGCGCAGGACGACAGGCTGTTTGTTCAGGGAAGCTACGGCAACGGGGCTTCCATGCGCATTGCCCCGATTGGGTTTGCGTTTGACCGGCTCGACGATGTGCTCGTCCACGCGGAGCGAAGCTGCCTTTACACCCATAACAACCGAGAGGCCATCAGCGGGGCGCAGGCTGTCGCGGGGTCTATCTTTCTCGCGCGCAGCGGAAAAACAAAGGGTGAAATCAGGCGGTTTGTGCAAAAAACAGCGGGCTATAACCTGAATTTCAAGCTTCGTGACATCAAAGATACCTACTGTTTTTCCAGCAGGACGAAGCTGTCCGTCCCGGTTGCGATTACTGCGTTCCTGGAGGCGGATTCCTACGAAGACGCGGTACGCCGGGCGATTTCTGTCGGCGGAGACAGCGACACCATTGCCTGCATTGCGGGCGGGATTGCGCAGGCGTTTTATGGAGCGATTCCCGAATGGATGGAAAACGAAGCGCTGAAAAGGCTTAACCCAATGCTTTTTGACATCATCGAACGGTTCCAAAAGGAATTTATGTAACCTGACGGGCAAATCCGGCGTTTAGTAAACAGCATAGGTTTGACGCCGTTTTGTGTATATTTTCTTCTAATTTAAAATTGATAAAAGGAGTGTTTTTTTTGAAACGTAATAATATATTTAAGGAGATTGCAGCAAACCGGGAGGTTTGCGCAAACTAATTCCCGCAAATCCTCCCATAAGGATATGTAAACCTTTAGGAGGAATATCCCATGAATCGGGAAAATAAAAGAAAACAATTTCAAAAAGGATATTATAAAACACATGGCTGCAACGATACATTTACCTGCAAGGTGTGCGGGCGGCAGATTGTGCCGGAGGGTGCCGGCAGCAGCCACCGCAACCACTGCCCGAACTGCCTTAGCAGCCTTCATGTGGACATCGAGCCCGGAGACCGGGAATCGGACTGCGGGGGAATCATGGAGCCTGTGAGCGTTTGGGTGCGAAAAAACGGGGAATGGGCAGTCATTCACCGCTGCCGCAGGTGCGGGAGCCTTTCATCCAACCGCGTAGCGGCGGACGACAACCCTATGAAGCTGATGTCCATTGCGTTAAAGCCTCTGACGCTTCCGCCGTTTCCGTTGGAACGTATCGAGGAGCTCACCGCCCTGATGGGCGGGGAGGGCTGTATGGACAAATAAGGCGTCTGCCATGTGCTTTACAGGGCTTTTGTAAGCCCATAGCTAACTATGTAAACGAATAAAAGAACAAAGCGATGAGACAAAATATCTCATCGCTTTTCGTTTTCTTAGTAAACCAGATGTGTTTTTCTGTCTGTTCTTTAAAGCTCTGATTTCCAAAGCCCGTGCTTGTTGCAATAGGCAAAAACCGCCTTGGGTGTTTCACCGTCTGCCAGCGCAAACGTAACGCGCGGCGCCTCGTGGGGACGGATGGACTTGCGCTGTCCGCCGCAGCAGGTCTGTAAATAGACGAATGGGATAAAGTGGTCGTCCTCCATCGGGTGCTCGTTTTCCCCAACGCAGACATGAACGGTACGTCCGTCGACGTCGGCGACCGGGACATGCTTTTCAGCCGCTCCGTCAGAGGTATTTGCCACAAGGCGCTTCATTTCCTCACCGCAGCAGTAGAGGGGTACGCCAGCGTCTTGAATCAGTCCGGCAAGGTTGCCGCATTTTTCGCAGAGTAAAAATTCCTGGTGCTTGGTCATATTGGTAAGCTCCTTTTCAATTTGTTGGAGGGCTCCCGCAAAATCCTTGATTTTGCTTTCACGCGCACGCGCGGTTTGCAGGCGGATGGGAGCCCGGTAAACGATATCGTTTAAAACGGCGTTTGTTTTTATAATAGTATGGCTTGAGATGTTGCAATTATGCTGGAAATGATAAGGAAACGGGCGTATAATATATGCGCCGGAAAGTGCGTATAATAATGCTTATCACGCTGTTTTCATTTTTATTAGCAAAAAAGACAAAACGTAGCGTTTTAAAAAAAGGAGGGCCTTCCGTTATGAATAAAATCGCTTTTTTTGACACGAAACCGTATGACAAGCTTTGGTTTGAAAAGCTGGACCATCCGGCGCTTAAATTCAAATACTACGAGAATAAGCTGGACGAGGATACCGCAAGCCTTGCAAAGGGCTGTACCGGGGCAGTCGCGTTTGTAAACGACGACATCAATCAGGCGGCAATCGAAACGCTCTATGACTGCGGCGTTCGGGTGCTCGCTATGCGCTGCGCCGGGTATAACAATATCGATTTTAAAGCGGCGTTCCAAAAGATAAATATTGTCCGCGTTCCAAAATATTCCCCGTATGCCGTCGCGGAGCACGCCATGGCTTTGCTGCTCACGCTCAACCGCAAAATTCACCGCGCCTATAACAGGACGAGGGATTTCAACTTCAGCCTAAACGGGTTGACGGGCTTTGACCTTTACGGCAAAACAGCGGGTGTCATCGGCACAGGCAAAATCGGCCAAGTGTTCATGGACATCTGCAAAGGGTTTGGTATGGACGTCATCGCGTACGACCCGTACCCTGCCGAGGGGCGCGATATCCACTATGTTACGCTCGACGAGCTGTTCGCGCAAAGCGACGTCATTTCCCTGCATTGCCCGCTGACGGAGAGCACGCACCATATCATCAACGAGCAAAGCATTGAAAAAATGAAGGACGGCGTGTTTATCCTCAATACGTCGCGCGGCTCTCTGATTGAAAGCGAGGCGCTTTTAAAGGCGCTCAAGGAACAGAAAATCGGCGCGGCAGGCCTTGATGTTTATGAGGAAGAATCGGCTTTGTTCTTTGAGGATTTTTCCGGCTCCGTCATTCAGGACGATGTGCTGCAGCTGCTTGTTTCCCTGCCGAACGTCATCGTAACGTCACACCAGGCGTTTTTGACGAATGAGGCGCTTCGCAATATTGCGCAGACGACCATTCAAAACCTAAACGCGTTTTTTAACGGGGAACCTCTGGAAAACGAAATCTGCTACCGCTGCCGCACGGGCGGACCTGACGACAGCTGCCGCCGCGGCAATAACGGGCGCTGCTTCTAAAATAGCAGCGTACCTGCTGTTCTGGGTTGAGGTACTGTTTTTTTATCCCAAATAAGGACGGGTCATGGAATGAAAGCAAAAGCAATTCTTACAAATAAATGGGGTGTGCCGCTTTGCGCGCTGCTTTGTACGGCGCTTTGGGGCACGGCGTTCCCCGTTATAAAGCTATCCTACCAACTGTTTCATTTGAGTGCCGGGGATACGGGCGCAAAGCTTTTGTTTGCGGGAGAGCGCTTTGCGCTTGCGGGTATTATGGTGTTTTTGCTTGCGTTCATCATGAACAAAAAACCGCCGAAGATGAAAAAGCGCGACGCGCTGCCCATTGTATTTTTGGGGCTTGTGCAGACGGCGCTGCAATACGTGTTTTCCTACGTCGGCGTTGCGAATACGACGGGGACAAAAACCTCTGTACTGACCGCCTGCAGCGCGTTTATAGCGGTGCTGGCGGCTCCGCTCGTTTTCAGGACGGACAGGCTTACGGCGCTCAAGGTTTCCGGCTGCGTGCTCGGAATCGCGGGAATCATCATTATCAATTTCGACGGGCTTACGTTTGACCGCTTCACCTTTTTCGGGGAAGGGTTTGTTTTGCTGTCCGCCTTTTGTTCCGCGGGCGGCAGCTTTATCAGTAAAAAGGCAATGGTCGGGAGAAACGCCATGCAGGTCACGGCGTATCAGCTGATGACCGGCGGCGCGGTTCTGGTGATTGCGGGCGGAGCCGTGGGCGGCAGGCTTTATTACAGCAGCGCCGCGCAGTGGGGCCTGCTTTTCTATTTGGCGGCCGTATCGGCAGCGGCGTTCACATTGTGGACGGCCCTGCTCAAATACAACCCGGTCAGTAAAATCTGCATTTATAACCTGCTGATTCCCGTGTTCGGGATAATTTGGTCGGGCATTTTGCTGGGCGAGGATATTTTGAATGTAAACAATCTTATTTCTGCCGCTCTTGTTTGCTTTGGTATTTGGATGGTGAGCTTTCAGCCAAAGAGTAAGAGGCTTGCATATTAGCTGCTGATAACAATACGTGCTCCCTTTTGGATTTATCCTGTATCAGTATATGTATGGACGGTTTTTTAATAATTACAAAAAAGGATGAAGGAGCAATGATAAATAAAAGCAGCCTCAGGAACATATCTGCAAATAGAAAAATACTGCTGCGCGAAGAAAATTTTGCCTATTTATTGCCATGTGAACAGCTTAGAGGCTTAATATCGAATTTTACCATTTCATTTCCTGATAAAACCATAATATCCGATAACTATACCATTATGCCGCACGGCAGCGTTACGCTTGTTCTATTTCAAGATAAAACTGGACTTTATAGTTTTTTATTTGGGCCAACTACAAAACCGCGCAGGGTAGGCGACGCTGCGAATAAATGCAATGTTATCTTTATTATCGAATTTCAACCGGCTGGTTTTTATCCTTTTACAAAAAGAAATCAAAAGGACTTGACAGATAGTGTTGTGCCCTTTTCGTCGATTGATGATTCCTTGGATAAAACATTACGAACCATTTTCAGCGCCGCGTTAACTACAGAGCAATTATTGCTTGAATGTGAAAGAAAACTAATCCAAGGTATTCGGTTTCAATACCCTGAGGAGCTCACGCATGCGATTCAAACGATTATCCAGATGGAAGGGGGCATGACCTCTGCTGAAATATCAAATCATGCTTTTTATAGTCCGCGGCATCTTAACAGGCTGTTTAATCTATATCTCGGTATGAGCATGAAAGCCTTTTCCCGGCTTGTGAGAATAAACAAATCGATAGGTCTTTTGAATATAAAGGAAAATACGCTTGATGATATATGTGAGAGGCTTGGATTTTATGATATTTCCCACTTTGTAAAAGATTTCAAAATCGTATGCGGCATCACGCCGCAGGAATACAGAACGAATATGTCCGATTTTTACAGTGAAATAGCTAAATTTTAATTCTATAATATAACCTGTAGGTTAAACGGAAAGAGAGGGATTATAGAAATGAAATTCAATGAAACGACAATTCGTATTTTGGTAAGGAAAAACTATGGGGAATGCTTTGATTTTTACACGGAGAAAATCGGTTTGATTCCGGTTTGGGGAGACAGGAACGGGCCATATACTTCCTTTACCACAAGCAATGACGCCCCGCCGTGCTTCGCCATTTTTGCGGGAGAAGCCATGCCGATGTTTCAAGGATATGAGCAGCCAAACACCACCGGGCAGCCGGATACCGTTGTAGCGGTCATACCCACGCTAGACCTGGACGGAGACTACCTGCGGCTGAAGGAAGCGGGCGTACCGTTTCTCGGCGAACCGCAGTACATTGAAGCATGGGGGATGCGGTGCACTTATTTTAGGGACCCGGAAGGGAATTTGTTTGAACTGAACGATTCAAGCGGTATCTAATCTCTATAAGAAAAGAGGGAAACCATTTAACGGTTTCCCTCTTTTTTACTGCTCTTTATAGTTCCCCAAAAACGAAAACTCCGGCAGCTCCTCAGAAAGCGCGCACATCAAATTCATTACGCGCTCGCTGCGCACATTTCCGGAAAAATCGAGATAAAACAGGTATTCAAAGCTTTTGCCCGGCATGGGGCGGGATTCGATTTTCGTCAGGTTCAGACCGTGGCAGCTAAAGCGGCACAGCACATTGTAAAGCGAGCCGGTTACATGCGGCAGCGAAAAACAAAGGCTGATTTTATCGGCTTCCTTTGGTATATACAGCTTCTTTGAAATGACGATAAACCGCGTGCAGTTTTCGCTGCTGTTCTGGAAATTACGCAGCAGCACCTTTAGCCCGTACTCCTGTGCCGCCTTTTGTGAGCAAATGGCGGCGCAATTTAAACGCTTTTCCTCCTGTACTAGCTTAGCAGCGACAGCGGTATTCGAGCAGGGGACGGCCTTCAGGCTGTTCTGCGCTATGTATTCCGAGCATTGGGCAAGCCCCTGCGGGTGCGACCAGACCTGCTCGATGTCCGAAAGCTCGCTTTGCGGCAGCGCGCAGAGTACATGCTCGATTGGCAGGTCGAGCGCGCCCGCAATGTAAAAGCGGTACTTCAAAATCAGGTCATAAACGTCTGACACAGACCCCGCCGACGAATTCTCCACCGGTAAAACGCCGTAATCGGCCTTGCCGTCGCGCACGGCGCGGAACACGTCGTTCCAGCTTTTGCAGAACAGCGCCGGGGCGTTCGGGAAAAGCCGGAGCGCGGCCTCATGCGCGTTTGCTCCCTTGATTCCCTGGCAGGCGATTTTAATATCATGGGAACCGGTTTCAAGCGCATATTCCGCGGTTTCCAAAAGCGTCCTCATCTCTTTGCCGCTGCCCATAATATCGTGCTGCAAGGCACGGCTCAGCTCCATGATGTTTGAAAACAGCAAACGCGCCGCATAGCCGTATTCGCCGCCGCCGCGCTCCACGCTGTCGAGCACCTCGTTTTCGCGGTCTGTATTGAGTACGGGCAGGCCGCGTTCCTGCTTGTATTCGCCTACGCGCTTGGCACAGTCCATCCGCTGCTTGAAAAGAGCAATCAGCCGCTCGTCTATTTGGTCGATTTCCTGCCGGATTGCGTCGAGTTCCATTTTTTTGCCCCCTTAAATCAAGTTCATCAGCGCAAGCGCCAAAGCCGATTCCAGCACCACCGCCGCGCGCGGGACGATGCACGGGTCGTGCCGGCCCTTGACGACGAGCGTCGTGTCCTTTTGCTCGGTCAAATCAACCGTTTTCTGCTCCTGCGAAATGGAGGAGGTAGGCTTGACGCACGCGCGGAACAGGACCGGCATCCCGTTTGTAATGCCGCCCAGGATACCGCCGTTATTGTTCTTGAGCGTAACGACTCTGCCGTCCCGGTAGGCATACGGGTCGTTTGCTTCGCTGCCGTGAAGGGAAGCAAAACCAAAGCCGGTGCCGAACTCAAGCCCCTTGATGGCGGGTACGCCGAATACAATGGAGGAGATTACGTTCTCCACCCCGCCGAACATCGGGCTGCCTAGCCCTGCGGGTACGCCCACGGCACAGCATTCGACAATACCGCCCGTGCTGTCCTGGCTCATGCGCGCCTGTTCAATGTAATGGCGCATAGGAGCCTCTACCGACCTGTCAATCAGCGGGAACGGCGATTTATTGAGCGACGCAATCAAGCCGTCTTCAATTGCCAGCCGGTTGAACGGCTGGTCCGTAATTTGGCCGATTTGGCTGATGTGGGACGCGATTTTTATTCCCTGCTCCGCTAAAATCTGGCGGCACAGCGAGCCCGCGAACACAAGCGGGGCCGTCAGCCTGCCGGAAAAATGCCCGCCGCCTCGAATGTCGTTAAAGCCCTCATAGCGCAAAAACGCGGGATAGTCCGAATGTCCCGGGCGCGGCTTTGCAAGCAGG
Source organism: uncultured Oscillospiraceae bacterium (assembly GCA_900540865.1). Lineage (GTDB taxonomy): Bacteria > Bacillota > Clostridia > Oscillospirales > Acutalibacteraceae > Scatavimonas. The sequence goes on from UQHH01000036.1 coordinate 12,264, forward strand.
TTGCTGTAATCGCCTGAGCGCGTGTTTGTATTTTCAATCACGGCGCACAGCGGCGCGCCCGTCGTGGTATCCTGCAGCATGCCGGACAGCACGCGCGGGATGTCGTCCTCCCGTCGCGGGGTAGAGAATTTATCCCGTCCCGGGGCGCGGCGTTCCATAAAGCTGCGTACCTGCTCCATATCGATTTTGTGCCCCGCGGGCAGGTTGTCGATTACCACGCCGATGCCTTCCCCGTGGCTTTCGCCAAAGATGCTGATTTTAACCTGTTCGCCCCAGCTTGATGACATATCGTTCTCTCCTTTATTCCACTTCAAATGCGGCTTTGCCGCCGAGCGCGTTGTAATCCTCAAAAAACGCGGGATACGATTTGCCGATGCTCTCTCTGTCTGTTATGGTAACCAAACCGTCCGCTTTTATTGCGGCGACAGAAAGCGCCATAACGATACGGTGGTCGTTATAGCCCTGCGCAATTCCGCCGGCAAGGGAGGAAACGCCGGTGATAATTAAACCGTCGCCTGTTTCTTTTATGCTTGCGCCGAGCACGGAAAGCCCGTCGGCTATGGCCATAAGCCTGTCGCTTTCCTTAATGCGCAGCCGCCCGGCTCCCGTAATCACGGTCGTACCGCCGGCAAACGCCGCGGTAACGGCGAGGATAGGTACGAGGTCGGGAATTTGCCTTGCGTCGATTTGGATTCCGCGCAAGGCGCTTTGTTCGGCGGTCACGCTGTTTTTCCCGTATGTAATTTTAGCGCCGAACCGCTCAAAAAGCTGTGCGCACATGCGGTCGCCCTGCGCTGAGGAAAGGTTTAAGCCTTCCACCGTTACGCCGCCGCCGAGCGAACCGGCCGCCAGGAAGAAGGCTGCCTGCGACCAGTCGCCCTCGCATACCATGTCACGCGGGATATACCTCTGGCCGCCCTTTATAAAATAACCGGTGCCGGTCCTTTGTACGTTTACGCCGAACCGCGCCATCGTTTCTATAGTCATGTCGATATAGCCTGCCGATTCGAGCGGGCTTGTAAGCACGATTTCGCTGTCGCCTTCAAGCATCGGGAGGGCGAGCAGAAGCCCGGTGACGAACTGGGAGCTCACATTGCCGGGCAGAGAGAAAACGCCGCTATGGAGGGCGCCGCTTACCGTAAGCGGCAGGCCGCTTTCCGTTTGCATCGAAACGCCCTTTTCCGGCAGGCAGTCAAGGTAAATGCCAATAGGGCGCTGCGGGAGCCTGCCGCAGCCTGTGAAGCAGGCGGTAACGGCGCCCGCGGCGGCAATGGGAATCAAAAAACGCAGCGTGGAGCCGGATTCCCCGCAGCTGAGCTCCGCCTGTTTTTGGGAAAACAGGCGCGTGCCGTCTATGGTGAGCGTGTCCCTGTCGGTTTGAATATCCGCGCCGAGCGCGCGGACGCAGGAAATCGTTGCCTTGATATCGTTTGAAAAATCCACACCGCGGATTTTACTCACACCCTTTGCCATGGCGGCGCACAGTACCGCGCGGTGCACGGCGCTTTTTGAAGGGGGGACGGTAACCCTGCCGTTTAAAGCAGCGGGCGTAATGACGACATTGCTCACTGGGAAAGCTCCTTTTCGTTTATTTTACAAAAACCGTAAAAATCGGTTTTTGCTATTTTCTTCGTAAAGCTGTCTCCAATTTCATGCAGCAGGACGATATGGATGCCGCCGCCGCTGCTCTTTTTGTCTGTAAACGCACCCTCTGCGGCCATCTTGCAGTCAGCGGGGTCGCTTACAGGCAGCCCGTATTTTTTGAGGAGCGGGACAAGGCGGGCAAGGGTTCCTCCCTTTGTCATACCCGCGTGCTCGGACGCGCGCGTCATCATCACCATACCAACCGCCACCGCCTCGCCATGGGTAAGGCCGGTGTAATGATAAAGCTTTTCAAGGGAATGGCCGAGCGTATGGCCGAAGTTTAAAAGCATCCGCTCGCCTGCTTCGTGCTCGTCGCGCTCGACGACCGCGCGCTTGATGTCGACGCACCTAAAAATAATATCGTTGATTTCCTTTTTTATATCGCAGCGCTCAAGCTGCTCAAAAAGAGAAAGGCTTTTGATACATCCGTATTTGATAACCTCCGCCATACCGTCCGAGAAAAAACGCGGCGGTAAAGTGGAGAGCGTGTCAGGGTCAATGAGTACGAGCCTTGGCTGCCAGAACGCGCCGACCAGGTTCTTTCCTTCCGCAATATCCACGCCTGTCTTACCGCCGACGGAGGAATCTACCTGCGCAAGCAACGAGGTGGGAATCTGAACGAAGTCGATACCGCGCAGATAGCTTGCCGCGGCAAAGCCCGCCATATCGCCCGCCACGCCGCCGCCGAGCGCCACAATCAGGTCGCCGCGCGTAAATTCGTTTCCGGCCAAAGCCGTGTACATCGCCTCAATGGAGGAAAGGCGTTTCGATTGCTCGCCCGCCGGGAAAACATGTGTGTATACAGCAAAACCATTTGAGGAAAGCGAGTCGGACACGGCATTTCCGTAGAGCGGGAACACGTTGCTGTCAGAAATTATCATGGCGCGCCCAGCGCGTGAGCATTTTCTAATATGGGCACCGCAATCCTTTAAAATCCCGTTTTCTATCAGAATATCATAAGGGCGTCCCGTTTTTACATGGAGCGTTTTCATTCCCCGAGCGCCTCCTTTACCTTCCTGCCCCGCTCAAGCAAAGCGGTAAGCGTTTCCTTATCCTCGTTGTCTATTGCCTCGCGTATGGCGCTGATGTTCTGTATCAGCAAATCAAGCTCTGCGCTAAGCGGCTGCCTGTTTTCCAAAAACAGCTCCGCCCAAAGCGGCGCGTTGATGTTTGCCACCCTGGAAACGTCGCGGTAGCTGCCCGCCGAAAACCCGTTGTGGTTTTTGCACTGCGGGCTCAATACATACGCGCAGGCGAGCACATGCGGAAGCTGCGACGTAAACGCAATCATCCGGTCGTGCTCCTGCGGGTCGGTTATGCGCACACCGCCGAAGCCGATGGAAAGCGCAAGGGAGGCAAGCGTATCGACCGCCGCCCGCGGCGCGCCGCACGGGACCACAATAAAGCTGGCGCCCTTGAACAAATCGGCGTCCGAAACGTCGAACCCATTTTTTTCCTTGCCCGCCATTGGGTGGCTGCCTACAAACGTAAAGTCAAATTTTTCCGCCAGTGCCGTCATCTGCGGGCAGACGGCGGATTTAATGCCGGAGGTGTCGGCCACAATACAGCCCTTTTTGATATGGCGCCCGTTTTTTTCTATAAACGCTACCGCGGCGGCCGGATATATGCCTAAAATAATCAGGTCGGCGCTGCCGAGCGACTGAGTATTCCCGATTTCGTCGATGGCGCCGCAGGAGAGCGCCTTTTCAAGAGGCGCTTCACTGCGGTTGATGCCAATAACCCTGTGGCTTGTGTATTTTTTGATTGCCTTTGCAAACGAGCCGCCGATAATGCCCAGCCCGGCGATTACAATGTTCATGCCTTCGCTTCTTCCTTTTTTTCTTCCTTGTAAGCTGTGGGCTCCTGTACGCTTTGCAGATAACCCTTGAGGCTGAAGACCTTTTTGGCGACCATATCGAACTGTGCGGGCGTCAGGGACTGCGCGCCGTCGGACCACGCGTGCGCGGGGTCGTTGTGCACCTCAATCAGAAGGCCGTCCGCACCGGCGGCGACTGCCGACATGGAAAGTGATTCCACCAGCCAAGATTTGCCCGAAGCGTGGCTCGGGTCTACAATGACGGGCAGGTGGGATAGCTTTTTGAGAATCGGGATAGCGGAAATATCGAGCGTGTTGCGCGTGTACGTCTCGTAGGTGCGGATGCCGCGCTCGCAGAGAATAACCTGCTCGTTTCCGCCCGCCATAATGTATTCGGCGCTCATGAGGAATTCCTCGATGGTGCTGGAAAGGCCGCGCTTTAACAGAATCGGCTTGTTGGTTTTGCCAAGCTCTTTTAATAGCTCGAAGTTCTGCATATTGCGCGCGCCGACCTGGATGATGTCGACATTTTCAAACATATCGATATGGGACACGCGCATGATTTCCGTTACAATGGGAAGCCCCGTCATTTTGCGCGCCTCTTTCAAAAGGTCGAGCCCCTCCGCCTTGAGTCCCTGGAACGCATAGGGAGAGGTCCTCGGCTTGAACGCGCCGCCGCGCAGCATTGTTGCGCCTGATTTTTTTACGCTTTCCGCGATGCCGCAAATTTGCTCGCTGCTTTCGACCGAGCACGGCCCCGCCATAATCTGCAGGCTGCCGTCGCCGATTTTCAGGCCGTTGGGCAGCGTAATGACGGTATTGTCCGGATGAAATTTGCGGTTTGCCTTTTTGTAAGGCTCCTGCACGCGCTGTACGTTTGCCACGATATCCTGCGCGTTGATATAGTCGATATCGATTGCGGTGGTATCGCCTATGAGGCCCAGCACGGTGGAATGCACGCCGTTCCATGTGTTGACCTTGACGCCGTAGTTGTCGGTCAGTTGTTCCTTGAACTTCCTGAGCTGCTCCTCGCTGCATTGCGGTTTGAGTACGATAATCATGAATGACCAGTCCTTTCAGTGCGGATAAAATCCGCTGTTACAAAAAAATAACGGGGCTGAATGGTTTTCAGCCCCGTAAAACGCCTTTTAAAAAGAAAGCGGCAACTCAAACAGTAAGCTTACTGCCTGTTTACAGGGCAACGCAAAAAATCCCAACCATAATAATAGTTGAGAGCGACAAAACCTGTAAATCGTTTTGTCATGCTGCGCTCCATACCGTTGCCTCCGCTTTCAATTTGCTGTTTGCATCATCATAATACGCAAAATGGATTTTGTCAATAGGTTTCCGGTAATTTGTTGCTTTAAACCGCTAAATTTTTTGAAAGAAGCATCCGGTTGTACTCCACGCAATATAATGGTATAATAAAATCTAATTAGGATGAAAAGGAGGCGCTGTGCATGGACGTCAGGGTCGGGGATATCCTGGAGATGAAAAAGCCGCACCCGTGCGGGGAAAAACGGTTTCTTGTCCGGCGCATCGGTATGGATTTTAAAATTGAATGCTGCAAATGCGGGCATCAAATCATGCTGCCGCGCTCCAAGGCGGAAAAGAACATAAAAAAGATTATTCGAGAAGAGCATTAGCTTATCCGCCGTATTTCATAAATTTTACGAAGAAAAGGCGGATGACAGGCTTGTTTGATAAATTAACGGTACTGGAAAAGCGGTTTGAGGAGCTGAACCAGAAGCTTTACGACCCGGCGGTGGCGGCCGACCCGGAGCAATACGCAAAGCTGATGAAGGAAGTCAAGTCCTTAGAGCCGATTGTAGACAAGTACAGGGAATATAAAAACGCCGTGCTGTCCGAGCGGGAGGCGCGGCAGATTCTTGACGAGGGCGGCGCGGACAGGGAGCTGCGGGAGCTTGCCGAATCGGAGCTCGGCGAAGCAAAGCAGGCGGTTTCAACACTTTCTGAGGAGCTTAAAATTTTATTGCTGCCGAAGGACCCGAACGACGAGCGCAACGTTATCATAGAAATACGCGGCGGCGCCGGCGGGGAGGAAGCGGCGCTTTTCTGCGCGGTACTCTACCGCATGTACACCATGTACGCGGAGAAACGCGGCTTTCAAACGGAGCTTTTAAACGCCAATGAAACGGAGCTGGGCGGCTATAAGGAAATCAGCTTTATGGTCACGGGCTCGGGCGCATACTCCCGTTTGAAATACGAAAGCGGCGTGCACCGGGTACAGCGCGTGCCGGAAACGGAATCGCAGGGGAGAATTCATACCTCCACCGTCACGGTCGCCGTACTGCCCGAGGCGGAGGACGTGGAGCTTGAAATCAATCCGGCGGATTTGCAAATCGATACGTTCCGCAGCAGCGGCGCGGGCGGACAGCATATCAATAAGACAGAATCGGCCATCCGTATTACGCACCTGCCGACCGGTACCGTGGTGGAATGCCAGGACGAGCGAAGCCAGTATAAAAACAAGGACAAGGCGATGAAGGTGTTAAAGTCCCGCCTGCTCGACGCAAAGCGCAGGGAGCAGGAGGAATCGGTTGCGTCGGAACGCCGCCTGCAGGTCGGCACAGGTGACCGCAGCGAGCGCATCCGCACCTACAATTACCCACAGGGCAGGATTACCGACCACCGCATAGGACTGACGGTTTACCAGCTTGAGGATATATTAAACGGCAGCTTGGATACGGTGGTCGACGCGCTTATTACGGCAGACCGCGCGAAACAGCTCGGGAAAGAGCAGCCGGACTGATATGACAAGGAAAAATTTACAATTCGTTCTTTGATTTTAACGAAAGAATGGCGTATGATGAAAACTCAAATATTAACAAAGGAACAAATAGGAACAGCGGCACAGATTATCCGAAACGGAGGCCTGGTTGCCATGCCGACCGAAACCGTATACGGCCTGGCGGCGGACGCGCTCAACGGCACAGCCGTTGCGAAAATTTTTAAAGCAAAGGGCAGGCCGATGGACAACCCGCTGATTGTGCATATCGCGGAAATAGAGGATTTGGAACGGCTCGTATCCTGCTTTCCGGAAAAGGCAAGGCTTCTTGCCTCCCGCTTTTGGCCCGGGCCGCTGACGATGGTGCTTCCAAAATCGGAGCTGATTCCCGATGAGGTGAGCGCGGGGCTCGACACGGTCGGAATCCGATTCCCGGCGCACCCGCTCGCTCAAGAATTGATTCGGGAAAGCGGCACGCCGCTTGCGGCTCCCTCCGCCAACCGTTCAGGAATTCCAAGCCCCACGACGGCGCAGCATGTCCTGTGCGATTTGGACGGCCGGATTGAGGCGGTGCTCGACGGCGGTGAATGCCGTGTCGGTGTGGAATCGACTGTAATTACTTTGGCAGGGGACAGGCCGCGCCTGCTCCGCCCGGGCGGCGTGACGCTTGAGCAGATGGAAGCGGTTATCGGCAAAATCGACGTGGACGCCGCGGTGCTTCACCGGCTTGACGACAGCGCGCAGGCCGCGAGCCCCGGTATGAAGTACAAGCATTACGCACCGAAAGCGCGCGTTGTATTAATAAAAGCAGACGACCAAAAATATATTGATTATGTAAACAGTCACGCGGACGATGATACCGCGTGTATGTGCTTTGATGAAGACGCCGCGGCGCTGCGTGCGGGTAAGACGTATCCGCTTGGCGCGAAATGGGACACCCTGCGCCAGGCGCGCGTATTGTTCGCAACGCTTCGGCAGATTGACGACGACGGGATGACGCTCGTATATGCGCGCTGCCCCGACATGGACGGGGTTGGAATGGCAGTGTATAACCGCCTGATACGCGCCGCAGGATTTGAGGTGAAGGAGCTTGCGTGATTTTGTAATCGTAGGGCTGACAGGCCCAACCGGTGCGGGGAAAAGTACGGTGTCGCAGGTAATGCGTGAAAACGGCTGGACGATTATCGACGCCGACGCCCTTTCGCGTGAAGTGGTCGCGCCCGGCTCTCCCTGCGTAACGCAGCTTTGCAGCGTGTTTGGGGCGGATATCCGCACGCCTGGCGGCGGAATCGACCGTAAGCTGCTTGCAAAGCACGCGTTTTCTTCCCGTGAAAAGACCAAGCTTTTAAACAGTATTGTGCACCCTTGGGTGTTCCTGCGGACGTTGGAGCTTGTTAACGAATACCGCAAGCAAAGGGTTGCGCACTTTGTATTCGACGCGCCGCTTTTATTTGAAAGCAACGCGGACGTTATGTGCGATTATGTGATTTCTGTCATTGCGCCGGAAAGCGTCCGTATAGAACGCATAATGCGGCGTGACTTCCTTACTGAGGAGCAGGCGCGGCTGCGTCTTTCCGCACAATATGACGATAATTTTTACATTACCCGGTCCGACCGGGTGATTGACGGCTCCCAGCCGCTGGAAATGGTGCTGCACGAAGCACGGCTTGCGGCGGAGGAGCTTAGAAAGAAACAAGGCGGTGAAGGATGAGCAGGAAAAGAAAATCCGGTTTTATAGTAGCGGCGGTTTCCATATTGTTTGCTGCCGTCGTGATTGTCGTTGCGATTTATGCGTTTTCAAATGCGCAGAACGACCTGCAGGAATCGGCTTATCCAATGAAATATCAAAATGAAGTGAACGCCGCCTCCCAGAGCTACGGCGTGGATAAAGCCCTGATATACGCGGTCATCCGCACGGAAAGCGGGTTCGACCCGGAGGCGGGTTCTCATGCGGGCGCGATGGGCCTGATGCAGATTATGCCGACGACCTTTGAATGGCTGCAGACCTATTACGACGGTGAAATTACGATGGAAACGGATAAGCTTACAGACCCGGAAATCAATATCGATTACGGAACAAAATTCTTAAAATTTTTGCTGGAGCGCTACGAAAGCGAGCAGGCGGCTATCGCCGCGTATAACGCGGGCTTCGGCGCGGTGGACAGCTGGCTTTCTGATAGCCAGTATTCTTCAGACGGCGTCCATCTCGACACGATTCCCTATAACGAAACCTCAAACTATGTGGTTAAGGTAGAAAACGCGCGTGAAAAATACAAGGAGCTGTACCAGCTATAAAACAGTTTCTGATAACACGGCGCAATCAGGGTAAAATAAAGCATGGAAAGGATTGATATGAAATGGCAGAAGAAAAATCACAGGCAGCAAAGCTCAAGGAAGAACTGTTTCTTGACAGAAAAAATGGAATAGCTACACGTGATGAGGAAGAAATTAAAACTGCGGACGAATTTTGCACCGGTTATAAAAGGTTTTTAGACTGCGCAAAAACAGAACGCGAGGCAGTCATCACGGCGGAACAAATAGCAAAGGAAGCAGGATTTACGGCGTTTGACTGCGAAAAACAATATCAGCCGGGCGACCGGGTTTATACGATAAACCGCGGGAAAAATATAATGCTTGCCGTTATCGGCACAGATGGATGCAAAGACGGTGTACGCCTTGCTATCGCGCATATCGATTCCCCGCGGCTTGATTTAAAGCCGAACCCTTTATACGAGTCAAACGACCTGGCGCTGTTTAAAACGCATTATTACGGCGGCATCAAAAAATACCAGTGGACGGCGGTTCCGCTTGCCCTGCACGGTACGGTCGTGCTGAAAAACGGGGAGAAAATCTCTGTATGCCTCGGTGAAAAGGAAGATGAGCCGTGCTTTTGCGTGACCGACCTTCTGCCGCATCTTGCGCAGGAGCAGAACACAAAAACCCTGGCAAAGGGATTTACGGGCGAGGACCTGAACGTGCTCGTCGGCAGCCGCCCGTTTAAAGACGATAAGGAATCCGAGCTTGTGAAGCTCAATATCATGAAGCTGCTGCACGAGCAGTATAAAATTACGGAAGCTGACTTCTTATCGGCAGAGCTGGAGCTTGTTCCTGCGTATAAAGCGCGGGATATCGGCTTTGACCGCAGTATGGTCGGCGGTTACGGCCACGACGACCGCATTTGCGCGTACCCTGCACTGATGGCTGCAATTGGCTGCAAGACTCCCAGACAAACATCGATTACCGTTTTGGTAGACAAAGAGGAGACGGGCAGCGACGGCAACACAGGTATGCAGAGCGATTATATGAAATATTTTATCTTTGATTTGGCGAAAAGCGAGGGACTAGAGGGCTATCGGGTGCTTTCAAAAAGCAAATGCCTTTCCGCCGATGTAAACGCGGCGTTCGACCCGACGTACGCAAGCGTGTATGAGGCGAACAATTCCTGCTATATCAACAACGGCGTCGTAATTACAAAATATACGGGACACGGCGGCAAGTATGATACCTCCGACGCGTCAGCGGAATTTATGGCGGAAATACGCCTGCTGCTCGACAAGGAAAACATCCTTTGGCAAACGGGTGAGCTCGGCAAGGTGGACCAGGGCGGCGGCGGAACGATTGCAAAATATGTTGCCAACCTGAATGTGGACGTTATTGACCTGGGCGTACCCGTGCTATCCATGCATTCCCCGTTTGAGGTTGCGTCAAAGGTTGACCTTTATATGGCGTACCGCGCGTTTACCTCGTTTTTTGAAGCGCAATAAAAACTGTTATATAACAATGGAATCCCCCGCAGCGGGCAGTATGCCTGACAGCGGGGGATGTGTTGCGTGCAGAGATAACCTACTTTTTTCTCACAAATTAAAATGTACCCTTGATTTTTAATTTGAGATGTGGTAATATACTTTAGCAGCTCTTTTTGAGTTGTATTTTTGCGCCAGTAGCTCAGCTGGATAGAGTGCTTGACTACGAATCAAGAGGTCAGGGGTTCGAGTCCCTTCTGGCGCGCCAGAGAATCTATCATTTATGGTAGGTTCTTTTTTTTTATTCGTTATTATGACGAAAAGTAGAGTAAAATACAAAATCGATTTTCGAGAAAAGGCAATTTGCACAAACAATTTAGGCACTATACATTTCATCCACATGGGATAGATGTTTCTCGTTTATAATCCGCATTTGAGCGGCAAGATGTACATAGACCTGTGTAATATTAATGGTACTGTGTCCCATTAGAACACGAAGGACTTCAAGGTTTCCACCGTTCAAGATGTAATTTGTAGCAAACGTATGCCGGAGTAAGTGGGGATAAAGCCGGGTAATGCCGGACTTCCTTTTTAAACGGGAGAATAACATTTTAATAGCGTTATCCGTGATAGGTGTACCATCATGATTCCGAAAGAGGGTTCCTCTGGTAAGGGCGGTACACTTAATATATTTCTTTAGTAGGTGAAAAGTCGTAGAGCCAAAAGGCACTATACGCTGTTTACTGCCTTTACCATTAATAAGCATGGTGCAATTTTTTAAATCTACATCATCAATATCCAGTTTAACAATTTCGCCACGGCGTAGGCCACAGTCGAGCATGAGCATACACATCAATTTATTGCGTAAATCCAGCCATACGCTTTCATCAAACATATTCAACAACTTCTTACTCTCCAAGTCGTTTAGGGGCTGTATTACATCTTTTTGGCTCTTTACAAGCCGTAGGCGGTTAATATCAATATCCAGCATATCCTCGAAGTAAAGCCAGCGGAGAAAAACACGCACGTCACGGGCATAGGATTGTACGCTAACACGCTTTAAATTGCGCTGTTCCATTAGATAGACTTGATACTGTTTAAAAATCATTACGCTTAAATCGTCTATATCGGTATCCCTGCCGCAGAAGTCCGAGAAAATACGGAGCTTTATACCGTAATCTTTTATCGTTTCTTTTGAGTTTCCGCGAAACTTCTGTTCCTCTACAAACATATTTATTGCTTCGACTACCTTCATCTTCTTCATCCTTTTTACGTTCAAGTGGTTGTATTTTTCCTTTTAATAGTTCCTCAAATTCTTCCGAATAAGCAAAATTTCCGCATTTACAATAGATATTTGCGAAGTCATAAAGCGGTATGCCGTTATAGCGGCCTACGGCTATTTTTTCGGCCTTTTTTAAGCCTTGCGAGCAGTAGTATACATGTGCGTTTAAGTCTTTTACACTTTGCGTTAAATCCTTTGTAACGTATTTTGTTATATATTTTGCGACGGCTTCATGGTTGCGGACGGGTTCAAGGTCACAAAAACCAAACTTTTCACGGTAAGCGGGGAAATCATAAACCAAATCACCTTGTTTTAGCTTAAAGCGTATGTAGTAGGGAAGCTTTTCCTTTAATGTGAATTTGCGGAGATATTCAGAAGGGATTCCCATTAAAAAACCGTGCTCGTGCCATGCGCCGTCCTTGTGTTGTTCGGGAATCAATAGGTATTTAATACTTAATCCCTTTCGCTTATTCAAATCACGAATCCACTGTGCAAAAGCCTTGTGATAAGCGTCAAGCTGATAGCGGTCATATTTCGCGCCGTCCACCGTAAAGGTGCAAAAGTATTCCCACGGATTACAGTAGGCATACTCAAAAATCATACGCTTGCTTCGGATAAGGCTCTCCGAAATTTTGCGGTCATTAACCGAGCCTTTCGGCACATAGTTTTCACCAACCCATCGGGCAAGCCTTTTTTCAAATTCTGCCCGTTCATCGTCGCTCATTTCTTCCCACGTCGCAAGGACTGATTTTACTTTAGGCGTTCCGCGCTCCTCATACCAGACAGGGATTTCATCATCATCGAATTTGTGACGCTGTATATTCATTGTTTTGACCTGTAGCATCTTATCACCATACCGTTTAATGGTCGTTACATTCGTAAAATAATAGCATGATTTCCCTTCCAATTTTCACACCACCAAAATAAAATGCCCGCTTTATGTTAGTTAGTCTAGTAAAGGGGCGCGCCCTGCGGGCGCACCCCTTTGCCCCTTTTCTGCACCATCTCTATTTATCTTTGTTTGAATTTTCGGCGATTCTACATTCTGATGCAGAATATAAATCATGTAAACAATCACCAGCTTTTTTATACAGCTTAGAAAGTTCATTCTGGTCGTTGGTAACATTCATGCGGTTGATACAACTTCTTAGCATATTACTTAGGTCTAAATATTCCCGATGGCTCAAAAGATTATCTACCATATTTTTCTCCTTTCAAATTTTCCGCCTTATTTTTATCCGTTTGCCTGCAAGCGAGACCAAATGTTTAAACCGTTCTTCGGCAATACAACGTTCAGCGTAAAGCTCATTAAAATCATCCGTAGTTCCCATAATCTTAATATCATCTATCAATTCTTCTACCAGAGACATAACCTCACGATGTATCAAAAATTCTGCGTATGTCATAACTTTAATTTCTTCATACTTTTTAGCGTTTTTCATGGATTTTTCCTCCTTTCAAATTTTCCAAATTAGCATTATGAGTACAAAAACAATGAGTAGGACAAGAGCCGCCATAATAAAACCCAAATGGTCGGTATAGTCTATCGGCTCTCCGTCCTTTGGCGTTGTATCGACATTGACGGCGTAAAAATAGTCAATGTTTTTCGGCAGCACGACGGCATCATCAATGGAGATGTCAGCGTTACGGAAAAATGAATTGCCGGAGGAAAAGTAAGTAGTGGGCTGAATTACGTTTGCAACATAGGTTTGCGTCGTAAGGCCATATACGAGCCTTAGACACGGCTTGTCAAAACGCAGGGTAGTCGCTGTGCCAGAAAAAACACAATCGTTGGGGATAAAATAAAAGGTAATCGACCCTGTGGGGATGCTTACAAAAAAACGGCTATAATCGGCGGCATTGTACTGTGGGAAATATTCATCAAAAAGCTTATAAATATCCCCGTCAGTTTTGAAGCAGAATTGAAACTTTTCAGACGCTTCGCGAATGTCCGCAAGAAGCTGGGGAGAAACAGCGTCAGCTTCGGGCGGCGGCTGTGTGCTGTCGATTTCTGCGGCCTCGGTTGTGCGGACGCAGAGAGAGATTGCAAAGAGCAGGACAGCAACAATAATTAAAATCCATTCGATGGCACCTAGCTTTTTCATTATTACACCTGCTTTCTGTGTCTAATTTTTATTTGTCCCTTGCGGTCGAGGGGCAGGGCGTTGCTTGGAATATCGTCACGATTTTGCAGAATTTCAGCGTCAGACAGATATTCCTTTTTGAGCATGCCTTGAACGAGTTCTTCCGTGTCGTAAAGATTCCTAAAGAGTTCGCGCTGTATTTTTGTGCGGGTATTTTCAATGCGGGGGGCATAAGTGCGGTTTTGCTGGTACATCTCGTATTCGTCGATGTCGTACTTGTAAGCGGTCATATAGCGGGTAAAGGGGTGCGCCGGGGAGCTTACACAGGCTGTTACATCTGCCGTTACGTCGCGTATTTGCTTATCCAGCAGGTTATACCGCTGGACTGTGCCTAAAATCATAATCTTGCGTTTGCGGCATTGTGTGAGGTGCTGATACAAGACCTTCGGCACGGCGGTTTTTCCGCTCGAAAAGTCGCGGGAATTAAAGATACTGCCTATCTCGTCAATAAGGACAACGGTATTGCGCGGGGCGTTTAGGATGTCCTGCGCGGTTTCAAGCCGTAGAATCCTTGTATGCTCCGGAAAGTTTGTCAACTTAATATTGGTCAGCACGTGCAGCTGCGGGTATTTTAGGCACATGGCGTAAACGTCGGAGACGGCAAAACAGGACTTTCCGGCACCAAAAAGGCCGACATAAAGGTGGATGCCCCAGCCGAAAAACTCTTTGCTCATGCAAAAATACCAGTACATAAGCTTATCGTATGTATGGTACATGATGTATTGGGGGAACAAGAAAAACTTTGTGATATAGACCTTTAAAATCTTAAACATCAGCGAATCATCCTCCCTGTGCGGGTGATTGCTTGATAGAGAAACTTAAAAAGCAAGGCAATTAAAAACAAGGCGGCAACAAAGACCAAGCCGCACACAAACATTTCATAAGGCGTT
>UQHH01000037.1 GCA_900540865.1 uncultured Oscillospiraceae bacterium
TCTTTGCCCTGCTCGTTTTTTCTGAACAAAAGTGTTTCTTTAAAGCTGTCGTGATAATCGAACCAGCCGATTTCTGAGTATTCCAACGTATTCTTTTCCAGAAACAGCTTAATAAACTCCGTCTTTCCAATCCCGCCGATTCCTGTTACAACCGCGGCTTTCCTGTTTTTCGCAACGACTGACTTGAAATCGTCGAGCGTCCCGTCGCGGCCGATTAGCTCCATAGCCGGCGGACATCCCGGCAGTACAAGGCGCGGTTCTTTTTTATTATCCTTTATTTTTTCTTTGATTTCAAAAATTTCTTCCCATACGGAGCTCATTTCTATTTCAAGCTTGTTCAGATGGAAGCTGCATTTGAGCTCGGGATAACGCTCCATTTCGTCTTCAAAGCAGTGAAAGAGCGTCTCGGCGATTCTTTTGACATCCCGCTGTGAAGGAAGCTGTTCCAAATACGCCTCCGTTTTTTTAATACATGATTCCAAATCCTGCGTATCCTGATACCCAATTTTTAAGCTGTCCAATATTTTACGGTAGCTGTTTTTATTTAATTTCTCATCTTCCAAAAATCTCTTTTTTGTCTCATCCACCGCTTTGGTAAATGCTTGTTCGAACTGGACTGAAACTGTCTCGCTGATGTTCTTCTCCAGATAACCCTTGTTTTTTAGAAAAATCTGCAGCCCCTTCAGCCCTTTGTCTGCTACGGAAGCAGGTTGCCACACAAGTCCCGTACAGGTTAACAGCCACGAAGTCAACTCAAACCCTTTTTCTACGCTCATTTTCATGTATAGCACTCCTTAAATAACACAATACTAAATTTTGATTACTTAAAACCATATTACTAAGTAAAATATTATCACATAAATCAAGCATAAACAACAGGGTACGACAAATTATCGCAACCATCCTCATAAAAAACTGTTGCAATAAACAATTTAAAACAAAATATAATATAAATATAAAAAACATATTTTACATATTAAAAAAGACATGCTCCGCGTTGCGAAACCCATGCCCATTCTTCTAAATCAATTTATTGTAAACAATACCCCCGAACCTTGTCCTAATTGGCGCAAGATTCGGGGGTGTTCATTGTGGTGGACCCGAAGGGATTCGAACCCTCGGTCTCTGCGTTGCGAACGCAGCGCTTTCCCAGCTAAGCTACGGGCCCATATATGTATTTTCTCTCCCCAAAGGGGATTTTTGACTGCCGCGCAGGTGCTCGCCGCGCGCCAGTCAAAAATTTTGGCTGGGCTGGCGGGATTCGAACCCACGGGATGACGGAGTCAAAGTCCGTTGCCTTACCGCTTGGCTACAGCCCATTATTCCATGGCTTTCAGCCAAACGAAAGGTATTATAGCAAAAAGCCTTGATTGCTTCGTCTATATTATCACGGCGTTTCCGCCGAAATAAACAAATTGGTGACCCATCGGAGCTGGAGCCTGCCTTGCAGTCTCCCGTGCTCAATCACCGATTATTTGCGGTGCCGGTCTTCGCACTTCGCGGCTAAAAACGCGCCGCAGGCGCCTTTTCTTTACGCCGCTCACCCTCTCAGAGTTCGAATCTCCGATAAAGTGGACGAAAGCACATCTATATTTTTCACAGCGTTTCCGCCGGAACGAACAAAATGGTGACCCATCGGAGATTCGAACTCCGGACACCTTGATTAAAAGTCAAGTGCTCTGCCAACTGAGCTAATGGGTCGTATGGGGTGGATAGTCGGATTCGAACCGACGGTCTCCAGTGCCACAAACTGGCGCTTTAACCGACTAAGCTATACCCACCATATATGGCGCGCCAAAAGGGACTCGAACCCCTGACCTACTGCTTAGAAGGCAGTTGCTCTATCCAGCTGAGCTATTGGCGCAAATCAAATATTTCAACCGGCCAGCCGGTAAATAACGAATGGAGCGGATGATGGGAATCGAACCCACACGATCAGCTTGGAAGGCTGAAGTTCTACCACTAAACTACATCCGCACGGCTTGTCTGCCTTTTAAGCGACGGGTTATATTTTACCATATAACCCGCCGCGTTGTCAAGCAGTTCCTAAAAGTTTTCTCTTGAATAAACACACTTGCGGCTGTTTATAAAATATCCATTTTCAGGCCGTTTTCATCGGCGGTGAGATGGATTCCCGCAATCTCACCCTCACGGCGCTCGATAATCGCGTTCGTGATTTTGTCCTCCACGTCCTTGCGGATGGTGTTCCTCAAATCGCGCGCGCCGCTCTTTCCGCCCGTCGATTTCTTAGCGAGATATTCGGCGGCCTTATCGTCATAAGAAAACTTGATTCCCTTTTCTTCAAGTGTTCCGATATATTCGCTGAGCATAAGCTTTGCGATATTCCGGAAATTACCGTCGTCCAGGCTCCTGAACACTATTATTTCATCAATACGGCTCAAAAATTCAGGCCGCAGGAATTCAGACAAGGCTTTGATAACCTTTTCCTTCTGCATATCCTGCTCCGATTTGCCGAAGCCCATCAGCCCTTCCTTCTTGTTGCTGCCGGCGTTCGAGGTCATGATAATGACGGTGTTTTCAAAATTGACGAGCCTGCCGTGCGCGTCGGTTACCTTGCCCTCGTCGAGAATCTGGAGCAAAATATTGAGCACGTCGGGATGCGCCTTTTCAATTTCGTCGAACAGAAGCACGGAATACGGGCGGCGGCGTACCTTTTCGGTCACCTGGCCTGCCTCGTCATAGCCGACATAGCCCGGAGGCGAGCCGATAATACGCGAAACCGAATGCTTCTCCATAAACTCGGACATATCGAGCCGGATGAGCGTTTCGGGCGTGTCGAACAGCTCTGTGGACAGCACCTTTACAAGCTCCGTCTTCCCTACGCCCGTAGGGCCTACAAAGATAAAGGAGGCCGGACGGCGGCGCGGGCTTATCTGCACCCTGCTGCGCCTGATTGCGGCGGCGACGGCGGCAACGGCCTCGTCCTGTCCGATGATGCGCTCCTTGAGCTTTTCTTCTAAATCAGACAGCTTTTTCAGCTCGTTTTCCTGCACCCTGGAGGCGGGGATTCCCGTCCACAGCTCTATTACATGCGCAAGGTCGCTTTCCTCCACAGAGGAATTGAGCGCCTTGTTTTGAATGCGCTTAATTTTATTGCTCGTTTTCGCAAGCTCCTCCCGTACCAGGGCGAGCTTTTCGTAGTCGATGCTTTCCGTGTTGGAGGCAATCTCGTCCTCCTGGGCGGCAAGTGCCCGCTCCTCTTCCTTGAGCTTGTCGTACGTTTCCATGCTCTTATTGCGAAGCGCCGCGCAGGCGCAGGCCTCATCGAGCAAATCGATGGCCTTATCGGGCAGGAAACGGTCGGTGATGTAGCGCTCCGACAAAACGACCGCGCGCCTTACAATCTGTTCGGGTACCCTGACCCTGTGATGTACTTCGTAATAGGACTTGACGCCCAGAAGCACATCGATTGTATCCTGAATTGAGGGTTCAGCGACCTTGACCGGCTGGAAACGCCTTTCAAGCGCCGCGTCCTTCTCTATATATTTCCTGTATTCAGTAAACGTCGTCGCGCCGATTACCTGGATTTCCCCGCGAGAAAGCGCGGGCTTCAAGATATTGGCGGCGTTCATTGTTCCCTCGGAGTCGCCCGTACCGACGAGATTATGTACCTCGTCAATAAACAAAATGACGTTACCCGCGGCCTTTACCTCGTCTACAAGTCCCTTGATACGGCTTTCAAACTGTCCGCGGAACTGTGTGCCGGCAATCAGCGCCGTCAAATCGAGCAGCTGGATTTCCTTGTCCTTAAGCCGCTGCGGTACGCTGCCCTGCGCGATGCGCAGCGCAAGCCCTTCCGCGATAGCGGTCTTGCCGACGCCCGGCTCTCCGATTAAGCATGGGTTGTTT
Source organism: uncultured Oscillospiraceae bacterium (assembly GCA_900540865.1). Classification (GTDB taxonomy): domain Bacteria; phylum Bacillota; class Clostridia; order Oscillospirales; family Acutalibacteraceae; genus Scatavimonas. The sequence continues at coordinate 3,871 of UQHH01000037.1, forward strand.
TTGGAACGGCGGCTTAATATCTGGATAACACGCTCAATCTCGCTGTCCCTGCCAATCACGCGGTCCATTGTTCCTTCGCGCGCGCGCTGGGTCAGGTCCGTGCAGTACGTGTCGATGTGTTTTCTCTTCGGCTTTTTTTCATCCTTTTTTCTTTTTTTCGTATCGGTATCAGCTCCGGGCTGCTCGTTCTTTTTTTCACCTAGATTAAAAATGTTCTTAAACAAAGGGAAGGTCGGCGCGCCGCCCGGGCTGAAGCCGTCCTCCTTGTCGGGGTCGTCGTCCTCTCCGGCAGCCGCTTCGGGGTTCTGCCCAAGCATCTCCGCGAAATTGGGAATGTCCCCATTCTCGCTCATTTTCATCAGGGAATCCATCTGCTCCTGAACAGCGTCCAGGTCGTCTTCGGATATTCCCATTTTCTCTATGATGTCTGTAACCGGCTTGATTCCGAGCTCCTTAGCGCATGACAGGCAGTAGCCCTGCGACTCGCTCTCTGCGTTTGTGGCGACAAATACCACAGCAGGCCGTTTTTTACATCTGCAGCAAAGCATATTGTTTCTCCTTTTCCGAGTGCGGATATTACCGCAAAATTAGTCTTTTGTGCCCGCTTTCCTGTTAGAAGCACCTTCCTGTTTCTTCTCTTTGAGCAGGCTTAAAAATATTAAAAAGTATTTTACCATGGAAAACAGCATTGCCGCCGTCGTAACCAGCATGATTACGGTGGTAAGCACTGCAAAATCGCTCGCGCTGCCGGTAATGATTTCAAGCAGCACAATGACCGATACGGACAGGTAAAATAATATGGTGGAAAGCTTGCCGTACCATTTGGCGGCAGGCGGTGTTATCTTCTTTTGTATGAGGTACGCGCCCCCCAGCAGCATCAGCAAATCCTTTATGACAAGGATAACGACCAGCGGGATAATCTTGGGGACGATGATGCCGATACAGATAATTACCGCGACAAGCGTAAGCTTGTCGGCAATGGGGTCCAAAATCTTTCCAAGCGCCGTAATCTGGTTGAACCTACGGGCAATCATGCCGTCGAACATATCGCTCAGCCCCGAAATGATAACCATTGCGGCGGCGGCAATATAATTTTTCGACAGAAAGAAAAAGATAAACGGTATAATCAGTAAGATGCGCAGCACGGATAAAAGGTTTGGTATTGTTAGGTTTTCCTTCCACGCGTTTCGGTCATTTTCCATTTCGATTACCTTCCCAATAAGCTTTCAAATTCCTGCTTCCCTCTTATCCGGCAAAAATGCCTGACAGCGGGATAAAGCTGTATATATACTTAAATATAAAGGTGCCTTCTATAACTTCCTTGTTGAAAAACTGCGGCGCGTCGCTGAGCGTCGGGACAAAAAGCTTGATTATAAACACGGCGAGCACTACTAATAATACGCCCTCCAAAAGACCGAGCACCGCGCCAAAAAACGAATTGACGCCATGAAGCACCGGCAGGTTGAACACCGCGCCGATTGCGTGTGACGCAAGCTTTACCAAGAGCATCAGCAATGCAAACAGAACCAGCATCGCCACGATGCTCAGAAGCGAAATAATTACAGGGGCGATTACCGTTTCGACCGCCTTTGCCGTCGCGTCGGCCGTGCTTTGTACCGCGGGGCCGATTTGCGCCATGTCTATGCCAAAATTCGGCAGGAGCCGAAGCACAAAATCAGGCAGCGCCCCAAGCGCGCTGTGCACGCCGGACTGGACGTCGGAACCGCCCGACGCCATAATTTGCTGTGACATGTTTTGTATCAGGTCCTGCTGGAAGAAGGTTGTATAAATCCACCTTGCGGCATGCTGTCCGAGCCATATGGATACCGTCACAGCCGCGATGGTACCGAGCACGTTAATCAGCGTTTTTACCGCGCCGCGCTTCATGCCGCCTATTAAAAAGGCCGCAAGCAGAACGAGTATGATGATGTCGAGAGCAAGACTCATATGCTAAAACCAATCCTTTAATGTCCAGGCGCGGCAAACAGAAACCCGCCGTTTGCGCGTCCTTAGGCTACAATATATCATATAATCCATAAAAAAACAATGAGCATTTTGTGAATTCATCAGAAGCGGGTAAAGCGCATTTCGCTAATCCCCAATATATATGCGCTGTTTTCCGATTCCATACAGATGGCCTTCGCGTCCACGCCGGCGTTCGTCTTGGCTCCTTCGTTTCCGTTCTTATAAAAGGTGCGCAGCTCTTCCCCGCTCAAGACGCCTATCCTGTCGCCGTACATGCTGATGGAGGTAATTTTGAGGTCGGTCGTGATGGGCTCCCCCGCGTTCCCGTTTTTATCGAGGTACAAGAGGTTGCAGGAGCGCCCGTCGCCGGAACGCGACAGGGACAGCGCCACTCCATTATACATGTCTATATCGTAGGCGGTAAGCATCAGCTTATCATAGGAAACCGTCTGCTTGTCGCTGTAATTTGATTTAACAACCGACGCCGAGCTGTCGCCGATTACCGCAATATTGCCGTTGTCCATAAAAGAAACTGTGTAAATAAGGTTGTCGTCGAACTCAAGCATTGCTTTTGGCTCAGCCGATGTGAAATCGAGCACGTACAATACGCTGCGCAGCACGCCGTCCTTTGAGGATACGCCCGCTACCGCGGCCATTGTACCATCCTCATTAATGGAAACGCTGCTTGGATAATAGTCCGAAAAGTAATAGGCGTATTTCTGTGAATTATCTGTATTAAACGCGGTGAGCTTGCCAAGATAGCCGTCTGTTTCTGACAATATGGCGTATTCGCCGCGCGTATTGATGTCGCCGGAAAGCAGGTTGCTTTTGACGTCGCCTTTGTGGATGGTGTCGCCCATCGTGTTGATTTCAAAGCCAAGGCCGCCCAGGTTATAAATAAGGCAGTAGTTGCCTTTTGTGACGATTACCGGGTCGGAATAGCTGATTTGCCTGTCTATGAGCTTACCGCCGCTGCTGTTGAGCACGACAAAAGAGGTATCGCTCACATAGGCTAAGTTCTTATCCCACCGTTTCATGTTGCCGTTATTGACCTTCGTGCCTACAAGCGCAGACGGGAATCCGTCACCCTTATCGTTATCGAGAAAATTCTTTTCCATGCTGCCGGCAAGCCTGTCCGGCGACAAATTCTGCCACCCGGCGACTACAATGACGGCGACCATACATAAGAGCAATATAGTAATCACCGCTTTGGTCTTTTTGGAAATAGATGACCGGTGCGCTGTTTCCGGCTCAAAGTCCTGAAACGAGCGGTCCTCGTAGCTTATATGCTCCTCTTCCGGAACAGCTGTATCCCGCGCCGGTTCCTCAGAGGTTTTTTCCTGTGTTTCTTTTCTTTTATCGTAATCGTTAGCCATTTGCGTACTCCTTTTCGTAATACACCCGGTTGAGGTAAAGTCCGCACGCGGGCGCCGTCGGTCCCGCCTCTTCCCTGTTTTTAGCTTCCAGTATGCCCGCTATCGCGTCCTCCGGGATTTTCCCCTGCGCGACCGCCAGCAGCGTACCCACCATAATCCTTACCATGTTATAAAGAAAACCGTCTGCTTCTACGCGCATAAAAACCATTTTATCCTCGCGCGTAACGGTAAAATGCCGTACCGTACGTGTAAAATCACCCTTTTCCCGCTTGTCGAGCGTACAGAAGGAAGTAAAATCGTGCGTTCCAACATACGCCTGCGCCGCCCTTTGCAGAAGCTCTACATCAAGCGGATAGCGGTAATGCAGGGCGTAGCCCTCTAGAAACGGGTTCCTTGTCTCGCAGTTCCATATTTTATACAGGTATTCCTTCCCCTTACAGGAGTACCGCGCGTGAAAATCCCCCGGTACCTCCATTGCGCCGAGCACAGCGACGCTCCGCGGCAAAAAGCGGTTGAGCGCCGCCTTTAAGCGTACCGCTGGAATTCTGTGACCTGTTTTAACGCTTAAACAATACATATTTGCGTGCACACCGCTGTCTGTACGGCTGCAGCCTTTGATTTCAAATTCGTTTCCTATCACCTGGAAAAGCGCTTCCTGAAAGGCCTGCTGCACACTTGGCGCGTTTTGCTGGATTTGCCAGCCGTGAAAACGGCTGCCGTCGTATGTGATTGTCAGCAGGATATTCCTCAGCGGACCGCCGCCGGGAGAAACACGTTGCATAGAACCACTCCTGTCAGGATTAAAACACTGGCGATAAGCGCAAATGCGTCCAGCCTTGAAAAGTGCAGGCTTTTCATGCGTGTCCTGCCGTCCCCGCCCTGGTAGCAGCGGCATTCCATCGCCGTGGCTAAATCGTAAGCCCTGCGAAACGCCGAAACGAACAGGGGAATCAGCACCGGGATAAGCGCCTTGATGCGCTGGATTAAATTACCGCTTTCCATATCGGCCCCGCGCGCCTTCTGCGCGCTCATGATTTTATCCGTCTCTTCAAGCAAAGTCGGGACAAAGCGCAGGGCAATCGTCATCATCATGGCGATTTCGTGCACCTTGACGTGCAGGTGGTTTAATGGCTTCATCAGCCGTTCGAGCGCGTCCGTCAAATCCGTCGGGGAGGTCGTGAACGTCAAGACGGAGCTTATGATAATCAGCGATGCAATACGCACCGCAACGAATATGGCGTTGTTGATGCCCGCAAGCGTAATCTTCAAAAAGCCGAGCTGAAAAAGCGGCTCCCCCCTGCCATAAAACAGGTTCAAAACGCCTGTAAACAGCACGATGAACAGGATAACCTTCATGCTTTTCATGTACATTTTGATTGGTATTCCCGTCGTAATCATAACAGCGACGACCGACAGGGTCGTAATGGCAAGCGCAAAGTAGTTGCCCGTTATAAAAATAAATACGATAAACGCAAGAAGCAGCAGTATTTTCGTGCGCGGGTCAAGCCGGTGTATGACCGATTTGCCCGGCAGATACTGCCCAAGCGTGATATCCCTGACCATATAGAATCACCACGTTTCCAGTTAGTCGCTGTCAGCCTTTTTGCCAATCAGCGCAAGCAGCTCAGATAGAGCCTGTTCCACCGTCAGAACCCCGTCCGGGACGGGGTAGCCTTCTTTCTTCAAGCGGGCCATGATTTTTGTAACCTGCGGAACCCTAAGCCCCATCTTTTCTAGCTCACCGCCCCTGGAAAAGACCTTTTTTGTTTCGTCGAACATCACGGCCCTTCCCTTGTTCATTACAAGAATCCGGTCCGCCGTCTTCGCAATATCCTCCATGCTGTGGGACACAAGGAATATCGTGTTCCCGCGCTGTTTATGATATTCCGAAATCTGCGCGAGCAGTACGTCGCGCCCGTTGGGGTCGAGCCCCGCTGTCGGTTCGTCCAGAATGAGCACGTCCGGGTCCATGGCGATAACGCCCGCGATTGCCGCCCTGCGCTTTTCCCCGCCGGACAGCTCGAACGGAGATTTTGATAAAAGCTCAGACTTGAGCCCCGTAAACCGCGCCGCCGATACGACGCGCTTCCTGATTTCGTTCTCGTCGAGCCCCATATTTTTTGGGCCGAACGCAATATCCTTCTGAACCGTTTCTTCAAACAGCTGGTATTCGGGGTACTGGAACACGAGCCCCGCTTCAAAACGCACGGAGCGGATTTTCTTCGGCTCCTCCCAGATGTCCCTGCCGTTTAGCAGAACCTTTCCGGAGGTCGGGCGGATTAGGCCGTTGAACATCTGTACAAGCGTGGATTTACCGGAGCCTGTATGCCCGATAATCCCGATAAACTCGCCCTTTTGCACATGAAGCGACACGTCTTTGACCGCCGTTTTTTCAAACGGCGTATTCGTTCCATACGTATATGTTAAATTTTCTGTTTCCAGTACATACATAGGGGTTCACATTCCTTTAAATCAGCGCCCTTGTTTCTGCGGGCGGTTTTCATTGAGGAGCTTTAAAAGAAGCTGTGCGCATTCCTCTTCGTCGAGCGCCGTACCCTCGATGTTACAGCCGCCCGATTTCAGCCTGTGCACAAGCTCCGTCGCCTGCGGAACATCCAGCTTATGGCGCTTTAGCAGCTCCACCTGGGAAAACACCTCGCGCGGGGTGCCCTGCGTCAATATTTCGCCGTTGTCCATGACGATAACGCGGTCGGAAAGCACGGCCTCGTCCATATAATGCGTAATCAGCACAATAGTAATACCCTTTTCCCTGTTGAGCTTCCGGATGGTTGAGAGTACCTCCTCGCGCCCGCGCGGGTCAAGCATGGCGGTCGGCTCGTCGAGCACGATACACCGCGGCTCCATCGCGATTATACCCGCGATTGCCACGCGCTGCTTCTGCCCGCCGGACAGCTTATGCGGCGCGTGCGTGCGGTACTCGTACATATCGACCGCCTTCAGCGCCTCGTCGACGCGGCAGCGTATTTCCTCCGGCTCGATTCCGAGGTTTTCCGGGCCGAACGCCACGTCCTCCTCGACGATGCTCGCGACAAGCTGGTTGTCCGGGTTTTGCAGCACCAGCCCGACCTTGCGGCGGATATCGTACTTTTTACCGTCGTCGAGCGTGTCCATGCCGTCGACGTATACCTTCCCGCCCATGGGCAGGAGCATAGCGTTGAATTGCTTTGCCATTGTAGATTTGCCGGAGCCGTTATGCCCGAGCAGCGCGACGAACTCGCCCTGCTTTACCTCCATGGAAACACCCTTTAAGACGTCCACGGAAATGGCCTGTCCGCCTGACTCGTCCTCGTTTATATATTGGAATTCCAAGTTTTCTGTCCTGATAAAATCTTCCATACTGTTTCCAATCCTGTTTTATTCCGGCTTACTTTCCGCCCGACTGCCAGATTGCGGTCGAGCCGCACGGCAGTACAAGCCCCGTCTGCGTGACGGGAAGGCCGATTTCGTCCGACGTGGCCTTTCCGCCGAAGCGCGGCGTCAAAACCGCGCCGAGCAAATATTCCATTACAGCGGGTGAAAGCCCCGTCGTGTAAGAGTTTAAAATAAAGAACTGCGCGTCGTCCGACAAAATCGATGCGCACAGCTCCACGAGCGAATAAAGCTGCTCTTCCAGCTTCCAAACCTCACCGCCCGGCCCTCTGCCGTAGGACGGCGGGTCCATAATGATGCCGTCGTACCGATTGCCGCGTCGCTGCTCTTTCTGTACAAACTTGATACAGTCGTCCACAAGCCAGCGGACGGGGCGTTCAGAAAGCCCGGAAGCCTGCGCGTTTTCCTTTGCCCACTGTACCATACCCTTTGAGGCGTCCACATGGCAAACCTTCGCGCCCGCCTCCAAACAGGCAAGCGTCGCGCCGCCCGTATAGGCAAACAGGTTTAGTACATTCAGCTGCCGTGCGCTCTGCTTGATTTTTTCGGAAACAAAATCCCAATTGACCGCCTGCTCCGGGAAAACGCCGGTGTGCTTGAAGCCCATCGGCTTAATCCGGAAACGAAGCGAACGGCAGCCGATTTCCCAAACGTCAGGGTGGTTTTTGTAGACCTGCCATTTGCCGCCGCCCGTCTGCGAGCGCAGGTAGCGCGCGTGCGCCTGTTTCCAAAGCGGGTGCTTTTTTTCCGTTTCCCAGATAATCTGCGGGTCGGGGCGAATCAGGATAACGTCCCCCCATCGCTCCAGGCGCTCCCCACAGGAGCAGTCGAGCAGTTCATAATCCTTCCACAAGGCTGTACGCATAGGCTTCCTCCGATGTTTTTCTGTCTGAATCTAAAAATGCAGTCAGGAGAGCTTTTCCCTGATAAGCTCCGCCGTCTGGTTTGCAAGGCGCGTAATTTCAGCGGAATCCTCGCCCTCGACCATAACGCGCACCAGCGGCTCCGTACCGGACAGGCGGACAAGAATCCTTCCGCGGCTGCCGAGCGTCTCCTTTACGCGGTCGATTTCCGCCTTGACGTCCTTATCCGTATAAAAGCGGCGCTTGCCCTCCGGGCTTACCTTTACATTAATCATTACCTGCGGGAACCGCTCCATGAGCGTCGCGATGCTTGAAAGCTTCGCGTTCCTGCGGTGGACAAGGCTCAAAAGCTGCGCGGCCGTGAGCTGCCCGTCGCCTGTGGTGGAATGGTCGAGGAAAATCACATGCCCCGACTGCTCGCCGCCGATGTTGTAGCCCTCGCGTATCATCGTTTCGAGCACGTAGCGGTCGCCTACCTGTGTGGACACAAAGTTCATGCCCATATCATCACAGAACCGGGAAAAGCCCATATTCGTCATGACCGTGCCGACGACGGTGTCCTTCTTGAGCAGGCCTCGCGATTTTAAATCCGCGGCGCAGATGGCAATGACATAGTCACCGTCAATAATATTGCCGTTTTCATCGACCGCAAGGCAGCGGTCCGCGTCCCCGTCGAACGCGACGCCCGCGTCGAGCTTGTTGTCTTTTACATATTTCATCAGGCTTTCCATATGGGTCGAACCGCAGTCGTCGTTGATGTTGACGCCGTCCGGCTCGTCGTAAAGCATATGGCACTGCGCGCCGATGCCTTCAAATAGCTGCTTCGCCGTGCGTGAGGCGGAGCCGTTTGAGCAGTCGAGCGCGACCTTCATGCCGTCGATGCGCTCCGGCACAGATTCGATGACGTGGGAGACGTAATCCTCCACTGCGCTGTCCGCGTATTTTACATGGCCGAGCTGGTTACCGGAAAGCTCCGGGTACGGAATGGAATGGTCGAGCACAATCGACTCGATTTCCTCCTCCAAATCGTCAGGCAGCTTGTAGCCGTCCATGCTGAATATCTTGATGCCGTTGAATTCAAACGGGTTATGCGACGCGGAAATCATAATACCCGCGTCGGCGTTATACTTTTTCACCAGATAAGCAACCGCCGGCGTCGGCACGACGCCGAGCAGCAATACGTTTGCCCCGACAGAGCAAAGCCCCGCGACGAGCGCGCCTTCAATCATGTCTGAGCTCAGGCGCGTATCCTTGCCGATAAGCACTGTCGGATGCTCCACCTCGTCGCTGATGAGTACCATAGCGGCAGCCCTGCCGATGTCCATGGAAAGCTCGCAGGTAAGCTCCGTGTTTGCTACGCCCCGCGCGCCGTCCGTCCCAAATAGTCTACCCAATCTTAACAACCTCCAAATATATGGTTTTCTATCAAAACAGCCCGCCGATTTCCTTCGATTCTTCTCCGCCTTCACGGGCTGCTGTTATCTAAAAAGCTTATTCCTGTCCGGCAAACAGCGTCGGCCCTGTGTTTTGCGGCGCCTGCGTGCCGGGAAGCTCCATTCCCAAATGGCGGCAGGCATCCTGTGTGACGCAGCGTCCCCTGGGCGTGCGGTTTAAAAAACCGATTTGCATCAGGTACGGCTCGTAAACGTCCTCAATTGTGACGGCCTCCTCGCCGATTGCGGCGGCGAGCGTTTCAAGCCCCACCGGGCCGCCTTTATAGAACCTTATCATCGCAGTAAGCATGCGCCTGTCGTTCGCGTCAAGCCCCAGATGGTCGATTTCAAGCCGGTCGAGCGCGGTCTGCGCCGTTTCGCAGGTAATCACGCCGTCGCTCATCACCTGCGCGAAATCGCGCACGCGTTTAAGCAGCCGGTTCGCGATACGCGGCGTGCCGCGCGAACGGGAGGCAAGCTCCAGCGCCCCGTCCTCGTCGATTGGAATATTTAAAATAGAGGCGCTGCGCTTTACGATGGTCGCAAGCTCCTCCGGGGAGTACAGTTCAAGCCTCAGCACAACGCCAAAACGGTCGCGCAAAGGCGCCGTAAGCTGCCCCGCGCGTGTCGTTGCGCCGACGAGCGTAAAGCGCGGGAGCGGAAGATGGTAAGAAGCCGCCATCTGGCCCTTGCCCGTAATAATATCGATGGCGTAATCCTCCATCGACGGGTAGAGGATTTCCTCCACCGCGCGGGACAGCCTGTGAATCTCGTCGATAAAGAGCACATCGCCCGGATTCAGGTTCGTAAGCAGCGCCGCCAAATCGCCCGGCTTTTCAATCGCGGGGCCGGAGGTAATGCGCAGGTTAACGCCCAGCTCGTTTGCAATAATGCCCGCAAGCGTCGTCTTGCCCAGGCCCGGCGGGCCGTACAAAAGGACATGGTCGAGCGTCTCCTGTCGCTGCCTTGCCGCCTCGATAAAGACGGAAAGGTTTTCTTTGACCTTATCCTGGCCGATATATTCTTCCATTTTGCGCGGGCGCAGCGGGTTGTCGTCCGCTCCTGCATCGGCAGGTATTTCCGCCGCGCTCAGAATTCTGTTTTCAAAATCGAGTTCCGTATCCATTCCTTTATTCCTTTCAGCGTCTTCCCATCTCGCGCAGGGTCGCCGAGATAAGCTGTTCTACCGTCAGATTGCCGTCAAGCCGTGAGAGAATCGGCGTAACGTCCGCGCTGCTGTAGCCGAGCACCGCAAGCGCCGCGACGGCCTTGCCGATATTCCCCTCCTCGATTGCCTGCGCCGTTTCTCCCGGCAAGAACGCCTCGCCGCCGGGGGCAAAGCCCTTGAGCTTATCCTTGAGCTCCAGCACGATGCGCTGTGCAAGCTTGGGGCCGACGCCCTGCGCGCGCGTCAGCGTTTTACTGTCGTTTGAGGCGACGCACATTGCCACCTGCTCCGGAGAAAGCTCCGATAAAATCGCAAGACCGGCCTTAGGGCCGACCCCGCTGATAGCGGTAAGCATTTTAAAGCAGGAAAGCTCCCCCTGCGTTGCAAAGCCGAACAGCTCGACCGCGTCCTCACGCACATTGAGCTGCGTGTACAGGGTAGCTTCCATATGCAGCTTTGGGAGGCTGCGCTGGGTATTAAGCGTCGTCAGGCATTTATAACCGACGCCGCCGCACTCTATTACGGCAAACCCGGCCTCCATGTGTATGAGCGTCCCTCTCAGGCTGTAGAGCATTTATTTCAAACCCCTTTTGTACATCATTTCCCGCAGACGGCTGCCGGAAGCCTGCGTATGGCAGATTGCAATGGCCAGCGCGTCGGCCGTATCATCCGGCTTAGGAACCTTCTCTAAACGCAGGAGCCTGCGCGTCATCTCCATCACCTGCGGCTTCTTTGCCTGCCCGTAACCGGTTACCGCCGTTTTCACCTGCAGCGGCGTGTATTCAAACACATCCAAATTGTTTTTCTGCGCCGCCAGCAGGATAACCCCCCTGGCCTGCGCCACGTTGATAGCCGTTTTCTGGTTGTTCTGGAAATAGAGCTGCTCAATTGCAAGCGCCTGCGGTTTATATTTTTCAATAATGGCGCACAGCTCGTCGTAAATGACCTCCAGCCGCCTGTTGAAAGGCTCTGTCGCCGGCGTTGTAATCGCGCCGAAGCCAAGGGGCGCAAACGCGTTGTTCTGAAATGTAATGGCGCCCCATCCCACGATGGCGTAGCCTGGGTCAATCCCCAAAACAATCACAGAAATCCGTTCCTCCTCTGGCAAAGCGCAATTTTGTTATTCTATCCTTGTATTATAGCATATGGTCACTTTACGGGCAAGAAAAAGAATCCTAATTTACATTTCATTAAAAAACGGAAATACAAGATGACAATCGAACTGTATTTTTTGCACTTGTTATAAAAGAATAGATAGCTTCGTTCCATTTTATGGACGATATTATAGATTTATCCGTAAAACTCAAAAAAAGGACTTGCTTTTTTTTTAACGTTTGGCTATAATAGAACAGCAGTAAATTTGGACGTTTAGCTCAGCTGGCTAGAGCATTCGCTTGACGTGCGAAGGGTCAGCGGTTCAAGTCCGTTAACGTCCACCAAAACGGAGCAGGAAATATCCTGCTCCGTTTTTTATTACAAATAATAGCAAAGCCGCGGCGGTAACTAAATGGATACCGCCGCGGCTTTAAGTTTTCAGAATCATTTTTGGCTTTTACGATAGCTTGTCAACCCGAAACAGTTTGGAAAAGAGTATGTACACTTTATCCGTCAATACTTTGCAGACCCAATCCACCTTGAACAGCCGGAATAGAAGCAGGCGCACCCAGTCAATCAAGGAACAAATCAAATAAATCGCGGCAGCTGTAATGAGCACAAAGCCAACTAGCTTTATTACAGAACCATCGGCATAGCTTGTAAAGCTTCCTTTAAGGATATTATTCCATACCAGCGGATTGGTGTGAATGATGTAAACACTGAATGAAAGCGGGGCCAAAAAACGTATGAGCCATTTGACAAAATTATTTTTAAGGCTCATATTCGCAAATAACACCAGCAGGCCAAACGCTGCCAGCAGTATTGTCGGAGAAGTGTAATTTACCAGTAAATTTACATTGCGCAGCTCTTCAGGAAGGCTTGGGCTCAACGCACGGAATAAGAAGCGGCTGCCCCAGGTAGCAAGTACCGCCGCCGTGTAAATCAAAAGAGCCTTCCACGACTGAAATTTTTCCGCAACAGAATACTTTTTACAATAACCGCCCATTAAGTATAATGCGGACAGCCATAAAACGCTGTAACCATTTTGTGTGAGAAACGTATCCTTGTTAAATAAGGTCGGTATGATAGAAAAGATGATTACCAATGTGATAATCATTCTCAGCATACTCCTCTGGCTCAGCGTTTGCAGGAGATGGTTAAAAAACGGGATAAAGAAAAACATGGCAAAGTAAGCGGTGAAATACCAGTACCGATTGAGCGACAGCGGCTGAAACGCCTTGATAAAGCCGCCTTCAACTCCTTCTGCATTTGGCATAAAAACACTGAACAGCGTAATAATCAACAGGGAATGAAACGCGACCTGCAGCCAAAGCGCAAAAATACGGTGGTATTTAAACACTGCATTGACCATGACGAACCCGCTTGCCAAGGCGAAGCAGTTAACCGCGCAATACGCGCCGGTTTCCAGGAGCCATGATATTTCATAATTGAGCGAAAGCGCCGCGCTGCCGCCAAGCACTCCACCCACTCCTAAAACATGGAGCACCACAACCATAAACATTGAAACAATTTTTAACAGGTCTACGCCATAATTCCGGCCGCTTACCGGCGCAGCTATTTTATTAGGATTCATAACCCTTCCTCCTGAAAGATATACAAAATATTCCTGCATGTCTTTATCATTATATCTATAATCAGGATTAAAAGCAAGCGCAGGTGTAAGCAAATCACCAATTTTCTGTATACAAAAGAATAAGTGTGGGATTTACGAAACAGCTGTTACAAATATATTTTTTTCAACAGCAAAATTATCAAGAATTCAAAAATCAATATTCCCAGAAAGATGCCAATATAAATAGCAGGTGGCATATACACCTTGTTTTGCAGGCTGTAAACATTTAGCATCAAATCAAATGGTTTTACTTTGGCGCCAGCTGATAATAACCCGCGGTACATATCCGATTCTCTGGAAAAGCAATACTTCCAGCCGATGGAATCCGTCTTTTCGTCCACCCTTTTTATTTCCAGCGTATATTTTTCACCAAATTTTTGCTTTGTCTCCGGTACGGAAAGCTTCAAAATCCCGCCCTTTCCCACATCTGTTTCTGAAACGATGCTTTGAAGCAAAACTTCCGGCCTGCTGTTTAATAACGTAATCTGGTAGCTTGCGTCCCCGTCAAGCTTTGCTGTATGAAGTTCAACCGTATTGAAGGCTTTGTCCGTAAAAAACGTCTGTGTCAGTGTGCTGTCAAGCTTTGCCAAGTTTTTTATCTGTTTTATATTGGAGGTATTACAGCACATAATGCTTATATCCCGGTATTCAGCTGTCGTTTGTGTAAATGAGCCGTATCGCGCTATGCCAAAGGAAAGCGTCGTAATCAAAACGGCTGCGGAGAGCGAATAGAACGCAACCTTTTTATAAGTTGTTTTCTTTTGCCGCCATTTATCCAAAATAAGCTTATCGGCTGTTTCAAGCCCGTGAACGGACAGAACTGTAAGCAGAAACAAAAATGGAATACTGTAGGACTGCTTTGCTTCCCATAGCAAGTAAAAAAGCATTCCTCCAAACAGCGATAAGACAAAGAAAAACAGCGGCGAACGCCGTTTACTAAAAAACTGCCTTGCAAGGCTTACAAGCACAAGCAAAAACAGAGCGAGACGAAACGCCTGGCAGTAGAGCAGTAGAAAATCGTTTCTGTCCCCCGCCACATAATCATAAAGCGGCGTGTATGCTGCGTTCTGCTTGACACGCGCCGTATAATCCGCGCTGCCTTCCGACCAGGTCAGGCAATGTTTTTTTGCAAAATGGACGGCAAGTCCCGGTACCCCATATTCGCGCAGCGTTTTTTTTATTTCCTCTAGGTTTGCCTTTGTCTTTTCTTCCTTTGTCGCAAATTGTGCAGTAAAGCGCTGGTCCTCCGCATTGACCGAACCATTCGTATGAAGCCCCATCATTATCCAGTGTGTAATTGGAAAATTGCCGGAATCATCCTGATAGTAACTGCTGATTACTCCGTTTACGCAAAAAAAGGCCGGTACAGACACGCAGACGCAGCAAACAGTAATCAAAAGCGATTTGATTAATTTTTTATGAGTTTTTGATAGCCATATCAAAAAGCAGATAAAAAATGCAAATGCAAAAATCACGACAATTGGCCGGATGAAGTATCCAAGCACCGTAACCGCCGCGAATAATATTGCTTCCACCGCAAGAAACGGATAGCGCTTTTCTTTTAGCAAACACGCGCCCAAATAAAGCAAAGCGGCGATAAAAGGCATACAAAGAGAAACGGAATAGACCCAGGGGGCGGTCAGGTACATTACAGGACTCAACACACTGATAAACAGAACGCTGCACGCAAAACGGGTACCGAAAAGCTTTTTAACAGCCAGATAAATAAGAACCTCTGAAATGAACAAGCAAAAAGCGTTCAATATAATTGATGCAAGGTAATAATTACTAACGCCAAACACGGATATGATTCGGAAAAAGCCGCTCAACAAAAGAATGAGCAAATTATTGTTTGCGTAGCGCGCAAAGTAGGTAATCGAAGTATCAATCGTGCTGTCGGGGTTTTTAGCCAAAACAAGCGCCTGGTCCTGTACGATATAGCTGTCCGTCGTTGGGATTGACTGAAAATTGCAAACCGTAATAACGTACAGCAGTGCGCAAACGGCAAAAAGCGCCGCGGAAAATATGGTAAGCCCTTTTGGACTTAGTCTTTTTGAATAATGGAGCCACAGCAGGAACGCCGCGCAAAGAGTAAGCGCCCCGGCACTCACCAGTCCCCACGTCCACGGCGAAAAGCCCATAAAAAAGCGCTCGTCAGTCAGCATTTTCGCTTCATCGTTTATAATTAAGATAGAGCCCACACAAGCAACAAGCGTCAGCAAAAAGGTAAGCAGTACTGCTGTTTTAGTAAAAATATGTTTCACACGCATAATTGAAACAACCTTATCATCAAAAAATTCAAAAATATATTCTTTCAAAAAGCGGCTGAAAATTCAGCCGCTTTTCTTTTCATCCAAATTTATTTAAAATATTGCTCATGTCAATAAAAGGGTATATCAGATTTATCAATGATGTTATCAGAAATAGTCCGGTGCAAATTGACGCCCATACAAAAATAACATTTGCAAGCATACTGGAGCGTTTTTGTGGGTTCGCGTCCTGTATATAGTGCGGGTCGGATATTTGTTTAAAATTAACCCGTATATAAAACGGCGAATATAACGCGACGCCCTTCGGCAATCCCATTTTGTTCTGTCTAATGAGCGTACACAAAGAACAAAACGCCGTATACCACAGTGCAATTGTTACGATAAGAAAAATAGAAAATGGACTCCCTTTGGCGGAAAAGAAGCTTATTAAACGGCTGCCGAAATAAAGAAGAGGGAAATTAGCACCCGCTAACGCTAACGGTAACAAAAAATAAAATATGGTCAACCTGCCCGTTTTTTCTTTATTGACCATATAAAAATAATACACCGTGGCCGCCAGCATGATAAGTCCGATTACAATTGAGCTTGCCGTATCGGTAAACAAATTCTTGCTCTGGAAAAATTGCCAGGCAATCCAATAAAAATTACCGAAAATAAAATAAACGGCGGTAAAAGCAGCAAATTTTTTCTTTTCCATCCTTTTCCTCTCTCCTCTTTTTTACTGAAAATATTTTTCTTTCATATTTTACCATTTTTCGACAATAACGGCAAGAATTCATATCTAAAAGAGAAAAAATTTCACTATATCAAAAAAGCTGTTCCTCAATTTTCCGGGATTTTTCCGTAAACTACTGCGGATAATAAGAGTAACAAAACAAAGGAGCGGTGACAAATGGATAAAAGAGAGAAATTTGCTGACGAACGCCATATTCCCATCGTGACCGATGAACTGATTGACCAGCGCCTGAAGGTCGGCCCGCGCAACATTACGCTGTCCGGCGCCGAGCATTATGAAATGGATATAGAGGACCATAATGCAAAGCCCTCACAGTACGGTGTGGACGAGATGCGCGACTGGAGCATCGTAAATGAAAAATGACCGGCAAAAGCCGGTCATTTTACTTTTTCCAGCGTTACCGTGTTGTTCCCGTAGGTAAGTTCAATTTGGTCGCCGGAAAGATTGTACTTGAATTCAAAGCGTTCATTCAAATTGCTGTCTGTAACGGTGATGCTGTCGTTGTTTACGACGCATTCGCCACAAATCTGCATCTTGGCGCCTCCGCCCGCCTTAATATCGAACGCCGCCGTATCGCCGTTGAAGCTCAAATCGATGGTGGACTGATAGTCCCCTTTCCCGTGCCAGGCGTTGGCCTTGAGCTCATCCGCCTCGCTCTGGACGGCTGTTCTCGTGCAGGAACATAAAAGCGTCAAAATTATGCAGACCGGAATCAAAACCAAAAGCATTTTTCTTTTCATACACAGCACCTCTTCACCAACAGCTTTACAGAATATACCTTTCCACATGCCTATCATATGACAAACGAATCGGCCTTATTCTCCCATTTTGTCGAAGGAAAAAAATTAAGGCTTTGACCAAAACCAATTGCCCGGCAGCCTATTTCATTCGTATAAAAAAGAAGGATTGTAAAAAAGCGAAGCAGGGTATATAATAAAGATAATGTACTGACTACAAGGGTTCGTCCCGCGTAAAAAGGCATGGGAATTTATCATATTTGAAGGGTATTTGCGCCCTTCTCTCATCCCGCGCCTTTTTATAAGGACGCGGGATTTTTTTATGATAGGAATCCTAAACGCCTTTTACATTGAAAGGATGACATTATGGAAACGAGAATCGCCCTAATCGGCATATTGGTGGAAAGCCAAGAGAACGTTGGCCAGATGAACCGGCTGCTTTCTGAATACGGCGAGTATATCGTCGGCAGGATGGGAATCCCCTACCGGCAGAGGAATATCAACGTCATCAGCGTCGTGGTGGACGCGCCGGCAGACGTTATCAGCGCGCTTTCGGGAAAGCTCGGGATGCTCAGCGGCATGACGACCAAAACAGTATACTCCAAAAAATAAGGAGGCAGGCTATGAAAGAGCTAATCGACAAGCTTTGCCGGGAAAAAACGCTTTCCAAGGAAGAGTTCATACAGCTGCTGTGCCATGCGAACGACAGTGAACTGTCCGAATACCTGTTCCGCCTTTCCTCAAAGGCTGCACGGGAGCGTTTCGGCAATCGAATTTACATAAGAGGGCTGATTGAGTTTTCTAACTACTGCAAAAATAACTGCTATTACTGCGGTATCCGCGCGGCAAACAGCAAGCTGGAGCGCTACCGGCTATCACAGCAGGAAATTTTATCCTGCTGTGAACAGGGGTACGGCCTCGGCTTTCGCACCTTCGTCTTACAGGGCGGCGAGGACCCATATTTTACGGATGAACGCTTCTGCTCCATCCTTCGGGAAATCAAGGCGCGATTCCCCGGCTGCGCCGTTACGCTTTCCATCGGGGAGCGCAGCCGGCAAAGCTATCAGGCGTTCTTCGACGCGGGCGCGGACAGGTTTTTGCTGCGGCACGAAACGGCGGACTGCGGCCATTACGGAAAGCTCCATCCGGAAAATTTAACGCTTTCAAACCGTATGCAGTGCCTCCAGGACCTAAAAGAAATCGGGCTCCAGACGGGCACGGGCTTTATGGTGGGGTCGCCGTATCAAAAGACGGAATTTCTTGCGGAAGACCTGCTGTACCTTGAAAGGCTCCGCCCGCAGATGGTCGGAATCGGCCCGTTCCTGCCGCACCGCGACACGCCTTTCCGCAACGAGCCTCCTGGCAGCACGCAGCTTTGCCTGTTTTTAATCGGGATAATCCGCCTGATGCTCCCAAACGCCCTGATACCCGCCACCACGGCGCTCGGCACGGCAGACAAAAACGGGCGCGAAAAGGGTATTTTAGCGGGCGCAAACATCGTAATGCCGAACCTCTCCCCTTTACAAAACCGCAAGCAGTACGCGCTTTATAACAATAAAATCAGCACCGGTGAGGAAGCGGCGGAGGGGCTTATGCTTCTGAAAAAGAAAATGGAAGCAATTGGCTACGAGGTTGTGACCGACCGTGGAGATTATAAACCGGAAGATTTATAATATACAAACTGTATAAACAATGACACAAATTCCGCAAACAGAAAGGAAATGACAGCATGTATAATCCAAAATCAAAAAAAGCCGAGGAGTTTATCGACCATCAGGAAATTCTCGATACGCTCGAATACGCGCAGCAAAACAGGCATAACAAGGAGCTGATTGACAGCCTGATTGAAAAGGCGAAGGAATGTAAGGGGCTTTCCCACCGGGAAGCGGCAGTCCTTTTAGAATGCGATTTGCCGGAGGAAAACGAAAGGATTTTCAAGCTGGCGAAGGAATTGAAGGAACGCTTCTATGGAAGGCGCATCGTTATGTTTGCGCCGCTTTATCTTTCCAATTACTGTGTAAACGGCTGCACCTATTGCCCCTATCATCACCAGAACAAGCATATCTGCCGCAAAAAGCTGACACAGGAGGAAATTCGGCAGGAGGTCATAGCGCTCCAGGATATGGGCCATAAGCGCCTGGCGCTCGAAACAGGTGAGGATCCTGTGAACAATCCCATCGATTATGTTCTGGATAGCATCAAAACCATTTATTCCATCAAGCATAAAAACGGCGCAATCCGCCGCGTCAACGTCAATATTGCGGCAACGACCGTTGAGAATTACAGAAAGCTCAAGGAAGCGGGCATCGGCACCTATATCCTGTTCCAGGAGACTTATCACAAGGAAAACTACGAAGCGCTCCACCCGACAGGCCCAAAACACAACTACGCCTACCATACCGAAGCGATGGACCGCGCAATGGAGGGCGGCATCGACGACGTGGGCTGCGGCGTGCTGTTCGGCCTGAACCTTTACCGTTACGATTTTGTCGGCCTGCTGATGCACGCCGAGCACCTGGAGGCGGTATTCGGCGTAGGGCCGCATACCATCAGCGTACCGCGCATCTGCCCGGCTGACGACATCGACCCCGGCGAGTTTTCCAACGCGATTTCCGATGAAATCTTTGAAAAGATTGTCGCGGTAATACGCATCTGCGTCCCATATACCGGCATGATTATCTCGACCAGGGAATCGCAGAAAACAAGGGAGCGTGTGCTCGATTTAGGCATTTCACAAATAAGCGGCGCGTCGCGCACGAGCGTCGGCGGCTATTGCGAGCCGGAACCGGAGGAGGAAAATTCCGCCCAGTTCGACGTAAGCGACAGGCGCACGCTCGACGAGGTGGTAAACTGGCTGTTAGGGCTTGGCTATATTCCGAGCTTCTGTACCGCCTGCTACCGCGAGGGGCGCACAGGCGACCGCTTTATGCGGCTTGTAAAGTCGGGGCAGATTGCAAACTGCTGCCAGCCAAACGCTTTGATGACCCTCAAGGAATACCTGGAGGATTACGCAAGCGGCGACACCAGGGAAAAGGGCGAGCGCGTTATTTCGGAGGAGCTTAAAAAAATTCCCAATGAAAAGGTCAAGAAAATCGCGGAGGAGTATCTCTTAGAACTCAAGGAAGGCAAACGCGATTTTCGTTTTTAATACAGGAACGTAATTTAAATTGGGACAGGGAAATCGAACGCAGAGGAGAATGAGATATGAGCCTTCAGGACACACCACGCGCAAGCCGGCTGCACATCGGCCTGTTCGGAAAACGCAACGCGGGGAAATCCTCACTTGTAAACGCGCTGACGAATCAGAAAATTTCCCTTGTATCGGACGTTGCGGGGACAACGACCGACCCCGTATATAAATCGATGGAAATCCACGGCATCGGCCCTTGCGTGTTCATCGATACCGCGGGCTTTGACGATACCGGCGCGCTTGGAAAACAGCGTGTAGAGCAAACGATAAAGGCGATGGAAAAAACGGACGTCGCTGTCCTGATTTTTTCTCAGGAGCCGGACGATGAGGAAAAAAAGTGGCTTTCCCTCCTAAAAAAGCAGAACACGCCCGTTATCCCCGTAATCAACAAGGCGGATATACTGTCCGGTATCGACGCGATTTCAGCGGCTGTCGCCGCAGTTTGCCAAAAGGAACCGGTTGTTGTAAGCGCCGCGACGGGCCAGGGAATCGGCAGGCTGCGCCAGGCGCTCATCGATTCTGTTCCGGAGGAGCTTGCCGAAATCACCATAACGGGAAACCTCATCGGGGAAAACGATTTGGTGCTGCTCGTGATGCCGCAGGATATTCAGGCGCCGAAGGGCAGGCTTATCCTGCCGCAGGTGCAGACGCTGCGCGAGCTGCTCGACAAAAAATGCCTTGTCATGAGCGTGACGGCCGACAAGCTTTCGCAGGCGCTCGGTTCTCTTTCCAGCCCGCCCAAGCTGATTATTACCGATTCGCAGGTGTTCAAAGCCGTATATGAACAGAAGCCGCCGGAGAGCAGGCTGACCTCCTTTTCTACGCTGTTTGCGCAGTATAAGGGGGATATTGACTATTTTGTCAAAAGCACGCAGGCGCTCGAGCTGCTCGATGAAAACGGCAGGGTACTTATTGCGGAGGCCTGCACGCATGTTCCTCTGAAGGAGGACATCGGGCGTGAGAAAATCCCGAAGCTTTTGCGGAAGCGGTACGGGGAAAAGCTTACAATCGACCATGTAAACGGCGCGGATTTCCCGCGGGATTTGAGCGGGTACGATTTGGTTATCCACTGCGGCGCGTGCATGTTCAACCGCAGGTATGTGCTGTCGCGCGTAGCGCAGGCGAAGGAGCAGCGGGTTCCCATGACGAACTACGGCGTGGTGCTTGCTTATCTTTCGGGGATTCTCGATAAAATCGACTATTAAGCAAAGGGAGAAACCAACTGGTTTCTCCCTTTTTGCTTTCTAATACTTTTTTGAAACGTGCCGTTTTCTTTTTATTTTGAAGCATACTGCTTTTTGTTTTTTGAAGCATGCTGCTTCTTATTTTTTATTTGAAACGTATCCGTTTCTTGGATTTCTTCATAAAACTTTATATGTTTATTCAAAAGAGGGAAACCGTTTCGGCGGTTTTCCTCTTTTGCAATCACCTTTCCGCCGACTTAAGGGAACCTGAAGAGTTCCCTTAAGAATCCTTCGGGGGTGCTGTAGAAACTGTGGTCGCTCCTCGTTTTATGTGCCGTGTGTAGAAGTGATAGTACGGGACCGCCCAGCGCTGCGCCTGCGCGCGGAGTTATTCGTGGGTGCGATTTTTTTGAAACGTCCCGTTTCTATTTAATGAAGCATACTACTTCTTGGGTTTCTTCATAAAACTTTCTATGTTATCTTTTTCAAAAGGAAGAAACCGTTTTCGCCGGTTTCCTCCTTTTGGAATCTTCTTTCCGGCGACAGG
This sequence comes from uncultured Oscillospiraceae bacterium, assembly GCA_900540865.1. Lineage (GTDB taxonomy): Bacteria > Bacillota > Clostridia > Oscillospirales > Acutalibacteraceae > Scatavimonas. The sequence continues at coordinate 25,458 of UQHH01000037.1, forward strand.
GAAAACCTCGTCGCAGGTTTTCCCTTGACCCTTTCCAGCCGAGCAAGGGGCTGCGCCCCTTACCATCCCCGTTTTATAGAAAGCTTGTCCGTTCCTCGTTTTGTGTGCGAGGTGTAGAAACGGTACTACGGGACCGCCCAGCGCCGCGCCTTCGCGCGGAGTTCT
>UQHH01000038.1 GCA_900540865.1 uncultured Oscillospiraceae bacterium
ATAGAGATCTTACAGTTTCTAGGTACTTATGGGATAATGAAAAAAACTCTTGCGATTATACATTAGCTTCAACACTTGACGGAAAAATCATTACAATTGATCGGAAAGGAAATGAAGTATTCAATATATCCGATAATTATGAGCCTACTAAATTTCTAAAAACAGGGTGTAAAAATCTATATCCTGTCAAAAAGGATTCTATATGTGGTTTTATTAATTTGAAAGGTCAAGAAGTTATTCCTTTTATGTATGATGAAATATCAAGTGATTTTGTAAATGGTTATGCAATTGTGATGTCAAATGCAAATTCTCGCAGGGAATCTGCTGTTATTGATATGAATAATAAAATGATCATTCCATATGTATATACAGAAATTTCTTCATTTGATCAAAAAGGGTTTGCCATCGCAAGAACAGAGGGAGAAGGGAATAAGATTATTGATTTAGCAAATAATGTTGTTTATGAAGCTACTGGACATTTAGAACAATTTGGGCAAGGAGTTTTTACTGAAAAAATTGACAATGCAATAACTATTCTTATGTTTAATAAAGTATCGTAATAAATTCTCCTTTACTATCGCATAAAATGATATAACAGAAAATAACACTGTCAAGACTAAAACAAGCGCCTATGGCGGTCTATGACAGTGTTATTCTTCTGTTATGTGGCATAAATACGATAGAGTAAGGATAACCTTGCAGGTTTGCCCACAAAAAGTTTTTATATAAATTTTATACCCCATACGGTAAAAACGGAGTGCAAAATGACTATTATATAATAGAGGGCTTTTTACTTCATGGCAAACCATATACAAATATATTGTCCCACTGGGTGGGCATTGGCGGCACTTTCAACTGGTCAATGTCTAGCCAGTGGGGCAATCTGTTACATGCTTTACATTTAATGCATGAGTTTTCTCACAATAATTATCTGTGAGGTGGCATATGAATATATTACGGCGGTTCTTTTTTATTATAGGTCAATGACAAATCTTTTAATATCCTTGTTTTTTCTGCATGGTCACAATTTAAGTTGTTTATGTAGGCAAGAATGACTTCCCGATTAAACTCCGTTATTTTATCATTTACATGTTTTTTATCTTCTTCATTAGTAGGGAAAACAAAGTTTACTTTGATGTTTTTTCTCATTTGATCACCTACTGAAAATATATTCAGCAGAGAAAGTATTCTTGTATGTCCCATTATTTTTATTAAGGCGGTGGTATTGTGGTAGCGATATATTCCAGAAAATCAAAATATACAGGTGTTGGCGATAGCATAGAAAATCAAATTCAGCTTTGTAAGGAACATGCAGTAAAATTTCTTAATATAACCGAGAATGATATAGCTATTTATGAAGATGAGGGGTTTTCCGGCGGAAATATGAAACGTCCTGAATTTCAGCGGTTACTAAAGGATATTAAAGCAAAGAAAATAAAAACCCTTGTTTGTTACCGTTTGGATCGAATCAGCCGTAATGTAGCGGATTTTTCAAGCATATTAGAAATGCTTGTGCAAAATAAAGTTGATTTTATATCTATACGGGAAAGTTTTGATACTTCAACCCCTATGGGAAAAGCCATGATATACATATCCTCTGTATTTGCACAGCTTGAACGTGAAACAATTGCAGAACGTATACGGGATAATATGTACGAACTTGCAAAAACAGGGCGTTGGCTTGGCGGAGCTTCCCCGCTTGGTTTTGTTTCCAAACAAATTAATTTTATAGACGAGGACGGCAAAAATCGAAAGTATAATGTTTTAGATACAGAACAACATGAAAAGGAAATTGTTCAGTTGATTTTTAGCGAATTTGTAAAACAAGGATCACTTACTAAGTTACAAAAATTCACTTATACACATGGCTTAAAGTCTCGTAATGGCAAAGATTTTCATATTAACTGCTTGCGTACTTTGCTTGCTAATCCCGTTTACTGTGTGGCAGATAAAGAGGTTTATGATTATTTAACAAATAAGGGGATTGAAATATTTTCACCAAAAAGTGATTTTAACGGTTCATATGGTTTGGCTTGCTACAACAAAACATCAAAAGACCATAATAAAATAACCCGCCCGAAAGATTATTCCGAGTGGATTATTGCAGTTGCAAAACATGAAGGTATGATTCCTAGCAGTGATTGGATCAAGGCACAAAACATACTTGATAACAACAAAAACAAGGCTATTAGGCAAATACGCAATCCTAAGGCGTTATTATCCGGCTTATTGTACTGCAAACATTGTGGTTCACATCTTCGCCCGAAATATGATACAGTATGCAAAAATCCAGAAGTAGATGATAGAAGATATTATTACATATGTGAAATGAAAGAGCGTAGCAAGAAAACACGTTGCAATGTTTGCAATGTAAACGGTAATTATTTAGATAAAGTTTTTTTGAATCAATTACATCATATGACCCTTGCCCATTTTGATTTTAAGGAAGTCTTTGCAGTAGACCCAATTGATCTAAAGAGTGACGAAACAAACCAAAACGATATACTGCTTAGCAACTTGAACGGCAAGCTACAAGAAGTAGATAACGCAATTAGTTCCCTTATTAGTAATCTATCGCAAGGGAACTATGAAAAGTCTGTTGTTGATGTGATTATGTCACAGATAAATGAACTTACTGAAAAAAAGCAAGAAACCCAAAAAGAGATCAACGAGTTAAATGCACAAAGAACAGATCATGCAGAGGATATACAGGCAACCCTAGAAATGAAAAATACATTGTTTACGATCATGACTGCATTTGACAGCTTATCTGTATTTGAACAGCGTGATAAATTAAAGATTATTATTGATAAAATTTTATGGGACGGTGAAAGTATTGATATACTATTACAAGGGGATTGATGGGAAATTTGTCGAAACCCTGCCACTGTACGAATACCGCAAAGTCGCATTTGCGCATTGGCCGTCCGGTCGTCATCACGCTTGCAAGCAACGACGCGCTCGGCGCGTCCGCGCAGAACATCGGCAAGGCGCTCAACACCAAGCATATCTTCTTTACGCCGCTGTCGCAGGACGACCCGGAAAAGAAGCCCAATTCCCTGGTTGCGCATTTTGACAAGCTGGAGGATACGCTCACGCTTGCGCTGGAAGAAAAACAGCTTCAGCCGGTTTTCTGCTGAACTATATGATAAAAAACCGTTCTATTCCCCTCTGAAATAGAACGGTCTTTTTCTGTTATTGCCCGGTATCTATACCGATGGGCGTCTGGTAGCCGATATCCTCCACACAGGTATACGTGGCCTCAAGCGTAATGCTCTTTTTCGTCATCGTCTTTTTTATTTGCCTGTCTTTGATGTCCGCGTTCGTAAGGCCGAACGCCTCGTACAGAGAAAGCTGTGTCATGGCGCTTTGCTCCGCCTGCTTCTGCGTGAGCGTCTGCTTCTCTTCGCGGTATTCATACCAGTGCTCGGTATAAATATCAAACGGCAGGCCGTTACCGTTGATGGTGTAGTTGTCAAGGCGCGCCTGCTTATAAAAGGTTCCCTGCGGGACAAAGTGGAAATCAAGCGGAAAACGGATGTTTAAAAGCCTGCCCTGCCTGCGCGTGACCGATTCGCCCGTCGGCAGCAGCTGCGTGCGTTCAAACGGGATTTCCACCTTTTGGACGTGCTGCGTCTGCGCGTAAACCTTTGCTTCGCTGTGCCACAGGGTCGACTGCCCCAGGCTGTCTTCCATAACGCCGCTCACGAGCAGCTGGCCCTTTACAACGCCGTCGCCCGTTTTGACCGCCGCCGCGCCCTTTGCGATATCCATACGCAAAATCTGTCCGTCGCAGGCTGCCTTGATGTTGCACGGCTGGTCGTCGGGTACGATTTCCGGGCGCTTGTAGCTTTCAGAAAGCTCCACATAGGCTGTTGTTCCAATGATATTGACGGAAAGCCAGCCGACCTGCCCGATTTGCAGCGTCGCGTCGCGCTCCAGGCGGTCGATGTCGAAGCTGCTTTTGAACACGCCTGTCGAAAGGCCGTTATCCGCAAGGGCTGTGCGCACATCTGTTTCGCTCAGGTGGTCAAGCCCCGATATTTCCACGCTCCAGATAAACGACGACATAATCTGGATTAAAATAAAAAAGACGGCGATTCCCGCCACCAGTCCCACACGCTTTTTGTTGCGGTAGATTATAAAAGGAAGGCCCTTCTTTTTGGTTACGCGCAGCTTAACGCCCGCGCGCCGGGCTACGGGACGGATTTCCTTATAATTGCTGACCGCCGTTTTCGCGCGCAGCTTCCCCTTTTCCCCGACCGGCTCCCAAAGCGGAATATCCTCGCGCAGCGTCAGGTTCAAAAAGCGCTCCGGAAACGCGCCCTGCGCCTCAAAGCCTACATAGCCGCGCAGCCACCGCAGGATATTTAAAACAAACATGTAACCGACTCCTCTTAACGGACAAACTCAACCGAAGCAATATACCCCTCGACAATCAGCGAGGAGGCGGTCAGGCACTTGATATTGAGCCCCCTGCCGCAAAACGAGATAACCAGCCCTCCCGCGTTGACGCGGATGACCTGCGTGTCGTACTCCAGTATGCCCTTGCAGCCCTCTATGAGCGCCTCCTTATTCCCTTTGAGCTCTATATATGGCATATTCGGCATCAATTGCTGCGGGACGCCCAGCAGCTTCGGTTTTTGCTGGTGTCCGCAGCCGTCGTCCTTTTGTCTGGACTTTGCCATATTTCCACCACGTTTCTGCATAAGGTTGGCCGCCCGGTTCATAAACTTAACAGGTACGGCTGTTTAAAATTATGCTTTGGCGGTGGTAGTTATGACACAGGGCGCGTACGAGGGGCTATTGTTTTGCGCGCAGATTTTAATCCCCTCCCTGTTCCCTTTTATGGTTTTATCCTCGTTTGTCGTCAACTGCGGCATTTCAGGAATTTTATCCCGTTTTTTGGCGCCCGTTACGAAAAGCTTTTTCCGCCTGCCGGGGAGCGCCGGCGTAACAATCCTGCTCAGTATGTTCGGCGGCTATCCGGTCGGCGCGCGCGGTATCCGTACCCTGCTCGACCGTGGGCTTATTACGCGTGAGGAGGGCGCGCGCATGCTCTGTTTTGCCGTCGGCGCGGGGCCCGCGTTTGTTATTTTCGCGGTGGGCTGTTCGCTGTTGCACGACGTTACGATGGGCGTTATCCTGTTTGCGGCGCAGGCGGTAACACAGCTTATTTTGGGCTTTGCGTCGCGCTTTCTCTGTAAAAACGATACATATAAACAGAACACGCCGGACAAAGTAAAGCCGATGCCGCTTGCAAGCGCATTCGTGCAGTCGTGCGCGGACGGTGTGCTCGGGATGTTAAACCTGTGCGGCATGGTCGTGCTGTTTTCTTCTTTAATGGGAATTCTGCAAAGCGGCGGGGCGGAATCTATATTTGAAAACCTGCTGACAAGCTGCGGCGTAAGCAAGGCTGCGGCCTCCTCCATCCTGCCTATCCTGTTTGAGGTCACGGGCGGCTGCAACAAGGCGGCAAACGCGGGCGCCTCCTACGAGCTGATGGCGTTTGCAATCGGCTGGGGCGGGCTTTGCGTGCATTTCCAGGTTTATTCCGCCGTCGGGGAGCTGCCCGTCAAGCGGCTGCTGTTCACGCTGTTCCGCCTGCTGCAGGGCGCTCTGTGCGCGGGCATCACGTATGGGATTCTTCTCTTTTACCGTCCCGAGCCGGTCGCGGACGTTTTTTCCAACGTGCAAAAGAGCCTGGGCGCCGCGTCCTCCTCGACTATCGCGGGCAGCGTCGCGCTGATTGTCATGTGCTTCTGCTTCCTTTTCTCCTACCAGAGGTACCAAAAAAAGCAGAAACGCATATTATAATAGCCGCGCAATTGTATGATGACACAATCCGACCCCTGTTCGCGGTATGAAACCTTTGCGGGCGGTGAATTCTAACTTTTAACAGTAAGGTGGTATGCTTATGTGTGGAATCGCCGGATGGCTCGACCGGTATGAAGATTTGAGCGAACAGGCAGGCGTTATCGGCACCATGTCAAAAACGCTTACCCATCGCGGCCCAGACGAGGACGGCGTGTACTTAGACCGGGAGCGGGGCGTGTGCCTGATACACCGCAGGCTTATCGTCATAGACCCGGAAAACGGCAAACAGCCGATGACCATAAAGGGCGCGGGCGGGCGCTTTACCCTTGTATATAACGGGGAGCTTTACAATACGGAGGATTTACGGGCGGAGCTTAAAACGCTCGGCTATGCCTTTGAAGGCCACTCCGATACCGAGGTGCTGCTGACCGCCTACCTCGCTTGGGGCGGGGACTGCGTTCATAAGCTCAACGGCATTTTTGCCTTTGCCGTCTGGGATGAAAAGAACCGCCGCCTGTTCATGGCGAGGGACCGCATCGGGGTCAAGCCGTTTTTCTATTACACCTACAAAAACGGGCTGCTGTTTGCCTCCGAAATCAAGGCGCTGCTTGCAAACCCGCTGATTAAACCGCAGCTTGACGAGGAGGGCTTAAACGAAATCTTCTTTGTCGGCCCGGGCAGGAGCGGCGGCCTGGGGGTACTGCGCGGTATAAAGGAGCTGCTGCCGGGCGAATGCGCCGTTTATGAGGACGGCGCGCTCCAAAAACACCGTTACTTCACGCTTAAGGCGCGCGAGCACACCGACAGCGAAGCGCGGACCATTGAAACCACGCGGTATTTACTCAAGGACTCCATCCAAAGGCAGCTCGTGTCCGACGTGCCGCTGTGCTGCTTTTTGTCCGGCGGGCTCGATTCGAGCATCATTTCCAAGGTAGCGGCGGATTACTATAAAGAAAACGGGCTTGGCCGGCTGACCACGTATTCCGTAGATTACGCCGACAACGCGAAATACTTTGAAAAAAGCCTGTTCCAGCCGAACGCCGACAGCGACTATATCTCGCTGATGGCGGACGCAATCGGCTCTGACCACAGACAGGTCATTTTAGATAACCAGAAGCTTTACGACGCGCTTTTCCCCGCTGTAGAGGCGCGCGACCTGCCTGCCATGGTGGACGTAGATTCTTCCCTCCTGCTTTTCTGCCAGGCAGTCAAGGAGGATTTCACCGTCGCGCTCTCAGGCGAATGCGCCGATGAGCTGTTCGGCGGCTACCCATGGTACCACAACCGCGATATTCTGTTTGAGGAATGCTTTCCGTGGTCGCGCAGTCTCGACATCCGCCGGAGCGTGCTGAAAAAAGGGCTGCTGCCAAAGGGCGAGGCATACGTGCACAGCCGTTATATGGACACGGTAAACAAAACCGACAAACTGCCGAATGAGGACCCGCTCGAAGCGCGCATGAAAGAGATGTTCATGCTCAATTTCAACTGGTTCATGCAGGGGCTTTTGGACCGCAAGGACAGGATGTCCATGTACAGCGCCCTGGAGGTCAGGGTGCCGTTTTGCGATTGGCGGCTGGTGGAATACGCCTACAACATGCCGTGGAGCTTAAAAGCCCTGCACGGCAGGGAAAAAGGCATCCTGCGCACCGCCATGGACAGCGACCTTCCCTATGAAATCACCTGGCGCAAAAAGAGCCCGTACCCCAAAACCCACAACCCCATTTATATGAGGCTGTGCAGCGAGGGCGCGAAAAAGGTGCTCAAGGATAAAAGCTCCGTACTGCGCGGGTTTCTCGACGAGAAAGGTATAATGGAAATCATCAGCCACCCGGAGGAGATTTCCTCCCCATGGTACGGGCAGCTCATGCGCGCGCCGCAGATTCTTGCCTATATTGTCGAGATGGATTACTGGTTCAAAAAATACAATGTGGAAATCGTCGGGCTGTAGTCTAGCGCACCGTATCCTTTGCAAGGCGCACAAGCAGGCCGGAAAACGGGAACAGCAGCGCGGTACAGAGCACATTGAACACAGTATGGATGAGCGCAATCATGTCGGGAGAGGCGCTTCGGTCCATAAAGGAAAAATGCAGGAAAATATCGCACCCGTAAAACGCCGCAAGCCAGAACAGCGCGCCGATGATATTAAAGTACAAATGGATAAACGCGGTGCGTTTGGCGTTTTTGTTCGTCCCGATACATGAAATAAGCGCCGTGACGCATGTGCCGATGTTCTGCCCCATTACAATAGGGATGGCGCTCGCGAAGGGGACCGTTCCCGTAAGCGACAGCGCCTGCAAAAGCCCGACGGACGCTGACGAGCTCTGCAAAACGGCGGTCACCACAGTACCCGCGAGCAGCCCGTAAAAGGGGTTTGAAAAAAGCGTGAGCACCTGCGCCGTCTGCGGAACATCGCGCAAAGGCGACAGTGCGCCGCTCATCAGCTCCATTCCGCACATCAGGAGGGCAAAGCCGAACAAACAGGCGGCTAAGCCCTTCTTTTTCCGTTTGGATATAAAATAAAGCAGCAGCCCGCACAGCGCGCTTGCCGCGGCAATTGTGCAGGAATTCACGAGAATGGAAAGCAGTCCCACGCCCTTTATTCCCACAAGGCTTAAAATCCATGAGGTAGCTGTCGTGCCGATGTTTGCGCCCATGATAACGCCGACCGTTTCCCTGAGCGTAAGTATCCCGGCGTTTACAAGCCCCACAAGCATAACGGTCACGGCAGAGCTGGACTGTATGACCGCTGTTACGCCCGCGCCGAGACATAGGCCCTTAAAGCTGCTGGAGGTCAAGCGGGAGAGAGAATTTTTAAGCCTGTCCCCCGTATGCTTTTCAAGCGCCGCGGTCATAAATTTCATGCCAAATAAAAACAGAGCCAATCCAAAAATAAACAAAACAATATATAAAACCAGCATGGCAATCAACCGTCCTTTATCCAAACATTCCATAGGCATTTGTATGCCGGAAAAAGGACGAGCAGAACCATTGTCCAATTTATAGTACCACCTTAGTATAAAACCGCATCATTCCTATATTTTCAATTGAATAATCCCCCATCCAACACTTACATTTGCATTGCGTCCCGCTTTTTTGTTATGCTGTTTGCAGGAGGTATCAGCTATGAAATTATCGAAAAAACTTATTGGCACGCTTACAGCCGCGGCGCTCGTCCTTACAATTACCGCCGTACCCGTAAGCGCTGCGTCATCCAGCACCTACACGGTGCAAAAGGGCGATTCCATGTGGAAAATCGCCGTGAAATACGAAATCGGCGTCAGCGAGATTATCGGCGCGAACCCGCAGGTATCGAACCCCGATATGATTTACCCCGGGCAGGTACTGAATATTCCGTTCCTCGATTCCTCTGTCCTGAGCTTTGAGGAGGAGGTCGTACGCCTTGTAAACAAGGAGCGCACCTCCAGGGGCTTAAAGGCGCTTACACAGAACTGGGAGCTTTCCCGCGTGGCGCGCTATAAGTCGCAGGACATGAAGGACAACCGTTACTTTGCGCATAACAGCCCGACGTACGGTTCCCCCGGCAAGATGATACGCGACTTCGGTATATCCTACCGCAGCTACGGCGAGAATATCGCGTACGGCTACCGCACGCCGCAGGCCGTCGTCGACGGCTGGATGAACTCAAGCGGGCACCGCGCTAACATCCTGAACGCTTCGTTTACGCAGATTGGCGTGGGGTATGTATCCTCCGGCAGCTACTGGACGCAGATGTTCATTGGATAATCCGTATTTTTATATAAAACAGCCGCCGGTTTTTTTATCCGGCGGCTGTTTTTACATAACTCTATTTATGCGTGTAATACCCGCACGCAATATGACATAATCAATCGTTTAATCAGAGTTTTTTTTCGCAGGCTGTATTCCTTTTAAAAATTCGTTGAAGTCTACTTTGAAAATTTCTGTCAGAGCAATTAAATCGCTTACAAAAATATTGCGCGTACCATTTTCTATTTTTGAGTAGCTTGAGCGGTACATCTGCCTGCTCATCAAGTTCAGCTTAACGCAAACCTCGTCCTGTGTCATATGCCTTTCTTTGCGAAGCTTTTTTAAATTTGCGCCGATGTTGACGTCCTGTAAAATCTTTGTGATAACAACACACTCCTTACCGTTCTGTTAAATCATGAGATGATTATAACAAAGAAACAGGCCGTAAATATAACCACCCGGTTATAAGCTCAATTTTTTTGAACCCCCGGCGCGCTATAGATACACCGGGGGTTCTATAATTTAAATTCTTTTGAATCATTGTTCTTCTATTATGAAAATCCGGCGATACTATCGCCCAATCACAAAACAAACGATTCAATTCGACTTCAGCAAATTTCTTTGCTTTAAACGAAAAACCACGTCCGCCTGCTTTGCCAGCTCGTTTGAATGGGTCACAACGATTACGCATTTATCGAGCTGATGGGCGCTTTCCTTCAAGATACCTGTAATTTCGGCCGCTGTGTCCTCGTCCAGATTGCCCGTGGGCTCGTCAGCCAGGATAATCGGCGCGCCGGACGCCAGTGTTCGGGCGATGGCCACCCGCTGCTGCTGTCCACCGGAGAGCTTGAGCACATTGCGTTTCGCCTCTTCCGCGGATAGTCCGAGCCGCTCCAAAACGGGCAGGGCGTCCTGCTTGGCGGTCAACTTCACGTTTTCCTCAGGCGTCATGTAATCGATTAGGTTATAGCTTTGGAAAATCAGGGAGACATGGTTGCGCCTGTAATATTGCAGGCCGTGCCCGGCAATATTTTCCCCGTCAAAGAGGATTTCACCCTTTGTCGGGGAGTCCAGCCCACCCAGCAGGGACAAAAGCGTTGTTTTGCCGGAGCCGGACGGTCCCAGAATCGCGTACAGCTTTCCCGTTTCAAATATGGCATTTATGCCGGACAAAATTTTGTTTCCCTTCGCGTAGGAATAAAAGACATTTTTGGTTTCTAAAACAGCCATTTGTATTTCTCCCTTCTCAGCTCATTTTCGACAGAATCTCCCTGGGCTTCAGACGCATAACCGATGCCGAGGAAATGCCAACAGAAAGAACGATAATGGCGAAGCCGATGAGATAAAGCTGTAGCATATTGTCAAGGCCGATAGCCACATTGAGCGGTTCCACCGCCGCATTTTTTTCTACCGGTTCTCCGCCGTCGCCATTGTCATTGATAACAACATCGTCCTGGTTCGCATCGTCCTTCAGCTTGATTTGCAGCCCATTATCGTCCTGCGGGCCGGTTTGCTCCTCCGTGGACTGTACCTGCGCCTGCAGCAGGCTGTTGCCAATTTGTCCCGCAATGAGGTTGCTTGTGAGGAAGGACAATGCAAACGCAAACACCGCGATTAAGAGCACCTCCGCCAAATACTGGCCGACGACAGCCCCTTTCCCGAACCCGATGGAGAGCAGCACTCCCGTCTCGTGAATCCGGCTTTTTGCCCACATGGTCAGTATTAGGGACAGCACGACGGCGCTGACCGCCACAATCAGGATGAGGACGGTGGTAATCAGGGTTTGGAATTTCTCGAGCGGCGCGGCAGCCGCCTGGTAGGTTTTGTTGTTGGTCTCCACCTTGAACGCCCGCCAGTCGATGGACGCGTTTTGTTTAAGCTTTGAAACAATTTCGTCAAGCTGCGCCGGGTCATCCACCCCAAATACGACGCTTTGATAGCCCGCCGAAGAATCTGCCAGCAGCTCCTGATAGGCTTCAATGCCTGAAAAAATTTGATTTTCCAGTTTATCAAAGGAGGTAACGCTGGAAAACGCCTGCACCTGCTTCGCCACCTCAAACAGCCCGATGATTTTTATTTCGGTTTTTTCGCCGCCATCCACCGTTAAGGTAATGCTGTCACCTATATTCAGGCCATTTTTTTCGGCCAAAGCCTTACTGATAACCGCCACATGCCCGCCGTCCGCCGGCACATGGCTGCCCTCGATGAGCTTCAGCGTCTCGTCCCGGAAATAGCTGCTGTTTTCCGTGCCCGTTACAAACCGGCTATACACCTGGTCTCTGTATTTGGCCTTGACGGGAACCGTGCCGGGAATGACGTCCAGATTAGTTGAAACAAGGCATTGCGACATGCCGTCATAGCTCTTAATTCCGGCCGTCTCCATCACCTTATCGATAATTTTCTGGGTAACGGGCATTTTCGTGTCAATTGTAAAGTTGCCCTCTTCATCGGTTTCCTTCTTGTAATACGGGTTGTTTTCCGAGTAGTCGGGTATCATCTCAAATTCGCCGCCCAATGCGTAACGCAAATTATCCTGCGTGACGCGCGTCGCTTTCTCAATAGACAGCCCGGTCAGCACAAAGGTTGCTATCACCAATAGAATGATGAGCAACAGAATACTTTTTCCTCTTTTTTTGGTGACGTATAAAAACGCCCGTTTGATAAAACCCATAAGAACACCTCCATGTTTATTGTACAGCTAGAATAGCACGCTGTTATGGAGGCTGTATGAAACGTATATGGAATGGATATGGAAAGCAAAAAGCCCTCCGAAAATTCGGAGGGCTTTTCACGTTTGCGTTATAGATAAATCACAAACCGCATACCAGGCGGCTGTTCCATCGGACAAAACGAATAGGACAGCTCCATCGCTTTTAAGAGCGTATCGACGAGATACAGCCCCAACCCATTCCCGCCGTCCTCGCGGTTTCGGGCATAGTCGGGCCGGTAAAAGGGCTCGAAAACATGCCGCAGGGCATCGGCCGGAACCGGCGCGCATTCGTTTTCGACCACCAGGGCGGAATTATCAAAATAAACGGAAACCGTTTTGCCAGCTTCCGTGTAAGCGACGGCGTTGGCTAATATGTTGGAAACCGCTTTGCCGAATCTCCGTGGCGGCAGCTCGGCGGAAAAGCCAACCGGCAAATCCAGTTTAAAAACGATTCCGCGCGCTATGGAAATCTGCTCATACGGCTCGCATAGCCGGGTCAGCAGGGACGATAAATCGGTTTTTACCGGAGCCTCACGTTCCGCTGGTATTCCCAGCCTCGAGGCTTCCAAAATTTCCTGAATCATTTCCGCCAGCCGCTCCGTCATTTCCTTACATTCCGGTAAATAGACGTCGACATTTCGATATTTCCCAATCCCAAGAATCATATTTTCCAGCGTGGCATTCAAAGCGGTGAGCGGGGTTTTCAGCTCATGTGAAGCCGCACGCATAAAATCCACCTTAGACTGCTCCATTTCCCGCACGCGCTGTTTTTCGATTTCCAAATTTTCAATGGTTGCCAGCAGGTTTTGATATAATCCGTTGATATTGTCGGCCAGCACGCCGATTTCGTCCTTTGTATGAAGCTTACAGGCCGCTGTTTTATCCATTCGCGCCATACGCTCAGTAACGGCTGAGATTTGCTTGACTGGAACCGTGATTTGTTTGGAGAACAACAGGGAGCAAAGGACAGAAATCAGAACGCAGCAGAGAAGCGAAATCGGGAGGACCTTTTGAATCGTTTGCGTAATATACGGCGTCAAATTGAATTTCCAGAGTAACTGTACTTCGCCGTTGCCGGGGCCGGGAGATAGCTCCAAAGGCACCTGCGGGGTAAGGAAATAAAGCAGCGCATGAGCCACCAATACGATAAACAACAGCAGGCCTAACGTATAGAAAAACGTTTTCGGGTAAAGCTTCAGCCGTTTCATTCTCTCACCTCGTATTTATAGCCGATTCCCTTCACCGTGACAAGACAATCGAGCCGGCATTTTTTGCGCAGGTTTTTGACATAGGTGTCAATCGTCCGGTCAATAATCGGGTTGTCGTCGCCCCATAGCTCGTCGAGAATTTGATTTCTTGTAAGAACCAGCCCTTTATGCTCCACAAACAGCCGCAGCAGGTCGATTTCTTTTGGCGTTAATTCAACTTTTCCATTCAAATCTCTTGCCGTATAGCCGGAAAAGTCTACGGTTACATCCCCAAACGTCATTGTATCGGGCAGGATTCCCTGCCCGCTTCTGCGCAGCAGAGCGGTGATTCGTTTCCCAAGCAAAACCATAGAAAAGGGTTTAATAATATAATCGTCCGCCTGCTCGTCAAAGCTTTGCACCTGGGTATACTCGTCTTCAACCGCGGTAAGCATGAGAACAGGAAGAGGGCTTGTCCGCCGGATTTCGTGCAGTACGGCTAACCCGGTCATTTTGGGCAGCATAATGTCCAAAACGGCAAGGTCAACCCGCTTTTCTTTAAAAAGCCGTACCGCCTCTGCTCCATCATAAGCCGGAATGGTCTCATGCCCGGCGGCTTGCAGGTACTCGCACAGAGCCTCGTTTGTTTTTTTATCGTCTTCAACAATCAAAAGCGTCGCCATATAAACATCTCCTATTTCAGGATACCATATCGATGTGGAAGGTATATGAAATGCAGGCCGCTAAGCTTTGTTTTTTACGCTCTTCCACGGGTTTCTCCGTATTCTTTGGAACAGCTCATACATTTCAAAATCGTTTTACGATAGTATCCGGCCTATTTTGCACAGCTTTAAGCTGCATACTAAAACATTCCTTTTTTCAGCGGCTTGTCTCAATGGCATATAACCCATCCCCGAAAGGCTTCCTTCTTCAATTTGCCGTTTATATTATATACGAAACCTTGTAAAATAGCGAATGTATGATTTGGTATCCACGTTTCGTAACCAGCCGCCAAAAAAGCGGGAGGAAACCATGTTCCTCCCGCTTTTTTCTTGCTTGATTTTTAAGACGCGCTTTCAAACTGTGAATTGTAAAGGTCGGCATAGAAGCCGTTCGCGCTTAATAGCTCCTCATGCGTGCCCTGCTCGACGATATCGCCGTCGCGCATGACGAGGATTAAATCCGCGTCGCGGATGGTAGACAGCCGGTGCGCGATGACAAAGCTCGTTCTGCCCTTCATCAGGTTATCCATCGCCTTCTGGATGCGCACCTCGGTACGCGTATCGACCGAGCTGGTCGCCTCGTCGAGAATCAAAATCTTCGGGTCGGCCAGAATGGTACGTGCAATTGTAAGAAGCTGCTTTTGTCCCTGCGAGACGTTCGAGGCCTCTTCATTGAGCACCATGTTGTAGCCGTCGGGCAGCGTCTGGACGAAGTGGTGCACATGCGCCGCCTTTGCCGCCGCGATTACCTCGTCGTCGGTCGCGCCGAGCTTGCCGTAGCGGATGTTCTCCATAATCGTGCCGGAGAAGAGCCACGTGTCCTGCAGGACCATGCCAAACAGCTCCCGAAGCTCGCTGCGGTCGAAGTCCTTGATATTGTAGCCGTCGACGAGGATTGCGCCCTCGTTTACATCGTAGAAGCGCATCAAGAGCTTAACCATCGTGGTTTTGCCCGCGCCGGTCGGGCCGACGATGGCAATCTTCTGGCCCTGCTTAATATCTGCGGAAAAATCGTTGATGATGATTTTATCCGGATTATACCCGAAATGTACGTGGTCGAACTCGACCGCGCCGTCCATGTCGGTCACCGTGACGTTCCTTGTTGCGGTTTGCTGCCTGCCCTCGCTGTCCGTTACGGTCTCCGTAAGCGAAGCGTGCTCCTTCGCGGTCTGTTCCTCCTCAGCTTCTCCCAGGAATTCAAAAACCCTTTCCGCGGCTGCCGCCATGGACTGGAGCATATTGGAAACCTGCGCAACCTGCGTAATCGGCTGGGTAAAGCTTCTGACGTACTGGATAAAGGACTGGATGTCGCCAACGGCAATCGAGCCGTTGATGACGAAATAGCCGCCAAGCACCGCAATCGTAACATACCCAAGGTTACCGACAAACTGCATAATCGGCTGCATCAGGCCGGAAAGGAACTGGGATTTCCACGCGCTTTTGTAGAGCATTTCGTTTGACTGCTCAAACGTGTCGATGGTTTCCTGCTCATTGTTGAACGCCTGGACGATGTTCACGCCGCCGAATGTCTCTTCGACCTGCCCGTTGACATGGCCGAGGTAATCCTGCTGGTTGCGGAAATGCTTCTGCGAATGCTTGACGATGACTGAGACGATTACCATTGAAATCGGCAGGATAAGCAAAGCGACGATTGTCATAATCCAGTTGATGGAGAACATCATGATTAAAATACCAATGATGGTCGTAACCGATGTAATCAGCTGCGTCGCGCTCTGGTTGAGACTCATGGAAAGGGTGTCAATATCGTTTGTGACGATGGACAGCACCTCGCCCGTCTGCTTTTTATCGAAGAAATTCATCGGCAGGCGGTTGATTTTCTCAGAAATTTCACGGCGCATGCGGTAGGTGATTTTCTGCGTAATACCCGTCATTAAAATTCCCTGGATAAACGTAAACAGGGCGCTCACGATATACAGCCCGAGCAGGAACATCAGGATTTCACCGATTTTGCCAAAGTTAATGCCGTCTCCGCCGCCAATTTTGCTCATCAGGCCGTTGAACAGCTCTGTCGTCGCGTTACCTAAAATCTTAGGGCCGACAATCATGAAAACGGT
Organism: uncultured Oscillospiraceae bacterium; assembly: GCA_900540865.1. Taxonomy (GTDB): domain Bacteria; phylum Bacillota; class Clostridia; order Oscillospirales; family Acutalibacteraceae; genus Scatavimonas. Next base: position 16,238 of record UQHH01000038.1, read on the forward strand.
GCCCGCAACGGCGCAGATGATAACGAAAATGAGCGCGATTTTATATTTGCCCATATAAGAGAGCATTTTTTTCATCGTGCCCTTAAAGTCCTTTGCCTTTTCGCCCGTGCCCATCGGGCCGCCGGGCCCATGCCCATGTCCGCCTGGGCCTCTCATGGGACGTTTTGACCTTGTATGTGCACTCATTTCTCCAATTCCTCCTTTGACAACTGGGATGCCGCAATCTGGCGGTATACTTCGCAGGAGTTCATAAGCTCTTTGTGCGTGCCGGTGCCGGCAATCTCGCCGTTATCGAGGACGATAATCTGGTCGGCATTGAGTACCGTGCTGATTCTCTGCGCGACGATTAAAATCGTACTGCCTGAGGTCGCGTCGTTGAGCGCTTTTCTAAGCGCTACGTCCGTTTTATAGTCGAGCGCGGAGAAGCTGTCGTCAAAGATGTAAATCTGCGGCTTTTTCGCGACCGCCCTTGCAATAGAGAGGCGCTGGCGCTGTCCGCCGGAAACGTTTGTGCCGCCCTGCGCAATCTCAGAATTGTACTGCATGGGTTTGGCCTCGATAAAGTCGGCCGCCTGCGCAATCTGTGCGGCGCGCTTTACCTGCTCCTTATCCTCCCCTTCCATACCGTAGGCGATATTGCTTTCGATTGTGCCGGAGAACAGAATGCCCTGCTGCGGCACATAGCCGATGTCCTTTCTCAAATCGTGCTTTTTGGCCTTGCGGATATCGACGCCGTTTACCAGGATTTTGCCGCCCGTCACGTCAAAGAAACGCGGAATCAAATTGATAAGCGTCGATTTGCCGCTGCCGGTACTGCCGATAAACGCGGTCGTCTGGCCGGGCTTTGCGGTAAAATTGATGTTGCGCAGCACATCCTCCTCAGCGCCGGGGTAGCGGAAATATACGTCCTTAAATTCCACGACGCCCTTTTTGCTTTCATTGAACGCCTGCGGCTGTTCCGGGTCGTTTACCGTGACCTCGGTTTCAATCACCTCGGCAACACGCGAAGCGGAAACGAGAGCCCTTGGCAGCATGATGCTCATCATCGAGAGCATCAGGAAGGACATGATGATTTGCATGGTGTACTGGATAAACGCCATCAGGTTGCCGACTTGCATCTGTCCGTTGTTGATGGAATCCGCGCCCACCCATATAATAAGCACGCTGATACCATTCATAATAAACATCATCACCGGCATCATGAACGTCATGACGCGGTTGACGAAGAGGTTGGTTTTCGTAAGCTCCACGTTAGCCTTGTCAAAGCGCTCTTCCTCGTGCTTTTCGCGGGAGAACGCGCGGATGACCGGCAGGCCCGTCAGGATTTCCCTCGATACGAGGTTTACCTTGTCGACAAGCTTCTGCAAAATCTTGAAGCGCGGCATCGCGACAAAGTACAGCACGATAACGACCGCCAAAATCAGCCCGATACCAACGCCGATGACCCAGGTCATGCCGCCGCCCGTGCCGACGACCTTCGTCAGCGCGCCGATACCAAGAATCGGGGCGTAAATCACCATGCGCAGCGTCATGACGACGAGCATCTGTATCTGCTGAATGTCGTTCGTACAGCGCGTAATGAGCGACGCGGTAGAGAATTTATTGAACTCCCTGTTGGAAAACGCGATGACCTTCCTGAATACGGCGTTGCGCAAATCGTGGCCGAACAGGGAACCGATGCGCGCGGAAAGCAGCGTAACGAGCGCCGCAGCGATAACGATAACGAGCGAGTACGCAAGCATTTTAAGCCCGGCAAACCAGATATAATCGTTTTGCAGCTTGCCGGTATCGATTCCGGCTTCTTTATATTCCTGCTGTACAAAGGAAACAGCCATCTGTTTGATAATGCTCTCGTCGATTTCCTCGTATTTTTCCGTCTGCCCTTCAAAGGACTTGAGCACCTGGTTTCTCTGCTCCTGCGGCAGCCTGTCTAATACATCGAGGATTGTGGCGTTTTCCGGCACCATTCCCGCGGGCATGGCCTTCGTCATTTGCGCGGTCATTTCTTTGACCTGCTTGCTGTCGCTTTCCAAAAACGACACGACGAGCATCGGTACGCCAAAAATTTCTTCAAGCTCTTCAATGTCTGCGTCCGTGACGCCGTCGTTTAAAGCGTATACCTTTAAACCTTCCTTTTTATCGCTGTTTTCAAGCGTGTAGCGGGACAAAACCGCTTCCTTGTCTTTCTCATCCATAAAATAGAAAAGCCGGTTCATCTGGCTTTCCCGGATTTCCTGCGGGGCAATATGCTCTACGCCGCCCTGCTGGATGCCGATATTGACAATATTCGAGATATTCTCAGGCAGCGACAAATCGCAGAACGCCTGGATTACGAGCAGGACAATGACTGCAAGAATCGGAAGAACCGACCGCTTGAGGTATTTGAACAGCTTTGTCATATCTCCTTTGTCTCCTTCCCTTCGTGTGGTGGCGCTTCGGTTGTTTTGCCCTGTGCCATCTCGAGCCGCCGCTGAACCTCCTCCATATCGACCTGCGCGACGACCTCGTGAAATTTTTTCATCAAAGCGATAAACCTGAGCGTATCTTCATAACCCATTTTTTCCACGACGATACTGATTGCTTCATGCATCTGTGCGTTCTGCCGCTCGAACATTCCGATTCCCTTCCTCGTAAATCGGACATACGCACTGCGCCTGTCGCTTTTTTGAACGACGCGCTCTACGAGCCCTTTGTCCTCCAGCTTGTTGATTACCTGGGAAAGCGCGGGCTTGGAAATCTGCAGGTGCGCGCTGATGTCGCTCGTCTTGACGAGCTCCTTCGGCAGACAGCCGCCGGACAAAAACCGCATCGCACGAAAAACGGCAAGCTCGCTGTAGTTCAGCTCGCTGAAAAAGTGCGGTATCTTCGAGGCCTTCCGTACGCCTGTCATCGCGTCTAAAAACTCTCTCGTGATGTCCTTTTCCTCCACGATTGCTTCCACCTCTTTTTAAATCGTTAAGTAACTTAATGGTTTATGAAGTTAATAACTATTATATCCAATTCGTCAGAGATGTCAAGTCGTTAAATATGAACAATTCATGAATGTTATTTTTTAGCTTTTTAAACAAGCTCTTTGGCGTACGTGGTAAAAAATTTTCTCTTTTATTTGTGCATTTTTTCACCTTTCATTTGTATTTTTTAAATGGGTGCTTTATAATAGAAAACAGAAAAAATATGTAAAGGGAGAGCCTGCTCGCCCTCCCCCTTGGCTAACGGAACGCATCCTCAAACGCGTCCACACCGCGCTGTGTTTGGGCGGCGGCGAATTCCGCCTGCTCCTTTTCCGGCGCGTCTACATCCTCGTCGATTTTACCGAGCAAAATAAACGCCACGTAATCGCCGCGGCGCACGACCTTTGCCGCGTTTATTTTCGCCGCGTTCACCGGGTACATCATGGAATCGTTTATTTTCGCCTGACGCGCTTCATTCAATTGCTTTTCGACCTCTTCGCCCTTGCCTTCCTTTGCCTTGACCACGAGCAGGCGGTCCGGGTGGAAGCCGATTGCGGGCAGCTCGCCCTTTTGCTCCTCAATTACCTCCTTATCGAGCTTGAACTCTTCCTTTAAATGTTCCGTATCGATTTCGGTATCCGGCAGGTAATCCTCCCCATAGGCGGTCTTGATTTTATCGAACACGCGCTCGACCGCAAGCTGGGACTGCTCCCCGCGGTATGCGTCGTCCCCTTTTCCGCAGCCGGCAAAGATTATACAAATTGTAATAATAGATAATAATATTGCAATTAGTTTTATCTTTTGTTTTCCCATAATTGCCCTCCGTTTTTTGTTGTTTGTTTTTCACGTCTGTGTTATTATATCCGGGAAGCGTATTGAAATACCGCTGACTGTAAAGAAAGGAAATTCATGGTATATGAAAAAACTCACGGCAGTTTTATTGATTTTAATGCTTGCGTTTTCATTTTCCGCTTGCACACCGGCGCCTTCGGGAGGCAGCTCTCGGGAGGGCGCCGAGAAGCTGCGCATCGTAACGACGATTTTCCCGCAGTACGACTTTGCCCGGCAGGTTACCGGAGATAAGGCGGAGCTTACCATGCTGCTCCACCCCGGCGCGGAAAGCCACAGCTACGAGCCGTCACCAAAGGATATTATCAAAATCCAGCAGAGTAACATCTTTATTTATGTCGGCGGCGAGTCGGACAAATGGGTGGACGAGGTGCTTTCTTCGCTTGATACCGGAAATATGCGTATTATTAAGCTGATGGACTGCGTAGACGCGCTCAAGGAAGAGCATGTGGAAGGTATGGACGCGGAGCACGAGGACGAAGCGGACGGCTACGAATACGACGAGCACGTCTGGACTTCACCCAAAAACGCCATAAAAATTACGAAAAAAATAAGCGAGGCGGCCTGCGAAGCGGACAAACAGAACGCTTCCTATTATAAAGAGAATACGCAAAGCTACTTGGATAAGCTGAAGGCGCTCGATAGTTCTTTTACGCTTGCTGTAAAGGAAGCAAAACGGCAGGTGATGGTGTTCGGCGACCGGTTCCCCTTCCGCTACTTTGCGGACGCGTACGGTCTTGACTATTACGCCGCGTTTCCCGGCTGCAGCTCTGAAACGGAGCCGAGCGCCGCGACGCTCAAGTTTTTAATCGACAAAGTCAGGGATGAAAAAATTCCGTATGTCTTTACCATTGAAATGTCGGACCAAAAGGTGGCGGATACCATCTGCGAGGCGGCCGGAGCCAAAAAGCTTTTGTTCCATTCGTGCCATAACGTAACGAAAGAGGAATTTGAAAGCGGCGTGACGTATGTATCCCTGATGCAGGAAAATTATAAGAATTTACTTGCGGCTTTGAACTGATTTTCCGGTTCAAAGCCTGTCCATTTTTAGAATAGAACCGAAGGAGCGCAAATATGTTTTCTAAGTTCAGTGTCAAAAAACCGATGACCGTCTTTGTAGCGGTCATTATCGTTATAATATTGGGAGTTGTGTCCTTTACCAGTATGACGCCCGACCTGCTGCCGAATATGGATTTTCCTTATGTCATGGTCATGACGGCCTATCCCGGCGCAAGCCCCGAGGAGGTCGAAGCGGCCGTTACCAAACCAATGGAGCAGTCGATGGCGACGCTTGAGAAAATCGAGGACGTAAGCTCCACCTCGGCTGAGAATTATTCCATGATTGTGCTGCAATTTTCAGACGACACGAATATGGACGCGGCCACCATCAACATCCGTGAAAAAATCGACCTCATCAAGGGTAATTGGGATGAGCGCGTCGGCACGCCTTATATGCTCAAGGTCAACCCCGACGTCATGCCTGTTTCTGTTGCGGCTGTAGACCGCGACGGGCTTGACGTAAAGGAGCTTTCCAGCTTTGTAGAGAACAATATCACGCCGAAGCTCGAGGGAATCGAGGGCGTCGCGAGCGTGAACGCCGGCGGGCTTATCGACCAGAAGGTAAACGTCCTGCTTTCCCAGGAAAAAATCGACGCGGTCAACAAGAAAATCCAGGCCGCACTGAACGGAAAGTTCGATGACGCGCAGAAGGAGCTCGACGATTCCAAGGATAAAATACAGGATGGACTCGACCAGGTAAACAGCGGAAAGGAACAGGCGCAAAGCGGTAAGGAAGCGCTTTCACAAAAGGAAAAGGAGCTGGCACAGCAGCTCGCCGCCGCGCAGGGTACGCTCGACGAAAAGCAGCAGCAGTTGCTTGAGGGCAAGCTGGAGCTGGTTTCCCAGCTAAAAGAGCTTGCAGCCCAGAAAACGCAGCTGCTGGAAACGAAGGAACAGCTTTCCTCCCTTCAGGAGGCTTACGCAAGGCTCGACGGTACGATTTCCTCTTTAAACGAAACGGTGCAGACGCTGCAGAAGCTCAACGATACGCGCCTTGATTTAAAGGAGCGCACGGACGCGCTGGGCGAGCAAATCGACGCCATCCAGAACAACCCTTCCCTAAGCGCTGAGGAGAAGGCGCAGATGGTGTCCTCCATAAAGTCGAGTGAGGAATACATAGCCGTAGAAAAGGAAACGAAGGAATTTGAACAGGCGCTTGCTCAGTACGGTATGACGAAGCAGGAGCTGCCGCTCAAGCTTGAGCAGGCAAAGCTTACCCAAAAGACGGCTCAGGCCGCGCTGACCGAGCTTAACAAGGCGCTTGAAAAGCTGGGAATCAGCCCTGAGCAATTAAAAGAAACGGTTACGCAGCTTGAACAGGGCCTCGTTAAAATCGCGGAAGGTGAAGCACAGCTGAACGAAGCGCTTTCCCAGCTTGAGGCGGGCGAAATCTCACTCAGGGAAGCAAAGCAGCAGCTTGATGCCCAGCAAACAAACGGCATGTTCCAGTTAAACGGAGCGCTTTCAGAGCTTGTGTCCGGCCAGTCGGCGCTTGCCGCTACCCAGCAGCAGCTTGAAAGCGCCATGACGCAGGTGGACAGCGGCCTTAAGGAGCTGAAAACGAAGAAACAGGAGGCGCTCGACGCCGCGGATTTGAACAAGACCATCACGATGGATATGGTTTCACAAATCCTGGCGGCCGAGAACTTTTCAATGCCCGCGGGCTACGTCACGGAGGACGGCGTCGATTACCTGGTGCGCGTGGGCGACGAATTCTCCGGTTCGCAGGAAATAGCGGATATGACGCTGTTCGACCTGAAAATAGACGGCGTCTCCCCCGTCAAGCTTACCGACGTGGCGGATGTTGTCGTTACGGACAACGCGGAGGACATTTACGCCAAAATCAACGGAAACAACGGCGTTATCCTGTCGTTTACCAAGCAGTCGACGTACGCGACTGCCGACGTATCCGACAATATCAATAAATGCTTTGAAGAGCTGCAGGGCAAATACGACGGCCTGCATTTCACCTCCCTGATGGACCAGGGCAGCTATATTTATATCGTTGTAAACAGCGTGCTGCAAAACCTGCTGTTCGGCGCGCTGCTCGCTATATTAATCCTGCTGTTCTTCTTAAAGGATATCAAGCCCACGCTGATTATCGCGTGCTCCATCCCTATCAGCGTTGTGTTCGCCATTGTGCTGATGTATTTTTCGGGCGTTACGCTCAACATCATCTCACTGTCGGGGCTTGCGGTCGGCGTCGGTATGCTCGTAGACAACAGCGTCGTCGTCATCGAGAACATTTACCGCCTGCGGCATGAGGGTGCTTCGGCAATCAAGGCGTCCGTCTCCGGCGCGGTACAGGTTGCGGGCGCTATCGCCTCCTCGACGCTCACGACCATATGCGTATTCCTGCCGATTATATTTATCCAGGGCATTACGCGCCAGTTGTTTACCGATATGGCGCTGACAATCGCCTATTCCCTGCTTGCAAGCCTGCTTGTCGCACTAACGCTCGTGCCGGCAATGTCGCAGGGGATGCTGCGTAAAACAAAACCAATAAAGCACGGCTTGTTCGACCGGTTTATAAGGGGATATGAAAAATCCGCGCGCTTCGCGCTCAAATATAAATTTGTACCGCTGCTCGTGTCGGTCATACTGCTTGTTGTAAGCGTTGTGTTTGTTATGCAGAAGGGCTTTGCCTTTATGCCGGAATCGGAGGGCGAAAGTATTTCCGTCAATGTGGAAATGCCCGAGGACGCTACCTTTGACGACACAACGAAGATAGCGGATGAAATTTTAAAGCAGGCGGAAACCATAAAAGACATCGAAACGGTCGGCGTAATGGTCGGCGGAAATATGGGCAGTATGCTCGGAATGGGCTCCTCCGGCGGACAAAGCAGCGGGGAAAGCACCACTGTTATGATGTATGTGCTTCCAAAGGAAAACGCTTCGATGTCGAACGGGGAAATCGCGAAAGCGCTCGAGGAAAAATGCGGCGGGCTTGACGCGAAGGTTACGGCAAGCGCCGAAGCCTCCATGATGTCGATGAGCTCCATGGGAGCCTCCGGTGTTACGCTCAAGCTTTACGGGGAGAATCTCGACCAGCTTTACAAACAGGCGACGGAAATCGGAAAGCTTATAGAAGGCGTGGACGGTGTAGCCGAGGTGGATAACGGCGTTGAGGATACTACGCCGGAAATTCGAATTACCGTTGACAAAACGAAGGCGATGCTCAAGGGTTTGACAGTCGCGCAGGTTTATATGGATATTTCGGCGGCAATCAAGAGCGAAACAACCGCGACCACGCTGAAGCAGGAGGACGGCAGCGCTCTGGACGTAATAGTCGTAGACGGGAAAGCAAAGGATATTACCCCGGAGGATATCCGTGCTTATGTCCTCACCGCCGCCCAGCAGGACGGGAGCGAGACAAAGGTAAAGCTAAGCGATATCGCCAAGATAGAAGACGCGCATTCGCTTAATTCCATTTCCCGCGACAACCAGCGCAGATATATCTCCGTCAGCGCGGAGCTTAAGGAAGGGCACAACGTTACGCTCGTTACAAACGCGGTACATAAGGCGCTCGACGGCCACGCTCTTCCCGAGGGGATGTCTATCGATTATTCCGGTGAAAACGAGACGATTATGGAGGCGCTTTCCCAGCTGATGACCATGCTGCTGCTCGCGGTTGTGCTCATCTATTTGATTATGGTTGCGCAGTTCCAGTCGCTTTTGTCCCCGTTCATCGTTATGTTTACCATTCCGCTCGCGTTCACGGGCGGCCTGCTCGCGCTTTTGATTACAGGCAACGAGTTGAGCGTCGTTTCCATGATCGGCTTCGTCATGCTTGCGGGTATTATCGTTAACAACGGTATTGTGCTGATCGATTACATCAACCGCCTGCGTATGTCCGGCATGGAAAAGAAGGAAGCGATTATCGAAGCCTCCAAAACGAGGATGCGCCCCATCCTGATGACGGCGATTACAACCATCCTGGGCCTTTCCACCATGGCGCTCGGCATCGGAACCGGCTCCGAGATGATGCAGCCGGTCGCAATTGTATGCATTGGCGGTTTGATATACGCTACGGCGATGACGCTTTATGTCGTGCCCGCTATGTACGATATTTTAAGCCGCAAAAAAATGCGCGTCATCAGCGCCGAAGACCTTGAGGTTCTGGAGGACGACGAGGCGCTCGAGGCGGCAAAGGCTTCCGAGCCGGCCCAAACCGGTAAAAATGAAATAGA
>UQHH01000039.1 GCA_900540865.1 uncultured Oscillospiraceae bacterium
CCCGCCGCTATCAGCTCCGCGACATGCTTATCGAGCACATTGATTTTCCCCACAAGGCTCACCTCCGTCAGAATTGATTTGGGCTTATGCGTTTTCCTTTGCCTGCCGGATTAAATCGAACAGGATGTTCATCGATTCAATCGGCGTAAGCGTATTGATGTCGACAGAAAGCAGCTTTTCCTTGATTTTGGAGGTTCCCGTGTCAAGCAGGGACATTTCCATCAGCGGCTCCTGCGTATTTTTTGCCTTTTTCGTTTTCTTTTCAGCAGGAGCTTTGCTGTTATCGCTTTCAAGCTCCTTTAAAATCTGCTTTGCGCGGCTTATAATCCAGTCCGGAATACCCGCGAGCTTTGCGACCTCGATGCCGTAGCTGTCGTCCGCCCCGCCTGGGACAATCCTGCGCAAAAACGTGATGTCGTCCCCGCGTTTTTTGACCGCGATGTTATAGTTCTTTACGCCGTCGAGCAGGTTTTCCATAACGGTAAGCTCGTGGTAATGCGTTGCAAAGAGCGTCTTGGCGCCAAGCTTCTTTTTATCGGTCACGTATTCAAGCACCGCGCGCGCTATGCTCATCCCGTCGAAGGTTGAGGTTCCCCTGCCGATTTCATCCAGAATCAAAAGGCTTCTGGAGGTTGCGCTTTTGACGATATTTGCGACCTCATTCATCTCGACCATAAAGGTCGACTGCCCGGAGGCCAAATCGTCCGACGCGCCGACCCTTGTGAAGATGCTGTCGACTATGCCGATTTCCGCGGAATTCGCGGGTACGAAGCTGCCGATTTGCGCCATCAGGACAATCAGCGCCGCCTGGCGCATATAGGTCGATTTACCCGCCATATTCGGGCCGGTGATGATGGCGGTGCGGTTTTCAGCCGTATCGAGGTAAACGTCGTTCGGAACGAACGGCGCGCCGTCGAGCAGGCATTCTACAACCGGGTGGCGGCTGTCCTTGAGCTTTATGACGCCGCTCAAATTGACCTCCGGCCGGCAGTAGCGGTTGTCTGAGGCGGTGGATGCAAAGGAGCAGAGCACGTCGAGCTGCGCAATACATTTTGCGGTGTTTTGAATGCGCGTAAGCTCCGCGGCGACCGTCTTGCGCACCTCGTCAAAGAGCGCGTATTCCAGTGTGACCGCGCGGTCCTTCGCGCCGAGAATCCTGCCCTCGAGCTCTTTTAATTCCTGTGTAATGAAGCGCTCGCAGTTTGTGAGCGTCTGTTTCCTGATATATGTATCGGGCACCATTTCCTTGTAGGAGTTTGAAACCTCGATATAATAACCGAATACACGGTTGTAACCGACCTTGAGCTTTGGTATGCCGCTCTTTTGACGCTCCTGCGCCTCGATGCTGGCAAGCAGGTCTGTCGAGCTGTTCATGTCCCCGTTTAGCATATCGAGCTCTTCGTTGTAGCCCCTGCGGATGATACCGCCCTCCCGCACGGAAAACGGCGGGTCGTCGACGATTGCGCGGTCGATTAAATCACGCATATCGGTAAGCTCGTCTATACCTTCGTAAATTTCCCGCAAATAGCTGGAGGAAACGCCCGCAAGCTGTTCTTTGACCTCGGGCAGCTTTTGGAGCGCGGTGGAAAGCGAACGAAGCTCCCTGCCGTTCGAGGTACCGTAGACGATGCGCGTCATCAGGCGCTCGATGTCAAGCACGCCGGAAAGCGTGTTTGAAAGCTCCAGGCGCATTACCGTATCGTTTACAAGCTCCTCCACGGCGTTTTGCCTTTTGACGATGGGCGCGCAGCTGATAAGCGGCTGTTCAATCCACGAGCGAAGCATCCGCTTGCCCATGGCTGTTTTCGTTTTGTCGATGACCCAAAGGAGGCTGCCGCGCTTTTCCTTGCTGCGCAGTGTTTCCATCAGCTCAAGATTGCGCCGCGTATTGAAGTCGAGGTTCATAAACTGCGTTTCGCTGTACACATCAAGCGTATTGATGCGCTCGAGCCCTGTTTTCTGCGTTTCCCTGAGATAATTAAGCAGCGCGCCGATGCTGCATACGAGCTCGCCCATGCCCTCGTCGCACAAAGGCTTTACGTTCTTTTCCCCAAACTGTGAAACGGCGCTTGCATAGCATACAGAATCGTCAAATTTACTGTCGGAAAGCATTTCGACACCGGCGGAAAGCCTGTCCCTGATAAAGCCCGGCAGCTCTTTAAAATTGACCGTGTCCCCTCCAATTAGTATTTCGCGCGGGGAAAAGCGGGACAGCTCGTTTTGAAGCTTTGCGAGGCAGTCGCTCCCCGCAAGGGCGGTCGCGTGGAGCTCGCCCGTCGAGATGTCGCAAAACGCGACGCCGACGCTGCCATTTCTTGTAAAGGCGCAGCAGATATAGTTGTTCTTGCCTTCGTCGAGCATGCTGCTCTCGATGACCGTACCGGGCGTTATGACACGGATAATATCCCGCTTTACAAGCCCTTTCGCGGCCGCCGGGTCCTCGGTTTGTTCACAAATGGCCACCTTGTAGCCCTTTGCGACGAGCCGCGCTATGTATGCCTCGCTGCTGTGGTAAGGAACGCCGCACATCGGCGCGCGTTCCTCCTGGCCGCAGTCCCTTCCCGTTAAGGTCAGTTCGAGTTCCTTCGACGCAAGCTTCGCGTCGTCGAAAAACATCTCGTAAAAATCGCCGAGGCGAAAAAACAATATGCTGTCCTTGTTTTCCTCTTTGATTTTGAAATATTGTTTCATCATCGGGCTGAGTTCAGCCATTGTCTTATCACCTCATGCGTTTTCTTTTTAAATTTAATGGCAGCCGGAGCAGGAAGAACAGCTTCCGCCGCAGCCCGGGGAATAGTCGGTCGTTTCCGGGTCTTCCCCATCCGCCGACTGGGTGATAATCGCGATGACGCGCTGTAAAACGGTGTCGAGCGCCTCTTTGTGATGGTTATAAGAAAGCATGTTCTCGTTTTTCATGATTTTGTCGTAAACCTCGCGCATCTCTGTGTTCAATGCCTGAAGCTTTTCGTCGTCGCGGTCGGTCTTTGTCGCTTCGTTGTTGATTGCCATACGCTTTAGGTTGAACTGGCCAATCATCTCCTGGAGCTCCTTATCCTCGTCGCTCTGCTGTTTCGCAATCTGCAGCTTCAGATAGCTGTCTTCCTTCTGGATAGCCTTTCCTAGCTCTCTTGCCATTTCGATAAGTTCCATTTTAACATCCTCCTGATTTTATAAAAGCTCGCCCTTCAAAATCCAATTGCGCGCTTTTGTTATTTTGACCTTGGCAAACGTGCCGATAAGCTCCTCCGGCCCGTCGTGCTCCACTATTATATTGCCGGAAGTACGCGAGGTTAATGCATCGTTTTTACCTGTTTTTCCTTCCACCAGAACCTTGACGGTTTGTCCAACCATATGGGCGCACCGGATAGCCGCGATTTCCTCCTGCACCTGCAAAAGCTCGGAAAACCATTTCGATTTTTCAGAAGCGGGTACAGGGTCGTCCATTTTTGCGGCGGGCGTGCCCGCGCGCGGGGAAAAGATAAAAGTGAACAGCGAGGTAAACCCAACCTCACGTATAAGCGAAAGCGTTTCTTTAAAATCCTCGTACGTTTCGCCGGGAAAGCCGACGATTACATCGCTCGTAAGCGACACGCCCGGAATTTTTTCTTTTGCGTAACGGACAATTTCCAAATACTGCTCCCTTGTATACCGCCGGTTCATCTGCTTTAAGATACCGTTGCTTCCCGACTGGAAGGGCAGGTGCAGGTGCAGGCTGATATGCTTGCCCCGCGCTATGGTATCGATGAGCTCCCTGGTGCAGTCCTTCGGATGGCTCGTCATAAACCGCAGCCAATATTCTCCTTCGATTTCGTCTATTTTTGAAAGCAGCTGCGCAAAGGTTATCGATTCCTCCAACCCTTTTCCATAAGAGTTTACGTTTTGCCCGAGCAGCGTAATGTCCTTATAGCCGGACCCTACAAGCTCGTTTGCCTCTTTTAAAATTTCTTCCGGTTTGCGGCTGCGCTCCCTGCCGCGCACATACGGTACGACGCAGTAGGAGCAGAAATTATCGCAGCCATACATGATGGGCAGCCACCCTTTAAAGGAGCCGTCGCGTTTTACGGGGATGCCCTCGTGAACGAACCTGTCGTCGTCTCCCCTTACGAACACGCGCTTTCCGGTAAACAGGCTTTCATACAAAAGCTCCGGGAAGCGGTGCAGGTAGTGCGTGCCGAACACCAACCCTACAAACGGGTAGCTTTTATAGATGCGGTCGGCGACATGCTGCTGCTCCATCATACAGCCGCACAGCGCGATGAGCGCCGACGGGTGCCGGCGTTTGAGCGCCTTGAGCGCGCCCACATTGCCGAACACCCGGTCCTCGGCATGCTCCCGGACGGCGCAGGTGTTGAACAGGATAAAATCCGCTTCATCCGGGGTATCGGTAAAGGAATATCCCATTTCACTGAGCATCCCTTTAATTTTTTCACTGTCGGCCACATTTTGCTGGCAGCCATATGTCCTGATATAGGCAAGCGGCTTATCGCCGCGGGCGCGCGCCTGCATAATTTCCGTTACGAGACGCGTATATTCCTTTTGGCTTTGCGCCTGTGTTTTTTCTTCTGTATTTTCAGGCAATCGGTCGTGCCTCCATTCCTTTAAGCTTACCGTTTATAATACCATATGACGCCGTTATCTTCAAGAGGCGACGGCGGATTGCGACATAAATTTACAATTAGGACGCATTTTTTCCGAGGTATAAAGCCGGGACGGTACCGACGATAATCGTCTCCGCAATCGGCACGTTTGTTACAACCTCCACATTCTTGAGGCCCTCGTCGCCTATCAGGAACATTTTGGCTGTAATGGTAAGGTCGATGATATGCTGCGTCTGGTTGATTCCCGCTGAAACAAACTTGCTGTCAACCTTTGTCTCGATGCTGCTTTCAAAATCGAGCGCAACGGGAATGCGCGGCCCCTTTCCCTTGAACAGCTCGATTCCGGTAAGGTCTCCCACCGCGATTTGTATCGCGCGGCTGCGCAGGGAATCGATTTGCTTCTGCGCTTCGAGCGTATAGGCTGCCTTTAGTTTATTCATATTGAGCGAATTCGTCGTAATGCCCTGTATGGAATTTCCATCCTGCGTATACTGTACGGTAGCCAGGTCACTGTATGTAAAATCGACATCCTGAAGCTCTGTTTGCGCCGCCGTGTTGATTGCCTCGGTTGCTAGCGCCGTTGCCTTCACGCCTGCGAGTCCCGCAATCATCGGGCGGAGCATCATCTCAAAAAAAATAAAAACGGCGACAGCCAACACCAAAAGAAATAAAAACACTCTTTTGAATACATTTGGCTTCTTCCGTTTTCTGTACCGGTACCGGAACATAGAAACACCCCTCGATATACTATTCGAGGGGTGCCGATTCGGTTCATAATTTTCAGCTCATCAGGTCTTCCGCTTCATCCTTCTTTTCAGAAGCGCAGCAGCCGCATTCCTCGTCCTCGTCGAACAAATCGGAGAAATCGAACTCAAGGTTTTCGCCGCATTTGGGGCAGTCCATCTCGCCGGAAAGGAGCAAATCCTCTTCCAGGCAGATAACCTCGCCGCAGGTCGGGCAGGTAACCTCATAATATACGTCTTCCTCGTCGTCCTCATCGTCGCAGCAGCCGCAGTCGCATTCTTCAAGCTCGTCGTAGAACTCCTCTTCGAGGTCGGCTAAATCCTCGTCCACCGCGTCAACCTGCTCGCATACGTCGTCGAGACACTCCTCAACCTCCGATACGGCAAGCGCCATGTCGTCGAGCAAATCGACGATTGCGTTGATAATTTTGACCTCGTCCTTGTTTTCGTCGAGCTTCAAGCCCTCTGCAAGTCCTTTGATATAAGCAATTTTTTCAGTCAGCGTCATGTTATTACTCCTTTTGTTATGCGCGGGCCATATATTCGCCCGTACGCGTGTCGATTTGAATCGTATCGCCTTCGTTGATGAAAATCGGAACCTTGATTTCCGCGCCCGTTTCAAGCGTCGCGGGTTTGGTAACGTTTGTTGCGGTATCGCCCTTTACGCCCGGTTCCGTCTGCGTAACCTCAAGCGTTACAAAGTTCGGCGGCTCTACGCCGAAGACGTTGCCCTTGTAGGAAAGCACCTTGCAGGTCATGTTCTCCTTGACGAACTTGAAGTTGTCGCCGAGCACGCTGCTGCTGATTGGTATCTGCTCGTATGTCTCGCTGTCCATGAAATAATAAAGGTCGCCGTCGCTGTAGAGGTATTCCATGTCCTTTCTCTCGATAAAAGCGGTCGGGTATTTGTCGTTGGGGTTGAAGGTTTTTTCAACGACAGAGCCTGTAATGACATTCCTGATTTTTGTGCGAACGAAAGCGGCGCCCTTGCCCGGCTTGACATGCTGGAACTCAATGATAGAGACAACCTGTCCGTCCATCTCAAAGGTGACGCCGTTTCTGAAATCTCCTGCAGATATCATAAATAAAATCCTCCTAAAATATACGTTGCCGGTAAAACATACAGGGTTTACCAATTTACAAATTTATATTATACAGATGAACCAGCCAAATTGCAACAGCCAAGCCGAAAAAATTACAGAATCATGAGCTCCTTGGGGATATTTGTAAGGTTTGTACAGCCGCTTTTGGTCACGCATACCATGTCCTCGATACGCACGCCGAACTTACCCGGCAGGTAGATGCCCGGCTCTACCGTGACAATCATACCATTGCTCAAAATGGTTTCTGAGGCTACGGAAAGCCGCGGCTCCTCATGGATGCAAAGGCCGACGCCGTGGCCCGTGGAATGGCCGAAGCAGTCGCCGTAGCCCTCCCCTTTGATAACATCGCGCGCAAGCGCGTCGGCGTATTCGCCGGTAACGCCCGCTTTTATTCCTTTGAGCGCCGTTTCCTGCGCGGTTTTTACAATTTCGTAAACCTTTTGCTGCTCTTCGGTTACATGGTGCACCGCGACGGTGCGCGTCATGTCGCTGTGGTAACCGTCAAATACCGAGCCGATGTCCATCGTGACGAAATTGCCTTCTTCTACAACGGAGCCGTCCGGCTCGCCGTGCGGCAGGGACGTCTTTTTCCCGGCGATGGTGATTAAATCGAACGCAACGCCCTGCGCGCCGCGTTTTTTCATTTCAAATTCCAGATAAAGCGCAAGCTCCCGCTCGGTCACGCCGGGCTTTATGAGGTTCAGCGTTTCAAGGTACGCTTCCTCCGTGATGCGCTGCGCTTCCTTGATTTTCATAATCTCTGCGCGGCTTTTAATCAGCCGCATGTTGCAAAGCAGGTGGTCGAGCGTTTCATCCGCTACCGTGCCGACGGATACCGGCTCAAACATTTTGGCGAACTGGTGCGCCTGCCTGACGCTGATGCCCTCGCATTCAAGATAAACGGTTTTGGCACGGTGCTTTTTCAAAAGCGTTTTCAGGCTTTCAGAAAGCCGGTCGAACACAACGACCTCCATGTGCTTAACGGCCTTTTTCGCGGCCTCTCCATATCGGAAGTCCACAAGCAGGTATGCGTTTGACCTTGTAATGAGCACGCACCCGGCGGAAGAACGGAAGCCCGTCAAATAAAAACGGTTGACGTCCGATGTTACAAGCGCGGCTTCTCCCGGCTGCGTCAGCCCTTCGCGCAGGCGTTCCCATCTGTTTTTCATAGCAAACCCTTCTTTTCAGCCGTTAATCCAGTCATGATATTATGCCCTTTACCGCGTCGATTGCGAGGAAATACACCTGCTTGCCGAAGCCCGCAATCTGGCCTTTGCACACGGGCGCAATGACGGAGGTATGCCGGAACTCTTCCCTTGCGTGGATGTTCGACATATGCACCTCGATGAAAGGAAGCTGCGCGCAGGGAATCGCGTCGCGCAGCGCGTAGCTATAATGCGTAAGCGCGCCGGCGTTTATTATGGCGGCACAGTATTTACCGCGCGCCGCGTGAATTTGGTCGATTAAACCGCCCTCGTGGTTCGACTGGAAAACGTCCACTTCATAGCCGCGGCTGTTCCCATAGGCGATTACCTCTTCTTTTATACTTTCCGCCGTCTGCTGTCCGTATACGTTTTTCTCACGCACGCCAACCATGTTGAGGTTCGGTCCAAGCAGCAAAAGGATTTTATTGTTCATGCTGTTTTCCTCCTTTTTAAAACGGTGCTTTCCTTGTTTCGATTCTTTTACGGAAGCCTTTCATCAAAAAGCGCCGGAACTTTACCGTGCCGCGCTCGTTTTCAAGGCTGACAGGGTCGACAAGCAGCGCTTTCAGCCCCAGGAGCTTTGCGCCCATAATATCGGTAAAAACCTGGTCGCCGACGACGAGGATTTCACCGTGCTTTGCATGCAGCCGCATTTTAGCGCGCAGAAAGCCAAACGGGGAGGGCTTTAGGCAAAAGCTTACATACTCCGCGCCCAGCGCGTCGGAAAAAGGCTTTACCCTGCTCTTGAAATTATTCGAGCACAAAACGACGCGCACACCGCGCTCCTTCATTTCACGCAGCCAGGCTTCTATGCCTTCATACGGCGCCGGCGCTCCGTAGGATTTAATTGTATTGTCGATGTCGAGAAGGACATAACGCACGCGAAGCTTTGAAAGCATCTCGGCGTTTATGTCCGTTACCTTATGGGTATGGGCTGTTTTCATATATTCTACCAACCTGCCGGATATTCAAAAAAGCGGGCGCAATGCCCGCTTTTTCATTGGAGTCGTTTTCAATGCAGTTCAAGCGGTAAGTTATTTAAACTTACGCTTACGTGCCGCTTCAGACTTCTTCTTACGCTTGACGGAGGGCTTTTCATAAGCCTCTCTCTTGCGCACCTCAGCAATAACGCCGGCTCTTGCGCACTGCTTTTTAAACCTTCTCAAAGCGCTTTCAAGAGATTCGTTATCCTTGATTCTGACTTCTGACATCTATCTTCCCTCCCATCCGCCATCAGGCAGGGGTTACTTGCATCAAATTGCACTAATTATTATACAATAAACATCTTCCAAATGTCAAGACTAATGTGCATATTTCGACGGATTATTTATTGTACTTGCTTAGCGACAATATTTACAAGCTTACCCTTGACGTAAATTTCCTTCATTATGTGAAGCCCGCTTAAAGCCGCGGCGGCCTTTTGGTCGGCTTTCGCGGCGGCAAGCGCCTGCTCGCTGGAGGCGTCGGCGGGAATGACAATGCGGGAACGAAGCTTTCCGTTAATCTGAACCGCGATTTCGACCGTATCTTCCCTGCATTTGCTTTCATCGTAAGACGGCCACTCCTGCTGCGCTACGATTCCTTCACCCAAAACACAAACCTTGAATACCTCTTCTGTCACATGCGGCGCAAAGGGATTTAACAGGATGGTGAAGATACGAAGCTCCTCTTTGTTGATAGAGCCCACGTTTGAAATATCGTTAATCAGCGCCATGAGCGCCGCGATAGCCGTATTGAATTTAATGTTCTCAATGTCGTCCCCGACCTTCTTGATGGTCTTATGGAACGCGCTTTCGAGCTCAGGGCGGACAGCCTCTCCTTCTATAAGAATTGACTGAAGGTTCCAGTAGCGCTCAATGAAACGGCGGCAGCCCTTGATGCTCGACGGGTTCCACGGCGCGGCCTTTTCAAAATCGCCTATAAACATTTCATACATACGCATGGTATCCGCGCCGTATTCCTCGACGATGTCGTCAGGGTTTACGACGTTGCCCCTGGATTTGCTCATTTTTTCGCCGTTCTCACCGAGAATCATGCCGTGGCTCGTGCGCTTCTGGTACGGCTCCTTTGTCGGGACGATTCCCAAATCGTAAAGGAACTTGTGCCAGAACCTGCTGTAAAGGAGATGGAGCGTCGTGTGCTCCATGCCGCCGTTGTACCAGTCGACGGGCGACCAGTAATCGATGGCCTCCTTGGAGGCGAGCGCCTCTTTGTTGTGCGGGTCCATATAGCGCAGGTAGTACCAGGAGGAACCCGCCCATTGGGGCATGGTATCCGTTTCCCTGTGTGCCTTCGCGCCGCACTTCGGGCAGGTTGTTTCAACCCAGTCCGTAATTTTTGCAAGCGGGGATTCCCCGTTTTCCGTTGGCTCGTAGGAATCGACCATCGGAAGCTCGAGCGGCAGCTCGCTTTCGGGGAGCGGTACATAGCCGCACTTGTTACAGTGGACAATCGGAATCGGCTCGCCCCAATAGCGCTGGCGGGAGAATACCCAGTCGCGCAGCTTGTAATTGACCTTGGCCTTGCCCCTGCCGTTCTCTGTCAGCCAATCGATTATTTTCACCTTTGCTTCCTCAACGCTCAAGCCGTCGAGGATACCGGAATTGACAAGCGCGCCCGTTTCGCAGTCGGTAAACGCTTCCTCCTGCACGCTGCCGCCTTTGACGACCTCAATAATCGGAAGATTAAACTTTTTGGCGAATTCCCAGTCACGCGTATCGTGCGCAGGTACCGCCATAATCGCGCCTGTTCCGTAGGATACGAGCACATAGTCGGAAATAAAAACCGGGATTTCCTTGTCGTTGACCGGATTGACGGCGTGGACGCCTTTTAAAAGCACGCCGGTTTTGACCTTGGCGACCTCAGTACGCTCGAAGTCGGACTTCCTTGCCGCCTGCTCCTGGTAAGCGCGTACCTCGTCCATATTTTTAATCGAGCCCTTCCACTTTTCAATCAGCGGGTGCTCAGGCGATATTACCATATATGTAGCGCCGAACAGCGTGTCGGGCCGGGTCGTGTAAATTGTCAGCTTATCGCCGGAGGAGGTGTCGAAATCGACCTCCGCGCCGGTCGAGCGACCTATCCAGTTTTTCTGCTGCGCCTTGACGCGGTCTGGGTAATCGACAAGGTCGAGGTCGTCAATCAGCCGGTCAGCGTATTCGGTGATTTTCAGCATCCACTGGGACTTAACCTTGCGCACGACCTCGCTGCCGCAGCGCTCGCATACGCCGTTTACCACCTCTTCGTTCGCAAGCACGCATTTGCAGGACGTGCACCAGTTGACCGCCATTTCCTTTTTATAGGCAAGCCCTTTTTTGAACAGCTGGAGAAAAATCCACTGCGTCCATTTGAAATATTCCGGGTCAGTGGTGTTGATTTCCCTGCTCCAGTCGAACGAAATACCGAGCGACTGGATTTGCTGCTTAAAGCGGGCGATGTTCTGCTTTGTAACGATTTCCGGATGGATATGGTTTTTAATCGCATAATTTTCAGTAGGCAGCCCGAACGCGTCCCAGCCGATTGGATACAGTACGTTATAGCCCTGCAGCCTGCGTTTCCTCGCGACGGTGTCGAGCGCCGTATACGGGCGCGGATGCCCGACATGAAGGCCCTGTCCCGACGGGTACGGGAATTCAATCAGGGCGAAGAACTTCTTTTTACCGGAATTCGGCTGCGCGTGGAACACGCCCTTCTCTTCCCAGGTTTTCTGCCATTTCGGTTCTACTGCTTTGTGGTCGTATTTCAAAACCTTTCCCTCCTGAAAATCATACGATTAAAAGATAATCCGCCCCCTGCCTGTAAGGACACAGGGCGGAACAAAATTTATTTACGCAAGCTCCGGCAAATCGATGGTTTCGCCATCCTGCCAGAGGCGCTCGAGGTCATAATACTGCCTAGCCTCGTCAGAGAATACATGAATAATAACGTCGACGTAGTCAAGCAGAATCCAGCTATTCGAGCGGTAGCCCTCAATATGGCTGACGGAAACGCCCGCTTCGCTCAATTTTTCCTCCACCTCGTCCGACAGCGCCTTCACGTGCGTGCTGTTATTACCGGTCGCGATTACCATATAATCCGCAAGGACAGAAACGTCCGTAATTTTTATGACTTTTATTTTTTCACCTTTTTTGCCGTCGAGCGCGATTGCCGCGCATTTCGCGGTTTCCAATGCTGTCAAAGAAGTCCCTCCTGTTGTCTTTTTAATCTGCTCAAAACAATTTGATTATACGCCGCCAGTGTGTTCGGGTCAACCGCCAGGCCGCGCTTTGCCAAATCCGCAATCGAAAAGGACAGCCCGAACAGCATCGCTTCCTCCAGGCTCTCATTCGATTTTTGGCGCATAAGCTCTACGCCGTCGTAGTCGCGCTCCTCGCCCGTAAAATCGGCGACGAATATGACCTTTTCCAGTAACGACATCTGCGCGCGCCCCGTCGTGTGAAAACGAACGGCGCTTACGATGTCGGGGTCTGTCACGCTCAGCTGCATCCTGATATACGCGGCGCCGGATATTGCATGCCACAGCTTCGGCGATACCTTCTGCACTTCGCTGAGTATTATACCAGACGCCTTAATCAATTTCAACTGCTCCGGCGGCGGCGTTTCCTTTGTAACGTCGTGCAAAAGCCCCGCGACCTCCGCCTTTTTAACGTCCGCGCCATAAAGCTTTGCAAGGCGCACCGCTTCCTTCGCTACATTGAGCGAATGGATGTAGCGCTTCTCGCCCATACGTGATTTGATGAGTCTCTTGTAATCCTCGATGAACACAGAAATCACTCCTTGTAAAGGCCGTTTGTCCTGATATATTCCGCAACGCCAACCCCCGTAAGCGGAGCGGCATCGCCGCCGGAAGCCGCAGCCTGCCTGATGGTACTCGAAGATACCTGCATAATCGGTTCTTTGAGCACCTCACACCGAGCGCCGAGCGTTTTTAAAAATTTTGCGTGTTCCATCAGCGTTTCCCTGCCCGCGCCGCCGCGCGGGGCAGTGCAGATGGTTGCGAGCGAAAAAATCGTTTCAGGCTCCCGCCAATCCTGAAGCGTTAAGAACATATCGGCGCCGGTTATCAGGTAAAGCTGCGCTTTGGGGTACAGCTCCTTTAAGCTCCTGAGCGTATCGGCCGTATAGCTTTTACCGCCGCGCTCAAGCTCAAGCCTGCACGCCTCTATTTTATCATGCCCCCGCGCCGCAATTTGACACATATTGAAACGGTCCTGCGCAGAAGCAAGCTGCAGGGCCTCCTTGTGCGGCGGGACGGACGCCGGCATCAATAAAACGCGGTCAAGACCTAAAGATGAAATAAACGCCTGCGCCAAGCCGATATGCCCCAGATGTATGGGGTTGAACGTACCGCCGAGCACTCCGAGCTTTTTTAAACCGCTGTTCATGCGCGGCTTGCTTTCGGCAGCTCAATTTTTGGCTCCTTGCGGTTTTTGCGGTAGAGCACAAATTTACTGCCGATTACCTGTACGACGTCCGCGTTTACCGCCTGCGCGATTTCCTGCGCCGCGTCGCGCGCCGTCTGTCCGGCAGATTCAAGCACCTTGCCTTTAATCAGCTCGCGCGCCGTGAGCGCGTCGTCCGCCTGATTGATAATTTGGCCGTTCATGCCGCCCTTGCCCACCATGACGATGGTATCGATTGTGTTTGCAAGGCCGCGCAGGTACGCCCGCTGTTTGCTGTTGAGCATATAATTCCTCCGTATATTAAATGGAATAGTATTTTTCAAGTTCCGCTTTCAAGGCGCGCAGGGCGTTTCCCCTGTGGCTTACCGCGTCCTTTTCCTCCGCCGACAGCTGCGCGTAGCTTTTGCCGCTGTCCACCAGGAAAACTGGGTCGTAGCCAAAGCCGCCCTCTCCGAACGGTTCAAACGCGATTTTTCCGCCGCACGTTCCAAACACCTCGAGCATTGTGCCGTCCTGTAAAATACAGCAGATGGCGCTTGCAAACGAAGCGGTGCGCTTTTCCATCGGAACGTCCTTGAGCTCGCCCAAAAGCTTGTAGATTTTATCGAGGTCGCTCGCGCCCTCCCCGCCGTAGCGTGCGGAATAAACGCCCGGGCGGCCTCCAAGCGCGTCGACCATCAGCCCGGAATCATCCGCGACGCTCGGCATGCCGGTGCTTTCAAAAGCCGCCAGCGCCTTGAGCCGCGCGTTTTCCTGAAAGGTCGTGCCGGTTTCTTCTACCTCATCGAGCGTAAAGCCCGCCTGCTTTGCCGTCTTTGCCGTGATGCCGAGCGGGTTTAAAATGCGCTCCAGCTCCTTTATCTTTTTGGGGTTATTGGACGCGATAATAAATGTTTCCATATGGGTACCTCAATAAGAGTCTTTTTCGTGGTCGAACAGCGCTTTTGAGAAGTCCCGCGCGTCAAACGGCTGTAAATCGTCGATTTGCTCGCCCACGCCGATATATTTGACCGGGACGTCGAGCTCTTCCTTAATGGAAAGCACCACGCCGCCCTTTGCCGTACCGTCGAGCTTCGTCAATACAATGCCGGTAATACCCGCCGCGTTTTTAAATTCGCGCGCCTGGTTGACGGCGTTCTGCCCCGTGGTCGCGTCTAAGACCAGCAGGATTTCCTTGTCGGCGTCCGGCAGCTCCCTGTCGATAATCCTGCCGATTTTCGCAAGCTCGTCCATCAGGTGCTTTTTATTGTGCAGCCTGCCTGCCGTGTCGCAGATAATGACGTCGGCGTTTTTCGCCTTTGCTGAGGAAATCGCGTCGAACACGACCGCCGCGGGGTCGGAGCCTTCGTTTTGCTTGACGATTTCACATTTGCTCCTTTGCGCCCAAATTTCCAGCTGGTCGATTGCCGCGGCGCGGAAGGTATCCGCCGCCGCAAGCAGGACCTTTTTGCCGTCCTGCCGCAAATTGTTTGCAAGCTTGCCGATGGTCGTCGTCTTGCCAACGCCGTTTACGCCGATGACTAGAATAATCGACGGCTTTGAATCGAGCTTAAGCTGTTCGCCGCCCGTAAGCAGCTCCGCGACGATTTCTGAAAGAAGCCTGTGGATTTCATTCGGGTCGGTCACGCCTTCTTTTTTGACACGCTCGCGCAGAAGCTCTGTAATTCGCTGTGAGGTGTGGATTCCCACATCCCCCATGACGAGCAGCTCCTCGAGCTCTTCAAACAGCTCCTCGTCTATTTTGGTAAAGGACTTGAGCATCGTGTCGATTTGCCCGACGACGGAATCCCTCGTCTTTTTAAGCCCCTCTTTTATTTTGCTGAAAAATCCCATTGGTTTTGCCTTCCTTTATCTTCCTGATTGTCCCTGATTTACGCGCCGCGCTGGGACGGCCTTGAGGCAGTTTCGGTCGTGCGCAGCTCCAAAAGCTTGGAAACGCCCTCGTCCTGCATGGTGACACCGTAAAGAACGTCAGCCTCTTCCATTGTGCCGCGCCGGTGTGTAATGAGGATAAACTGCGTTTTATCGTTCATTTGGCGCAGATATGAGGCAAAACGGTCTACGTTTACCTCGTCGAGCGCCGCCTCAATTTCGTCCATCACGCAGAACGGCGCCGGACTTACCTTCATTATAGCAAAATATAAGGCAATTGCAACCAAAGCTTTCTCGCCGCCTGAAAGCGCTTCAAGATGCACGACGATTTTTCCGGGCGGGTGGACGATGATGTCGATGCCGCTCTGCAGGATGTCCTCAGGGTCGGTAAGCTCCAGATAAGCCTTGCCGCCGCCGAACAGCTCTTTGAACGTACTTGTGAAGTTTTCGTTGATTTGGTGGAAGCGTTCGATAAAAATTTCGCGCATCTGCTTTGTAAGCTCACCGATTAAGCGCAGGATTTCCGCGCGCGATTTTTCCACGTCCCCGACCTGCCCGGTCATAAACGCAAAACGCTCGGAAACCTCTTTATATTCTTCGATTGCCGCGACGTTTACAGTGCCGAGCGCTTTGATTTTTGATTTCAGCTCATTGAGCCGCCGTTTGGCTTCCTGTACGTTTTCAAGCGGCGGGACGGTTTCCTCCGCCTCGCGCCTGGTCAGTTCATATTCTTCCCAAAGCTGCGCGATAATATCGTCGTACTGCTTCTGAAGGCTAAGCTTTCGTTCCTCCAGCCTTGCAAGCTCGCGGCCGGAAAGCTCGCGCTCCGCGTTTTTCTCCCGCTCCAGCTTACGAAGCTCCGCGCTGCGCGTGTCAAACCGCGCGCGCTCATTTTGCAGCGCTTCGATTTTTTCGTGGGAGTCCTTTATATCCCGCTCAATATCAGCGATAGACTGCTTGAGTGTTTCGATTTGCTTCGTTACCTGTTCGCTGCGCAGGTTCAGGTGCGTGATTTCCTCGCGCAGCCCTGCGCGGCGGGCTTCCTGTGTGGTTCCCGTACTTTTTGCAAGTGAAATTTCAGATTTCAGCGCCTCAATGTCTTTCTGCGCCTTGACGATTTCCAAACGGAATTCCTGAAGTCTGCGCGCGTATTCCTCACGCTTTGACGCAAGCTCCTCGCGGCTGCCGGTGATATCGCCCGATTTCTTTTCCGTTAGGGCGATTTCCTCGTTAAGCTCTGAAAGCTCCCGCTTGGCCTGCTCGTTTGTTTTATGAAGCAGCCCGACGCGCCCCGCGCACTGGGTATATTCCGCGTTGATTTCCTCAAGCGCCCTCACGGCGCTTTCAAGCTCCGCAGAGCAGCTGTTATGCTGCGCGTCTGTGCGAATGCTTTCCTCCTGCGCCCTGGAATATTCCGCGCGCAGGGATAAAAGCTCAGCCTCCGCGCTTGACGCTTCGTTTTGTATGGCTTTATATGCTTCCTGCGCCTTACGCGCCTTTTCCGAAAGCTCTTCTGCCGTCTGCTTGTTTTTTTCGATTTCGCTGACGCGGCTTAAAAGTCCCGACTTTCTCGCAAGGGAACCGCCCGTCAGGGAACCGCCCGCGTTTACCACCTGCCCGTCCAGCGTGACGACGCGGAACCGGTAGGAAAAACGCTTTGCAATCACAACGGCGCTGTTTAAATCCTCCGCAATGGCAATTCTGCCGAGCAGGGAATGCAAAATCCCATCATACTGTTTATCACACGAGCAAAGTTCGCTTGCAACGCCGACAAAGCCGTTACAGGCTTCAAGCCCGCGTTCGTTTAAAACGCCGCCCTTGATTGTCGTCATCGGCAGGAAGGTCGCGCGCCCTCCGTCCTTTTGCTTGAGCAGGCCAATTGCGCGCTTTGCGTCTTCCTCTGTAGAGGTGACGATGTTCTGCATCGCGCCGCCGAGCGCCGTCTCGATTGCAACGTTATACTGTGACGGCACCTTGATTACGCGCGAAACCGGCCCGTGGATGCCGGAAAGCGCGCCGCGCGCGGCTTCCTTCATCACAATTTTGACACTGTGGTTAAAGCCCTCGAGGTTGCGCTCCAAATCCTCGAGCATTTTCACACGGCGCAGGCGCTCCTGCGCGTCTAGCAGCAGCTTGTCCGCCTGCTGCTTTGCCTCGTCGCGTTTTTTCTGCTTGCCCGCGAGCTTGATTTCACAGCCTTTAATGGAGTTTGTGAGCTGCCGCGCTTTTTCGCCAGCCTCTTCTTTTGCCTTCTCATAAAAGGCAAGCAGGCCTGTAAGCTCTTCCTTCGCCTTTTCTTTTTCATCCCTGGAGCGCCCAAGCGTTTCCATGCGGGCGGAAAGCTCGGAAATAGAGGATTCGCTCGTCATCTGGGATACGCGGATATCCGCCGCCTTCGCGCTCAGCTTTGTAAGGGCAAGGGATACCTCCTGCAGTAAATCTGTGCTGCGGCTGGCGTTTAAATTGATTTCATTCAGCTCCTGCGCGCAGGCGTCATATGCTTTTTTCAGGCTTTCGACCTTCTCGTTGTGTTCGCCGATTGCGCGCGTTTTTTCTTCGACTTCCTTTTCTATGTTCATGGAGGTGGATTCGAGCTGTTCGATTTCATTTTCCAGCCTCTTGATGTTTTCTTCGTTGTGCCTGATGTCGTTCTCCGAAACGGAGACAAGCGCGCGTTTTTGGGAAGCCTGTTCCTCGAACGCGGAGATTTCGCGGCGTACCGCGTCTATCTTTGCGGCCTGCTCTCCGCTTTTTAAAAACAGCGCCTCCGTCTCCGCGCTGATGCGGTCGAGCTCGTCCGCGGCCGCGTCATTCTGGCTTTTCGCAATGGAGATTTTCTCCTCCTGCGCGCGCAGGACGCCTGCCGATTTTTCAAGCGTGTCGAGCCAGATACCGATTTCAAGCTCGCGCTTTTCCTTGGAATAGCTTAAAAACGCTTCCGCTTTTTTCGCCTGTGTTTCGAGCGGCCCGACGCGCTCCTCCAGCTCCTGCAGGATGTCGCGCAGGCGCAAAAGGTTTTCCTCTGTAGCCTTTAATTTGCGCTCGGCTTCTATTTTTCTGTAACGGTAACGGGAAATACCCGCGGCCTCTTCAAAAATTTCACGGCGGTCCTCGCTTTTCGAGGCGACAATGCTGTCGATTTTACCCTGCCCAATCATTGAGTAGCCGTCGCGCCCCAGCCCGGTATCCATAAACAGCTCGTGAATATCTTTGAGACGCACGGCAGCCTTGTTTATCATGTACTCGCTGTCGCCGCTCCGGTAATAGCGGCGCGTGACAGCCACCTCGTCCCCGTTATAGGGCAGGGCGCGGTCTTTGTTCTCGATGGTCAGCGTAACCTCGGCGTAGCCCTGCTTTTTCCGGTCATCGGTGCCGTTGAACACAACGTCCTCCATTTTAGAGCAGCGCAGGGATTTCGGCGACTGCTCGCCGAGCACCCAGCGGATAGCGTCGCTGATATTGCTTTTGCCGGAGCCGTTGGGACCTACAATCGACGTAATGCCCCTATCGAACGTCAGCTTCGTTTTATCGGGAAACGTCTTGAATCCCTGAATTTCCAGTGATTTTAACAGCACAGTATCACTCCGTCACATTTTTCTCATCCAACCACCTGATAAACGCGGTTTTATCGTTCCTGTTAAAGCCCGCCCGCTCGTAAAAGCGCAGCGTGCCTTCGTCTTTCGCCCCTGTCATCAGCATTACCTTGTAACAGCCGTATTCCCCTGAGGCACCGCACGCGTGCCTGAGCAGCGCGGCGGCATAGCCGCGTTTCCTGTAATTTTTGTCTGTAACCACGTTTTCGACCAGCGCGTAAGGGCGCGCGCCGTGCGTGAGGTTTTCGACCAGCACGAGAACGCAGGAGGAAACAAGCCTTCCGCCTTCCTCGCAGACGTAAACCCGCTGGCGGCTGTCCCTGCAGATATTTGAAAAGACCGCGCGCAGCTTTTCGCCGGACACGCGTTCTTCTTCGTCCGGCTTTAATTGACTGTAAAGGAAAATGAGCCGCTCGAAGTCCGATGGTTTTATTTCCCTGATTATCATTGCCTTTCCTCCGCGATTACCGCGCCCACAGGCACGCTTTCGTCCCGCACGATTTCCGCATGGTACCCCAGCTTTGAAAGCTCTGCCAAATTGCTTTTCTTCTGCCCGCAGGCTTTTGAGGCCGCGCGCGGGTTTATTCGCAGGGCAAGCGCGCCGCGCTGCAGTTTCTTTTCCTTGATTTGTTTCTTTATATCCAGCAGGAGTATCCTGCTTTCGCAAAGCTCCCGTAAAGCGGGATGGTAAGGCCCCGCGATTCTATCTTCCTTTAAGCTTTCGCTGTCGTGCAAGCCCAGCCGGATAACGGGAATGCCGCGCGCTTCAAAGTATATCAGTAAAGAGGAGCAAAGCGCGACCGTATCTTCAAGCGTGGGCGGAGTATACCTTCCGTCGAGATAAAGCGTTTCAAGCGCTGTTCCCTTCATTGTAACGGTCGGGTAAATCCGCACGGTATCGGGTGAAAGCGCGGCGATTTGCTCAGCGGTTTCAAAATCGCGCTGCGGGGTGCTTTTATAAAGCCCCGTCATCATCTGAAGGCCGAGCGAAAAGCCGCGTTCCCGTATCATACGCGAAGCGGCAATTACATCATGCGCAGTATGCCCCCTGCCGTTTGCCTTGAGCACCGCATCGCACATGCTCTGCGCGCCAAGCTCGATGGAGGTCACTCCATACGATTTTAAAAGTGAAAGAATTTGTTCGTCGATACAGTCCGGGCGCGTGGAGATACGGATACCGCGCAGGGTACCGTTTTTTAAATAAGGCTGAGCCGATTCCAGGAGGGACTCCATATAGTCCCTGCCGATGGCGGTAAAGCTCCCGCCGAAAAAAGCAAGCTCCATATTTTTTGAGCCGCCTTTATATGTAGCAAGCGCGCGCGTTATGGCGTCGTCCACATCCCGCGGAGACGGTTGGTAGGATTTCCCCGTGATTGCGCGCTGGTTACAGAAGCTGCACTGGTGCCTGCAGCCGTTATGCGGTATAAAAAGGGCTATGTTCGCGTGCTTCAATAGCCCATCAGCTCCATCGCTTCACGCGCGGCCTGCTGTTCGGCCTCTTTCTTGCTCTTACCGCCGCCCTTGCCGATTACATTGCTGTTCAAGCGCACCTCAACAATAAAATGCTTGTCATGGTCCGGACCGCTTTCGCCGACCAGTACATAGTTCAGGCGCTCCTCCGGGTTTCTCTGCACGATTTCCTGCAGGGTCGTTTTATAATCCTTGAATTTGCGCGGCTTGGGGCTTTTGATGTCTGGCTCTACAAAACGCAGGATATGCCTGCGGGCGCTTTCCATACCGCCGTCGAGATAAATCGCCGCGATTACCGCCTCAAACGCGTCCGCCAGAATCGACGGGCGCTGCGCGCCGCCGCTGTGATGCTCGCCGCGGCTGAGCTTTAAATAATCGCCCAAATGAATCGATTGCGCATATCCCGCGAGCGCCTTCTCGCAAACGAGCGAGGCGCGCAGCTTTGTCAGCTCCCCTTCAGGAAGCTTGGGGCAGTTTTTAAAAATAAAATCAGAAACGACGATGCTCAGCACCGCGTCTCCCAAAAATTCGAGACGTTCATTGCATTTAACCGAGCCCTTCACCTCATTGGCATACGAGGAATGCGTGAGCGCGGTTTCAAGTAGGGTCGGGTCTTCAAAGGTATAATGAAGCTCCTGCTGCAGTTCTTTCATTTTTATTCCTCCTTTGGCGCGCAGGCGCTGATAAGATTTATAATTTCTTCCGTAACGCCGCCCTCGACATACTGCTTGGTCAGGCGGATGGCGCTTTTTATCGTCTTTGCCTTTGCGCTTCCGTGCGCCTTGAACACAGGCTTCGATACGCCCATAATCGGGGAGCCGCCGTATTCGTTATAATCGAACTGTTTTTTCATGTCCTTTAAATCGGACATAACCATTGCTGCCGCGAGCTTTGTTTTTATATTCTTTGTAAACATGTCCTTAATTTTGTCCATCAACACCATGGCGACGCCCTCATACGTTTTTAAAATGAGGTTGCCGGTAAAGCCGTCGGTTACGAGTACGTCGCACGCTCCGGCCGGGAAATCCCTTCCTTCGATGTTGCCGACAAAATGAAGGCCGCTGTCCTTTAAAAGCGCGAAGGTTTCGTGCTGGAGCGCGCCGCCCTTGTGCTCCTCGGTGCCTACGTTCGCAAGCCCGACGCGCGGGTTTTTGACGCCCATGACCTTATCCATATAAATGGAGCCCATCTGACCGAACTGCAAAAGCATTTCCGGGCGGCACTCGACGTTAGCGCCGCAGTCGATGAGCATTGCGCAGCCGGTTTCCGTCGGCATAACCGGAGCAAAGCCCGGCCGCCTGACGCCCTTGATGCGCTTGACGATAAGCGTCGCGCCAACGACGAGCGCCCCGCTGTTGCCCGCGGAAACGAACGCGTCACCCTTTCCTTCAGAGAGAAGCGCAAGTCCCGTCGTCATGGAGGAATCGGTCTTGCGTTTGACCGCGGCGCTTGCCTCGTCGTCCATTGTAATCACGCCCGGCGCGTGTACGATTTCCATATGGTCTAAGGAAATCCCGTTTTCCTGCGCTGTTTTTCGGATGATACCTTCATCCCCCGTCAGGATTACATCTATACCGAATTCCGCAATGGAAAGCGCCGCGCCCTTTATAATCTCAAGCGGCGCGTTGTCGCCGCCGAATGCATCGAGGATAATTTTCATTTTGTGACCAATCCTTTCACGGGCGCTTAAATTTTCGCGTCCTGTATCGTCTGGCTGAGTAAAGAAAAGGAACGCCGCGCGTACTCTGCCGCGCGTTCGCGTTTATCTCGTATGTGGTGCGCAAGCGGAGGCAAAACGCCCACGTTAGCGCCCATCGGCTGGAAATCCACTATGCTATCGTCGCTGATATAAGCGGCAAGGGAACCCATCATGCATTCGCGCGGGAGCGTTATGCCATCCTGACCCAATGCAATTCTTGCCGCGTTTATTCCGGCTAAAAGCCCGGAGGAGGCCGATTCCATATAGCCTTCTACTCCCGTAAGCTGGCCCGCGAAGAAAAGCGCGGGGTCTTGCCTGCAGGAAAAATCAGCGTTTAATATGCGCGGGGAATCGATAAACGTGTTACGGTGCATCACGCCGTAACGGACAAAGTCGGCGTTTTGAAGCGCCGGAATCATCCCGAATACGCGCTTTTGCTCCGGGAATTTCAAATTGGTCTGGAAGCCTACCAGATTGTACATCGTCCCCTGTGCGTTTTCCCTGCGTAGCTGCAGCACCGCCCATGGCCTGTGCCCTGTCCTCGGGTCGCGCAGGCCGACCGGCTTCATCGGGCCAAAGCGGATGGTTTCCTGCCCGCGCTGCGCCATCACCTCGATTGGCATACAGCCCTCGTATACCTTGGGGTTGTTTACGTCGAAATCATGGAGCGGCGCGCGCTGCGCCCCAACGAGCGCCTCATAAAAGGCTTCGTATTCCTCTTTGTTCATCGGGCAGTTGATATAGTCGTCTTCGCCGCCCTTGTCGTAGCGGGAGGCGCAGAAAGCGCGCTCCATATCGATACTTTCCTTTGTGACAATCGGGGCCGCCGCATCGAAAAAGCTCAGCGAACCGCCAAAGCGCTGCGCAATATCCTTTGCAAGCATATCGGAGGTAAGCGGCCCTGTCGCTATAACACGGACGCCGTCTTTCGGTAATGAAATGACTTCCTCTTCCCTGACTTCAATCAGCGGGTGCGCCTTGATTTTTTCCGTTACCAGCTGTGAAAAAAGCGAACGGTCCACGGCAAGCGCCCCGCCCGCGGGAACGGCGCACGAATCGGCGCATTCCATCAAAAGGGAGGAAAGCATGCGCATCTCCTGCTTGAGCATACCGGCGGCGCTTTCTACGCGCGCGGCCTTGAGCGAATTGGAGCAGACGAGCTCGGAAAAATAGTCGCTGCTGTGCGCGGGCGTTTTTTTCTTCGGCTTCATTTCGATAAGCACGGCCGGCACGCCGCGCCGCGCAAGCTGCCACGCCGCCTCGCAGCCGGCTAAGCCCGCTCCGATTACTGTTACGGTCATTCTTTATTTTCCTCTATTTTCTTTTCAAAGCCGCAGCCCTCTTTCGCACAGTAGAGCGCCGGCTTTTTGCCTTTTTTCTTGTACAGGATTTCGCCGCAGTTGGGGCACTTTTCATTGACCGGCTCATTCCAGGAAACGAAGTCGCACTGCGGGTAATTGCTGCAGCCGTAGAACGGCTTGCCCTTTTTCGTCTTTCTGACGATGACGTTGCCGCCGCATTTCGGGCAGGTCACGCCGATTTCCTGGACAAACTTTTTCACGTTTTTACATTCAGGATAGCCCGGGCAGGCGATAAATTTGCCGTACCGTCCAACCTTGACGACCATTTTCCTGCCGCAAAGCTCGCAGACGATGTCCGTCTCGTCCTCCTTGAGGTGCAGCTTTACACCCTCCATCTCGGTTTTTGCCTTTTTGAGCGTCTTGTCGAAATCGCCGTAGAAGCTGTCGAGCAGGTTGACCCACTCTTCGCTCCCCTTTTCGATTTTATCGAGGTCCTGCTCCATCTGCGCGGTGAACTTGACGTTTACAATTTTTGGAAAGCGCTCCTTCATCAGCTTGGTCGTTACCTCGCCGAGTTCTGTCGGAAAGAGTGTTTTACTCTCGCGCTTGACGTACTCCCTGTTCGTAATGGTCGTGATGGTCGCGGCATAGGTGGACGGGCGGCCGATTCCGTTTTCTTCGAGCGCCTTGATGAGCGACGCTTCCGTAAAGCGCGCCGGCGGCTGTGTGAAGTGCTGGTTCGGTACGAGCTCCTTTAGCTTGAGCGGCATATCCTTTTCGAGCGTGGGAAGCTGCTTTTCCTTTTCTTCCTCGGTATCCTTGCCTTCTACGTACAATATGGTAAACCCGTCGAAATCGACCTTATAGCCGGACGCCTTAAAGAGGTAGCCGTTCGCGCCGATGTCGGCCTGCGTCGTCTTCTGAATGCAGTCAGCCATCTGGCAGGCGGTAAAGCGCTCCCAGATGAGCCTATAAAGCTTAT
The DNA here is from genome assembly GCA_900540865.1 of uncultured Oscillospiraceae bacterium. Classification (GTDB taxonomy): domain Bacteria; phylum Bacillota; class Clostridia; order Oscillospirales; family Acutalibacteraceae; genus Scatavimonas. The sequence goes on from UQHH01000039.1 coordinate 23,969, forward strand.
ATTGGTCGGAGCTCAGGCTGCCTTTGATTTTGTCCGGCTCAAGGGACGGCATGGTCGGGCGAATTGCCTCATGGCCGTCCTGCGCGCTTGCGCGGGACTTGAAGAAACGCGGTTTTGAGGGCAGGTATTTGTCGCCGTAACGGCCTTTGATAAACTCTGTAACCTCAGCGACCGCGTCGTTCGAGATGCGCAGCGAATCCGTTCTCATATAGGTAATCAAGCCGACCGCGCCCAGCTCAGGGATTTCAACGCCTTCATAAAGCTCCTGCGCGACCTTCATGGTACGGCGCGACTGGAAGCCGAGCTTCCTCGACGCCTCCTGCTGGAGCGTGGAGGTGATAAAGGGCGGCGCGGGCGATTTTTTGCGCGTCCCGTTTTTGACCTTCAGCACAGTATACTGCGCGCCGTCGAGGTCTTTTAAAATTTGGTTCGCCTGTTCCTCGTTTGTGATTTTCAGCTTGCCCTTTTCATCCCCGTAAAGGGACGCGGGGAACGATTTCCTGCTGCCCTTGGGAATGAATTTCGCGTCGATTGACCAGTATTCTTCCGGCTTAAACGCGCGGATTTCCTCTTCGCGGTCAACGATAATGCGCACGGCGACAGACTGTACCCTGCCGGCGGAAAGCCCTCTGCGGATTTTCTGCGACAGGAAAGGGCTTAGCTTATAGCCCACAAGCCTGTCGAGAATCCTCCTGGCCTGCTGCGCGTTTACCAGGTCAATATCGATGGCGCGGGGATGCTCCATCCCGTTTTGCACGCCTGTTTTCGTAATTTCATTGAATTCTATCCGGTTGCTGTCGTCAAGCTCCAGGCCTAGCAGGTAGGCAAGGTGCCAGGAGATTGCCTCGCCCTCGCGGTCGGGGTCAGTTGCGAGATAAACGACTTCGCTTTTCGCGGCGGCTTTTTTGAGCTTATCGACAAGCTCTTCCTTGCCCTTGATTACCTCGTAGCGCGGGGTAAAGTTGTTTTTGATGTCGACGCAAAGGCGCGCCTCCGGCAGGTCCCTTACGTGGCCCATCGAGGCGACGACATCAAAATCTTTTCCCAAATATTTTTTAATGGTTTTTGCTTTCGCCGGTGACTCCACAATTACCAAATTTGACATGTTTCGTTTTCATTCCTTCCGCGGGAAACACCCGCAAAAAAATAGGTTACACTCATACCATACAGTAACGCCTGCCGGGCGCCTGGCGCACCAGGCCGGAAAGCTCAAGCTCCGTCAAGGCGGCGAGAAGGTTTCCGGCGGGAAGCCCAAGCCGTTCAATCAA